>CAYWTM010000007.1:50757-54271 GCA_964460185.1 uncultured Roseicyclus sp. | reverse complement strand
GGCGTCCACGGATCTCTGTGCCGCAGGGGCGAGACGAGTTGCCGCGTTCGGGAGGCGCGCGAAAGAGCGCCGACCTTGCGGACCGGAAATCACTTACCCCCGCGCCAACAACGCCCGCAGGCGGGCCAGTATCACCAGCAAGATGCTGCACATCAGCGTCATCGCAACCAGCGGCAAGACGAAACCGCCGGACACATCGGACAGAACGCCGAAGGTGACCGGGCCCATCACTCCACCGATCTCGGCAAAGGTGAAAAACAGCCCCCCCGCCAGTCCCAGCCGTTCTTGCGGGATGCGCGGGGTTTCCATCAACAACAAGATCGCCACCGTCATCATTGCGCCGCGCGCCATTCCTTGCAAGATCAGCCCGGCCACCAGCAACGGCCCCGCCGTCACCTGCAGCAGCACGCTTGCCAGCAGCGAGAACCCGAACAATGCCGCCATCACCGTCAAGCGGCGTTCGGGTATCGCCAGACGCGGGATCACCAGGGCGCTGATGATCCCTATCGACGATGGAATCGCAGCCCAGAACCCCGCATCGATCGCCGAAAAGCCGTGGCTGCGCAGGATTTCAGGCAACCAGTTGTTCAGTCCATGGTTGATGAAGAAAATCCCGATGCTCATCGCGAGGATCAGTTGCACCTCGGGCAGGCGCACGATTTCCAGAAACGCCGCCAGGTTGAATTTCTTGCCACCTTCCTCATCGCCGCCATGCTTGCGGGCGGCGGGCAGGCTGGCGATGCCGAACCAGACAAAGCCGCTCAACCCCACCAGAAAGGCATAGACCAGCATGACGTTGCGCCAGTCATCGCCGACCAGAGGCATGACCAGGCTGTTGGTCAGCGACAGCGACAGGATGCCGCCCAGATACGGACCGGTCACATAGACGCCCATCGCTGTGGCGCGGTCCTTGCCCTGGAACAGACGCGCGATGATCTTGGGCGCGCCGACCGAAATCATCGGCCCGCCGATACCGAACAGGGAAACCGCCAGGAGCAGCTGGAACGGCGTTTCCGCATAGCTGCGGGCCAGACCCGATGCCGCCATGACCAGCGCCGCGAGCAAAAGCATCCGCCGCGCCCCCAACCGGTCGAGCAAGATCCCGCACGGAATGGCGGCCAGAATATAGGTCAACGGCCATGCCCCCAGGATCGCCCCCATCAGGCCATTCCCGATCCCGAGCTCGGCACTGATCGGGCCGATGAGCGGTGCCATCGACGCGATGGTCAGACCGAAGCAGAAATAGATCAGCCACACGCCAAGCAAGATCAGCCACCGCACCTGCCCCGTATCCGGGACAGCAGACGAGGAAAGAGGTTGGGTCATGTGTCTGCCTTGCATCCTGGGGGCGCCCTTCCGCGCCCGGATCGCGAAATACCGATCCCGTGTCACGCTGAATGATAAGGCCGCGCGTGGAAAGGGGGAATCGAGGCCACCGCCCCGCCTGCCCGACCGGGAGTTGCCATTCAGGGCCGCCCGCGCCAAGCTTGGTCGTGTCACCGGCGCCGCCTTGCGGAAGGGGCGCGACCCGGTTCCGCCTGTCCCTGCGACCTCATGGATCAAGGGGGTCATCCACAAGACAATCCGCGAGGTGCGCGATGGCTGAATTTGGCTCTGTCGGGGTTGTCGGCGGAGGATTGATCGGGATGAGCTGGACCAGCCTGTTCCTGGCCCGAAATTGCAAAGTGATCGTCGTCGATCCGGACCCGGCGGCCCGCGACCGCCTGACGGACTTCGTGCACACGGCTTGGCCGAACCTGGCCGCCCTGGGGCTGACCGAAGGCCGCGAGATCCCCACGCCCACCGTCACCCCCGATTTCGACGCGCTCGCCGGGGTCGATTTCATCCAGGAGAACGGGCCCGAACGCATCGAGGTGAAACGGTCCATCATCGCGGCGATCGAAAGCGTTGTCGGTGCGGATGCGGTGATCGCCTCCAGCACGTCGTCGCTCACCGCCACCGACATGCAAGTTGATGCACGCCACCCCGGGCGCATTCTCGTGGCCCACCCGATGAACCCACCCCACCTTGTTCCCATGGTGGAACTGGTGTCGGGTCAGCACACGACCGAGGCCACGCGCGTCATCGCCGAACGGTTCTATGCGCAGATGCAGCGCGTCACCATCCGGGTAAAACGCGAGGTGCCCGGCCACCTGGCCAACCGGCTGACCTCGGCGCTCTACCGCGAGGCCGTTCACCTCGTGGCCGAGGGCATCGCCGATGTTGAGGATATCGACAAGGCCATCGCGTATGGGCCGGGAATGCGTTGGGCCTTCATGGGGCCGCATCTGACCTATCACCTGGGTGGGGGCGAGGCCGGGTATCGCGGATACCTTGACCGTTTGGGCCCTACACAAGAAGCGCGCTGGCGCACATTGGGCACCCCGCAATTGAGCGAGGATCTGAAGACCGAGCTTGTGGCGGGCGTCGAGAGGGAGCTGGCCAGTCAGGACAAGGCGACGCTGACCGAACGGCGCGATGCCGCCCTGGTCGCGTTGATGAAGCTCAAGGCATCTTTCGGCCTTTAGGCCGGACGCATCGGCGCGCCAACAGGAAACCCGGCAGGCTCGCCTAGGATGATTGGCGCGATATTGCGGCCAGGCGAAGCGGTAAGTCCCCGCCACCATTCAAGTGTTTCACGTCGCCGGGAACAGCCCGGCTTGCGCCATGCGGCAGGAAGATATCGGCAAATGAGGCCCGCAAGAAGGCCACCATGGCTTCGACTCTCTTTGACGACAGCGCATCGGGATGCACATGCAGGTAGAGATTGCGATACAGATCACCTTCGCGTTTTGAAATGCATTTCAATCTGATATCTGCGTCACCCAGGCATCGGGGCAGGATGGCTTTTCCGACCCCGGCGGCAACGCTTGTCAGCACGGTTTCCGGATCAGATGTGCGAAGGCGACATGGCATGTCGTCGATTGCGCCACCGTCAGCGCAGTGCGTCTTGACCTCGAGCGGGTCCTGTTCTTTGTGAAGTCTCACCCAGGCGTGCGGATTTTTGCCGTCGGCCGCGTACACCGCATGGGGCACAGCGCCGAGCTTGATCGCGAAAGCGCCGTCAACCGGTTTCGCGGTGAAACAAAGCGCGACACTGGCATTTTGATGCCACGCACGTTGGTCATTGCCTTCCGAGTTCAGCACAACTTCGACTTCGGGATTCTTTGCCATGAAATCCAGCAAGCCAAAGGCCGCCAGCTGCTTGAGGATCCATTGATCGCCGCACACGTGCAAGACACCGGCATGGCTGCCGCCGGCAGCTTTGACCTGGTCAACCAGCGCGCCCGCCTGTCGTTCGATTTCGATGGCCTTGGCAACAAACACAGATCCGGCCTCAGTTGGCAAAACGCCGTGACTGGAGCGCTGGAAGAGGGCGGTTCCCAGCTTGGCTTCCAGAGCCGTGAGGCGCCGGCTGACGGTGGATTGATCCATGCCCAGCAGCAGGGCGGCCTGGTTGAGGGAGCCGGCCCTCGCAATGGCCAATGATACTCTGATGTCGTTCCAGTCCATG
>CAYWTM010000007.1:43810-50657 GCA_964460185.1 uncultured Roseicyclus sp. | reverse complement strand
GGAACAGCGGTTAATTGCCCTGCTGGGGCTGCTGGCCAGTGCCGCCGCCATTGGGGTCGTCGGAGGGTTCCGGCCTCGACCCGTCGTCACCATCATGGGTGCCAGGGCGTCGCGATTGCGGACGGTCGGTTTCCAGGACGATGCGGTAGACGGTTTCCTCGCCACGGTCGGGACCGACCAGGATGCGGATGCCGCGCAAATCGATACCGACATCGCTGGCAGAGTGTTCTTCGTCACACGCATCCATGCCGGATTCCGAGCAAGACACGGGATGCGCAGTCTGGTTGCATGCCGTGATCACATGATCGTAGCAGGCCGGAAGCGACGTGCTTGCGTCAGCATAGGCGCTGCCAGCTGCAAACGAGGACAGGGTCAGCGCAAGAACAGAGGGCGCAACATACAAGGACAGTTTCATCTCGGGGTCTCCCGTGTTTGGAAACGTCACGGCAACATGCCGTGTATGCCTGTTGGTCGGGCGGCCCGGCGGATGGTTCAAAAAGACTTCTGAAAATCCGCCATAGGGTGCACAGGCTGGGAAACGGGGCTGTGACACTGTCCCCTCGACGATCCATGGATCGGTACGATGGCACCCGTTCCAGCCTTCGGCCGATGCCGCGTCACGCCACCACGCTTTTGGCCCGCCCCCAGGTCGTTGGAGGGCGGGCAGCATGTCACGCGGCATGTCCGATTGGTATTGGGCCCGAGACCGCCAGGCTAGTTTCCTTGCTGGGGCTGCCGGTCGTCGTCACCACGATCCGGGTCTCTGTTGGGTTCGGAAGACGTCCCGTCCTCACCATCATGGGTGCCGGGGCGGCCGGGCTCCGTGCGATCGGTTTCCAAAATCACCCTGTAGCGGGTATTTCCACCGCGGTCCGGCCCGACAAGAATGCGGATGCGTTCCAACACGCCGCCGGGGCTGGTGCTGTCTCCATAGGTCTCGTCACAGGCATCCATGCCGGCGACCGCACACCCCTCGACGTCGTCTTCCGCGTTGCAGATATCCATAATGGTATTGTAGCAATTTCCCAGTGGCGTGACTCCGTCATCTGCAAGCGCACTGCCGACCGCAAGGGAAGACAAGGTCAGCGCGACAGCAGATCGCGCGAGGAACAAGGTCGGTTTCATGTAGACGTCTCCGATGGTTACAAAAGACACGGCCACATGCCGTGTGTGCCTGTAAGTCGGGCGGGCCGGAGAACGGTTCAAAAAACCGATGACAATATTTTCAGGACATCGGGCCTCGGAGAATATCCGGCGGCATGGTTGCCTCGAGCGCCAAACACGGATGTCTAGCAAGACGGGCCTTGCACCAGCCCCCAGCCGAACTCTCCGTCGCGGCCGGCGGCTCCCAGATCCTGCGCGGTGCCGACCAGCAGTCGCCGCGCGGTCTGGGACGACACGCCGCCCATCCGGGCGATCAACGCCGTAACGATGGCCGCGGCATAGGACGTGCCGCTGTCGTAGTGCCCGCCCCTGCGCGCGGCCACGTAAAGATCGACCCCGGGGGCAGAAAACTCGATATGTCCGCCGGTATTGGCCGAGCCATACCGCCGCAGACGGGCGTCCACGGCCGTCACGGCAATCACCGACGGATGAGCAGCGGGATAGACCGGGCGCGACGTGCTGTCATTTCCGGCCGCTGCAACCATCACGGCCCCGCGCGCCGCCGCAGCCGACAACAATTCGGCGAAAGCGCGGTTTTGCGGCCCGGCAAAGGACATGTTGATAAGCCGGACACCGCGCGCCAACAGCCGGTCCAGCGCCGCGCCGAGGTATTCCACATCCGTCACATTCCCCCCGCCTTCGCGCCGGAAAGCCGTGACGGCATGAAGCCGCGCGCCTTGGGCAAACCCGGCGAGGGATCCGGACCCATCGCGGCCGACGATCAGCGCCGCGATCGCAGTGCCATGGGCGACCTCTGCATGGCGCAGCCCGCTGCCCAGCACGCTTTCGACGACGACCGTGGCAGAGGCCAGCGCCGCATGCCCTGAATCGACCGGCCCGTCGATCAGCCCGATTGCGACCGATCGGGGCGCCGCGCATCGGCCCGGTCCGGGATCCCCGATGAGGTCCGGCGCGTAGATCCGCGGCGCACCCTGGGCGAACCGGTAGATATGGTGCAGATCGATCACCGCATCAGGGGCCGCATCGGCAACCAGCGCCTGCGCGTCCTGGAGGTCGAGCTGATCGGGCAACAGGAAGACCACCGCCTGTCGCCCAAGCGCCGCCAAGGACCTTTGCCGCAGCGATTGTGCCCCCGATGCCGAAAGCGCATCGACCGCCGCCTGAGCCTGGGCTGGCGGCACGACGAGGATGTATTCCGGTCGATTGGCAGTACGGACAATGTCGGCCGATATGATCGCGCGGCTGTCTTCCCGGTCACCGCCGCCATCATCCCCGTCTCGGCCGCCGCCTCGACTGGTCTGCGCCGAAGCCATGCTGACCCCAGCCAGCAACAGCGATATCAGCAGCATCAGGCCACAAAGAAAGCGGAACACGGATTCGCGGTCAGTTCTGATCATCGATCAACGTCACGATTTCAACAATGTCCGTCGCCGCGACAAGGCTTGCGAATGCCTGGTCGAGCGCGATTCCCGGCGTGCATGACAGTTCGTAAAGGCCAATCGCCGAGGGCCCCGCAATGATTTCAACCCCGACATCCAGCATCAGGGTCCGGATATCGGCTTCGCGGGCGTCAGGATTGAAGGCAACCGTCATGACGGCCTGTGTCTGATCGCCGCCGCTGGCAAGGCGGAAACCTTCACCGCCGGCCTGATACAGCAAGACGCCCTGAACAAGCCCGATCGCCAGAAGAACGCCGGCAGCGATCTGCCACAGCCGGCCTCGTGCCGCGCGCGCGATCGCTGGCGCTGGCGCTGGCGCGGCCCGACCCGGTTCCTTGTCCAGGTCCCGCATCAGGCGGGCTAGACCGAATTCTCCGGGGCTGCGTGCGTCATCCGCATCCGCGCGCATCGTTTCGCGGATTGACGACAAAGCCTCCAGGTCGGCCTGCAAGTCGGGGTCGTCGACAAGCGCCGCTTCGACAATGGCCTTGTCCTCGGCGTCGAGCGAGCCGTTGACATAAAAGGGCAACAGCGCCTCGATCTCTTCGCGGGGGCGGGTCATGATGCAGCCCTCGGACCGATGGCTACGGAAAGGCAGCGCAGAAGAAGTTTCTTGGCGTGGAACACCCGCGTCTTGATCGTGCCTTCCGGCACTCCCGCGATTTCCGCGATCTGGCCGTAGCTCATGTCTTCGTAGAAGGCGAGCGTGACTGCCATGCGGTGATCCTCCTTCAGTTCGCCAAGACAATGGCGCACATGGGCGGCTTCCTGGCCGGCGACCAGACAGGCGGCAGCGTCCGGGCTGTCATCCGCGACATCGGGCAGATCGTCCGTCACGGTGATGCGACCATGCTTGCGCAACCGGTCAATGACCTTGCGCCAGGCGATTCCAAATAGCCAAGTCTGCACCTTTGATCTCCCCTCGAAACGATCCGCTGCGCGCCAGATCTCCATGAACACGTCATGGAGTATGTCGGCGGCCTCGTGCGGATCGTTCAATTTGGAGAGTATAAATCGGTAAAGCAGTCGTTCGTACGCACGGTAGAACTCTTCGAAGGCCCCGCGGTCTCCTGTTCCGATGCGGGCGACAATAGCCCTTTGGTCAGCTTCTGAAATCATCGTCTGCCCGAATTTGCTTTGCGCATCCACCCGCGCAATTGAGCGCTGTGATTGCAATAGGTCTTCGATTCCGCGAGAAATTTCAACCCTGTGAGTCATCTGGCAGAATTGACGCAAGGGAATCCGGGGAATTGCATAACCCTAATGCATTCGTGCGCCTTCCGAAATGCGCAGACCGCGTCTATGGTTCCGACCATCTGGTTAGCAGTTTTTCAAAAGTTAATGCCGCTTCCGAACCACGAAGGCTCCACCATGCGCGGCACCCAAGATCGAAACCAACACGCGCCCCGCAGGCTGGTGACCGGGGTGGCCATTGTCGGCACCTGGTGCGTCATGATCGCTTCGCTGGCCACCGGGGTTGCGGCGCCTGCTGTGACGGTAGCTCTCTACCTTGTATTGCTGACCCTGATCGCGACCGCCCTGCCCTTGTTTCGGGGATTTGTCACTTCCATGCCGGTCGAAGGCCTGCTTGCATGGGGGATGCTGCTGGCGGTGCTGTCGATCACGGCGGTCGTGGCCGCGCCGCTTGTCGGTCTGATCCTGATCGCCGGGTATTTTCGGAGACAGGTGTGATTGTGCGCGCGTACCGAATTGCGACTGTCTTGATTGCTGCGGGCTTTTGCGCTGACCTTGCTGCGGCCCAGGTCAGCCTCGACACCTGCCTTGTCGAACCCAGCCCGATCTGTGCGGATCCGATTACCCGGGAACTGCTGGCGATCGAGCAGGCAACTCCCGACCCTGACATGGCCGCCCGGACGCAGTTTCAACTGGCCGTGACACTGGCGGAGGGGGCACAATTCGACGCGGCCACACAGGTGCTGGAACGGTTGGAGGATCCACCGGGTTGGCCGGGGTTGCGCGATACCGCGATCCTGGATGTCATCACCGTTCTGGGCACCGAAAGCGCGCGGCGCGGCCTTGCCATGCTGGATATGATGTCGGATGGCGACGCCTATGAGCGCGCCCGCGCGCATCACATATCGAACCTGGTGCTGCATGACAGTCTGGACCGGGCGTTGGCGGATCTGGCCGCAACGGACCGGTCGGGGCGTCCGCTGGAATATGTTGGTCTGGACAAGCTGGCGGTGGCGCTGGTGGCCGACGGGCAGACTGACCTGGCCCTGCGCCTGATCGCCGAGACCATTCCCGACGACATCGCGCGACGGGGGTCCTTGTTGAACCGGATCGTGTCCAATCGCGTTCAGGCAGGCCAGCTTGACCTTGCGCGGGATGTCACGGACCGGATTGACGATCCGACATGGCGCGTGATGGCAGCAGCCCGCTTGGGCGCCGGATTGGCGCAAGCCGGAGATATGGCCGGAGCCGAACGCTCCTTTGCCGAGGCACGCCGCGTCATGGCCACCCTCCCCAACGCGGACCAGCGGTTCTATGTCTACGAGGTCTTTGCCCGCGCCGCCCTGACCATTGACCGCCCGGACCTTGCCCTGGATGCGGTTTCCGATGTCAGCAGCTATCGGTTCGACCGGGTCGATGCATTGAACATGGTGGCGCAGATCGCGCTGAACATGGACGCAGGAATAGACTGGCGCACCCTTCTTGCAGACGCGCTGGTTGTGCTGGAAGACGGCCCGCGCGACGGGGCTGAGGTCGGGGAGCGCTTTGACCGGGCCCTGTCGTTCCTGGCACAGACGATGGCCATGTCCGGGGATGCAGACTGGGCCTTGCAGACGCTGGCGCGGGTGTCCGACAGGTCATGGCGCGAACAGGATCTGGCCAACATCGCGCTCAGCCTGATCGAAGGTCGGCAATATGACACCGCCCTGACCATTCTGGCCGCGCACGCCGATTGGGACATGCAGGCGCAAGGCCTGATCACCCTGGCGCGGGCCGCGGACCTATCAGGCTCCGGCGGCATTGCCGATATCGCGGCGGGGATTGTCATCGGGTTGGTCGAAGGGCCGGAATGGGTGCCCCTCACCGACTACACGATCAGCCGCCTGGCTGAGCTGGAATCAAGCCGGGGCCAGTTCGAACAGGCCGAAACCCGTTTGCGGTTTCTGGAAGATACGCATCTGCAACGGCTGGGGCGCATCGTCAATCTCGGCTTCGCTGCGCAGTCCGGCACCCAGGACGAGTTCACCACCTATCTGGCGATCGCACGACAGGCCGTCGCGCAGACGGATGACCCGGCCGCACGCCTGCAGATGACACGGAACCTCGTCATCCAGCTGGTCCTTGCGAACCGCATCGACGAGGCATTGGACGTCGCGCTGGAAGCACCGGATGCCGGCGCCCGCGACACCGTTCTCGGGATACTGGCGACCGCGCTGAGCGGTTATGGCAACCTCCCCAAGGCGATGGAGGCCGCCCAAGCGATTGCCGATCCGGTCATGGCGCAAAACGAGACCCGCATGGTTCTGCTGGCGGCCCTGAGGCGATCGCTGGACCTTTAGCGGCGCGGACCACGGGACCCGCACCCGCAAGCCTTATCCGCCCATTTCGTACCTGCATTCGTGCATAGGCCTAATGCGTTGGTCCGCATTCCCTAAATCCGCAACCTGATGGATAACGCATCGAGATGCGAACGTTCCGGCCAGCATGCCGGGGCGAGACCGACAAGAGGAATGCGCAACGCGCAAAAGCATAACGCGCGGACCGCTACAGGCTTTTGGAACCGGGCAAACAAAAATGAAAAAGAACACAGGTATCCTTCGATCCGGTGTGAGCCTTGCGGCTCTGCTGTCCGTCGTTCTGCCGATGGGGGCGGCGCAGGCGCAGGAAACGTTTACGGTCAACGGACCGACCAACGTCACCAATGGTTTGCCACCACCGGGCGACCCACCGCACATTGTCGATGGCGACGACACGCTGATCGTGACGGACACTGGAACCATTGAGGTGGTTGGTGACGGTGTGGACGGGGTCGATGCATCGGGCGGCGGAAATACAATCATCAATCGCGGCTTCATTTCGACCAACGGCCTCAATGCGCGTGGCATATCGGTTTTTGGGGGCAACAACACCGTATCCGTCACCGAAAACGGGGAAATCCAGACCACGGGTTTGGATTCGCACGGCATCGCTCTCACCGGCAACGGCAATTCGGCGCTTTATGACGGCCTGCTCATTTCCACGTCGGGGGACGGCGCGCTCGGCATTCAGGCCAGCACCGGAGCAGGGATCGTCATCGAGACCCGATCGAC
>CAYWTM010000007.1:0-43710 GCA_964460185.1 uncultured Roseicyclus sp. | reverse complement strand
CCCGACACCATCCTCAGCGACGGTCGCCCGCAGCTTGTGGACGGCACCACGCTCTATGTCTTCGACCCGGCGCATTTCGCGGCGATGGATCAGGCCGCGTTTTCGACGTTGGACCAGATCGGCTTTGCACTTGATCAGCGCCTGACCGGCGGCTGGCCAGAGGGCCGCAGCCTCTGGGCCACCGGCAATATCCTGAGCGGCGGCGATACCGATGCCGTGTCCGGCATGTTGGGCACCACCTTCGCGCTGTCAGCCGACCGCCACCTGGGCGGGTTCGTCGGCACGCAGACCCTGGGATACGAGACCGCCTTCAGCAGTTCCCGCATCGACAGCGCGGTGACATTCGGCGGGCTGACCTGGGGTGGTCGCACGGGTTCGGTGGTCTTCGACACCGCGCTGAGCTTTGGCACCATCGCAAACGACTCGACCCGTCGTGTGGCCAACAACACGGTGCTCACCGGGATCGAGGATGCAACCGCCAGCCCCGACAGCCGGTTTTTCGGCCTGTCCGCTACCATCGGCACCGAAACCCGGTTCGGCGACAGACCCGTGCGGCCCAGCCTGCGCTTGCGCTATGGCTGGCAGCGGACCGACGCCTTTGCCGAAACCGGCTCGCAGGCCGACATGATCGTCGGGGAACGGGTGTCGCAAAGGGTCGACCTGCGCGCACGGGTCGACACCGATCTGGCCCCCGTGGACACCGGCCTCGGGCCCATGGCGATTGGTGTCTATGGCGGGCTTGATCTGGGGTATACGCTGGCCGACGACGTCATGGCCACGGTCGCCGGGCTGCCTGTCAACTTTGGCACAGACCCCTCGGGATTCGATGCGCGGGGTTTTGTCGGGGCGCAGGCGACCATTGCAACGCGCAACGGCGCAAGCCTGAGCCTGTCCGGTGAAATCGGCACCGGCGGTGATGCGGGTTCAGACATCACGATGGGATTACTCTATCGCCTTCGTTTCTGACGCGGTTTCGGGGGATCGCCCGGTCAGGTGTCGCGGGCGCCGATGACCGGTTCCCAGTGGCGCGTCTCTCCGGCCCCTACCCGTGCCAGACCCATCTCCAGCCGGAAAAGGTCAGGCCGATAGAGCGCGGACAGGTATTCCACGCCCCGTCCCTTGTTGTCACGCACGACCCGCTGCACGAACAGCAGGGGCGATCCGACCGCAATGTTGAGCGCCTCGGCGACATTGGGCAATGCAAGGGCGGCCGACACCGACTGATGCGCGGAATCCACCGCGACCCCGCTTTTCTCCAAAAGGCGGAACAGCGGCTGCGTTGCAAGATCAGCCTCGTCGTAGGTTTCGGCTATGCCTTCGGGAACGTAGGTCGTGAGATGCGAAAATGGCTGATCCCCGAAAGATCGCACACGAACGGCCGTTTGCACCTTGGCGCCGGTTTCGATACCAAGCGCCTTGGCCACCGCCTCGGACGCAGCCGCGTAAGAGAACGACAGCAGACGGACCGTGGTCGTCCTGTCCATTTCCACAAGTTGCGGGATCAGGGTGGCGAAATCCGCCGCGATGCGCTGCTCGTCCGCCGCGACACGCAACACGATCGACCCGGTGCCGGCGCGTTTTTCGATCAGGCCATCCATGGCCAGCGCATCCAGCGCGCGCCGGATCGTGATGCGGCTCACGTCGAAGTTGGCGGCCAGCTTGTGTTCACCTGGAAGGCGCGCGCCGGGCAACAACGTTCCGTTGGTGATTTCGTCGCGCAGGGACAGGTAGACCCGGCGAGCCTTGCCGCCTTCGGGTACCTTCGCTTGGGTATGGATGGTCACGGAAATTGGCCTCCCAACAAGGTGTGATGCTATGGCAATGCACGCCTCGGTCAACCCGTTGACGATCCGCGATCACGATATTCAACCGGCGAGTATTTTCATACCTTTATACTTGAAGCGCATGTGTTTGAGGAGATCGAATGCCATGCATGGGAACCCGTCATCGACGCGGGCATGAACCCGCGCCCAAAGGGCCCGGTTTCCCCGATGCCGGGCCACCTGCCCCGTCAAGCTGCCGGTTCGGGTCATGGGACCACGCGAATATCAGGTCTGCCCAGTGACCCGAGACGCGATCAAATGCGCCTCGTCCAAGGTTGCGCTTGTACCACGCCAGGCGACATGCCCGTCGGGGCGAACCAGAACCAGGGGCGCCTCGAACAGGGTCTCGATATCGGGGCCGGGCATGACCTCGGTGCGAAGCGGCGCGCCTGCGCGGGCAAAAGCCGCCTCGATCTGCTGGCCATCTGCGTCGCGCGCCGCAACAAGCACGAAATCGCGCCCGAACCAGTCAAGGGTCGAGCGGCCGCGCACGCTGGTGTCTTCGGTCAGCCATGCGTGGGGCGCGCGCGACCCGGGCCAGGTGGACGGCACAACCTGGTTCGGGTCGTCGGGTGGTTCGGCAGTGCCATCGGCGCAAATCACCGGGCTGGCGATGTAGCGATAGCCCAGATGGGTGCCGGCCGAGTTGAATTGCCGTGCCATCCACCGGATCTTGCGCGCAACTTCCGCGCGGATCGCGTCGCCCTCGGGGCCAGCTTGTTCGACCTCGGGGGGCGTTTCGTCCATGACCATGTCGATCTTGTCGGAATTGTTCGCCGAGATCACGCTGTTGCGCACCGCGATTGGCTTGCGTTCGTGTTCGTAGGATCGCAGCAGATCGGCGCCGCCCCATCCTTTGAGAACCGCGTCAAGCTTCCAGCCGAGATCGACCGCATCCCCGATCCCGGTATTCATGCCGACCCCGCCGGTGGGCGGAAACAGATGCGCCGCATCCCCTGCAAGGAACACCCGCCCCGTCTTGCCGGCAACGTCCCCATCGGGCCGCGACCGAAACGCCCGCGCAACGGACTGGTGGTGGTGCCAGTGCTGCACCCCCTTGAGGTCGTAGTCAAAGGGGCGCCCCATCATCCCGAACAGGGCTTCATCAGGGGTCACTTCATCGGTGCGCCGCGTCGGGTCCAGGAAATAGAGCTGATAATTCCAGCGCCGCGCACCGTCGATTGCGGTCACCACGCCAAAACTGTCAGGCGCGAAGATGAAATAGAGATTCCCGACACCGCGACCGTGAACCTTGAGAAACGCGTCGGATTCGAAAAAAAAGCTGACATTGGGGCGAATACGCCCGCGCCCGTTCATGCGGATACCAAGATTCTTGCGAATGGCCGATCCGCCACCATCGCACCCAACAAGATATTTCGAGCGGACGGTCACGGTCTTGCCGGTCGCCAAATCCTCGACCGTGCTTGTCACGCCCTCGGCATCCTCCTCGAAATCGATGAAGCGATGCCCGTGGCGCATCTCGATGGAGGGCTGGTTGCGCAAGAACTCCAGCAATACCGGCTCCAGCGCCTGCTGGCCGATCTGGGTCTTGTAATAGGGCGACCACGACAGCTCGCGGTAGCGGGCCATGATCTCTGGCGGGCGCTCGATCGTGTCGCCGATCGAGGGCGACGTGACGCGGTGCAACTCGTGTCCGGTCAGCCGGGTGGAGAAGGTGATGAAATAGTTGATTTCGGGCGGCAGGGCGCGCGCATAGATTTGGTCGATGATGCCCCACCGACGAAAATACTCCATCGACCGGGCACCCAGAAGGGTCGCCTTGGGGTGTTCGGTGGGACCTTCGCGGGTTTCGACCAACATGGCCTCGCCCCCCCGCCAGCCCAGCTCGCCGGCAAGCGTCAGGCCGACAGGCCCGCCGCCGACGACAAGAACCGGCGTCTCCAAGGCGCCGGCGGACATCACATGTATCCCAGTAATTTCGGCAGTCCGATGGCCAGCACCGGCATGGCGACGATCAATGCCAGACGCACGAAATCTGCCGCGAGGTAGGGCACGATCCCGGCATAGATCCGGCTGAGCGGTATGTTCTTGGCCACCCCGTGCAGCACGAAGACATTGATGCCTATGGGCGGCGTTATCATTCCGATCTCCATCACCATGACCATGACGATGCCCCACCAGATCGGATCCATGCCCAGGGATCCGACAACAAGCGGATAGGTGAACGGCAAGGTGATGACCATGGCCGCGACGGTGTCGAAAATGCTGCCCAGGATGATGTAGAAGACGATCAGGATCAGCAAGATGATCCACGGCGCAAACCCCACGGCCTCGATGGAATTCACGATGATGTCGGGCGCCCGCGTAAAGGCCAGGAATCGTCCCAGGACATTGGCACCGATGATGATCACGAAGATCATGCAGGTGTTGCCGGCCGTTTCCTTGAGGCATTCCGCGAACACCTTGCGGCTGAGGTTTCCGGAAAACAGCGCAAAGATGAAGGTCAGCGCGGCCCCCACGCTGGCCGCTTCGAGCACGGTGAAGATCCCGCCATAGATGCCGACCGCGACACCGATGATCACCACGATCGCCCGCCACCCGCTGCGCACGACCCGCCATCTTTCGTGCCAGGGCATCCGCTCTGCCTCGGGGGCAAGGCCGGGGTTGCGCCGGACGGTCAACTCGATGGCGATGAGATACAAGACCACCGCGATCAGCCCCGGAACAAGCCCCGCCACGAACAGGGCAAGCGGGGAGTTTTCGGTCAGCACGGCGTAAAGCACCATGATCACCGACGGAGGAATGAGGATGCCTAGGGTGCCGCCCGCCGCGACCGATCCGGCGGCAAAGCCGCTGTCTTAGGACCGTCGGGTCATCTCGGGAATGGCGATGCGCGCCATCGTGGCCGTGGTGGCCACGGACGATCCGCAGATGGCGCCGAACCCCGCGCAGCCCCCCACCGTTGCGGCCGCAAGACCCCCCTTGCGATGCCCGAGGAACGCGTTGGCAATGCGGAAAAGATCGGTTGAAAGTCCGGCCACCGTCGCAAAGCTGCCCATCAGCAGGAAGATTGCGATCACCGCCAGGCTTTCCGAACCGATCGCGGAATAGGTTTCGGCCGACACCAGCGACAGCGCACGGTCGAAGCCGATGAACGTGGCGATCCCCGCCACTCCGATCAGCAGCATCGCAACCCCGATCGGCACATGCAGAAAGATCAGGGCAAACATCGCAGCCAACCCGATCAGCGCGAGTTCAAAACCAGAATTCATTTTTCGGGACGCTCGTCAGGGTTGCGGGACAGGTTGTCAGAAGGCGCTGGCTCTTCCAAAGAGATATTCTCGAGGCCGGTTTCCGTGGCCCCGCCGTGATCATCCACGATCACGACACCCGGTCGCAATTCCGCGATCCGCGCGATCGTCACCCAGATCTGAATGAAGACCGCGATACACAAGATGATGGATGCCCCCCAGACCCAGGGGGCAACGATCATGACGGCCGTGCGTGTTGTCCTGTCACCAAGACCAGCCGCCCGTTCGAGCAAGGCAGATGTGATGATCAAGAACGCCGCCAGCGTGAGGATGGCCGCCATCAGGTTAAGCCACCGCGTCGGCCCCTGCCCGAACCATTTGCCCAGGCCCGTGCCAAGAAAGGTGATCGCGATGTTCTGGTTGCGCAACAGCCCGATGGGAAAGCAACAGGCGATCAGGACGGCAAAGATGACCTCCCCGAAATCCCGCAGGCCGTAGACCCGCGGGAACCCCAGATACCGCGCCAGGCCGTCATACATCGTGACCAGGCAGATCACCACAAGACCGGCGAATCCGATCAGCGCCAGAGCATCAGTGCCTTTTTCGAGCCATCGGCGCTGACCGGAGAAGTTTAGCATGAAGCGGCTCCCACCAAGCTGTTTGCAACCGTCACAGGCCTCGTTACTGCGCGCGGTAGCCTGCGATCAGGTCCTGGAATGTCGACAGCACGTCTGCGCCGTTCGACGTGTCGGCGATCCACTGGTCGTAGATGCCGGAATAGGCTTCCTGGTACCGGGTGATGTCGGCTTCATCCGCTTCTTCGATCACGTAGCCCGCGTCGCGCTGAGCATCGATGATGCCAAGCGTGATCTGGTCATAGGCCTGGCCGCCCCGGCGCGCCAAGTCTTCGCCACCGTGGCGCATCATGACCTCTTGCTGCTCGGGGGTCAGGCTTTCCCACAGATCGAGGTTCATCAGCAAAAGGAAGGGTGACGCGCCGATGGGCACACGGTAGGCGCCATTGGACACCGCAAAACCGCCAAAGGTGTTCATGCCTGTCCAGCCCTGAAGCTGGCCGTCGATGGTGCCGCGGCCCATGGCTTCGTTGGCCTCGGTCGAACCAAGCGTCTGCGGCGCAGCGCCGATTGCATCGACGAACAATGCCTGCGTTGCACCTGCCGTGCGCAAGGACGTGCCGTTCAGCTCTTCCAGGGAAGTGACAGGATCGGTGAGGTGGATGTTGGTGACGTCAGGCGCCCAGACGGTCAGGACATGGACGTCGTCGAACCCTTCCAGCATGCCGGTCTCGAACAGCCGCCAGCCGACGACCGAGGCCTCTTCGGCCGAAGCCACCAGGAAGGGCAGTTCCGTCACCTGAAGTTGCGCGAACTGGCCCGGGGTGTATCCGGGCAGGATCCATGCCACATCGATGACGCCGTCGCGCACCAGGTCATATTGTTCGAACGGGCTTGGCCCCAGCGCGCCGCCCCAGAAGGGCACCATCTCGACGCTGTCGCCCAGTTCTTCCTGCACGGCTTCCATCCATGGGATCATCACGTGTTGCACACCAACCGCGCCTTCTGGCGTGAAAGAGGCGACGCGGATGGTCGTCTGGGCCGTTGCGGCACCACCAAGCGCCAAACCGGCGAAGACCGCCGCGCCCATGAGCGCAGTTTTGCCGTGGAAATAAGTCATATGAATCTCCCTTTGATGATCGGCGCATCTGGTGCCGCCGCTTGATTTCGTGTCGTGCCCTTTTTACCCCGGGACATGTCTTTGGATGACGCTAGACATGTCTTATCTATAAAACAAGTTTGAACTCACATTAAGGACAAAGCCGCCGCCGGCCCGTCGCAGGACCACCTAGGGGGTACAGATCACACATCAGCGCCCAACCACCGCGCAAGTCGTTCCCTCCAGCCCGGATCGTCATGGAAGGACAAAAGGCTGTCGCGCGTCGGTGTCTCACCGCGGCTGGCGCTGTAGAGCCGCCAGACCAGGCACGACATGCATGACAGCACGACGGCGTCGCCAACCCTTGGAAACCGGGCGATGGTCTGCAATGTCGGCATCCCCGTGCCGAGCATGACGATCGCCTGTGCGCCCGCATCCGAAACGGCCCCAAGACTGCTTTCCGCACGCGTGCCCGACATCGAATAGATCGGGTGGAACGCATCGCTGGACTCGAATGTCGAGGTGCGGGCAACGACCTCGCGGCCCCGCGCCGTCCAATACCCCGCGCTCGCGTCATCGAGGGCCTGATCGTAGGGCGACAGCAGGGCGATCCGCGTCGCGTCAAGTGCGTCCAACGCATCCACCACGGCGGTTGCCGCCGTGATGACCGGCACTCCGAATTGCTGGCCGAGCCCCGCAAGGGTTTCATCCTCGCGGGCCGTTCCGGCAAGATACGACGCGCCCGTGCAAGCAAACCCGATCGCCGACACCGGCGCGTTGGCGAATTGCTGCGCCGCCTGGCCATAATGGTCGAAATAATCGCGCAACCGTTCTGGAATGGTCGGTTTGTCACTGGTCAGGCGCGCATTGACAAAAGCGTGGCCCGGAGGCGTCAGGATGGCGAATTCCGGCTCCACGGTAGTGTTCGCTTGCGGCGTAAGAACCCCGACAAGCCCTTTGGGTGCATACGCAACGCTCATGTGATCGCCTCCGCCTGCCGCAACCCGTCGATCATGGAACTGCGCAGCAGATGCGCCTTCAGCCTTGCGGGATCACGCGTGATGGCCTGCAGGTCGTCCATGATTTCCTGACGGCGCTGCGGATCCTTCGTGCGCATGCGGGCACGGTTCTGTCCGGCCTGTGCCAGGATCTGATCGGCCGCGATCGGACGACGCCGGCGGTCATACCGGTCCAGCAGATCAAGGGACGCCCCGTCCAGAATCGCCGCAAGCGTCTCGGACAACTCGAAAGCGTCGTGCAACCCACCGTTCAGCCCCATCCCGCCAGCCGGGCTGTTGAGATGGGCCGCATCGCCCGCAAGCGCCAACCGCCCTTTCACATAGGTCGGAGCGATCCGCTGATGAATGCGATAAGCCCGGCTTTCGCGGACCTCGTATTCGGCATCCCGCGCAACGATCTCTTGCAGCGACCGCTGGATCGCTTCGGGCTCCAGTTGCTGTTCCACGCTCAGGTCCTCGCGCGGATAGATCGACACGCGCCACCGGCCCGGCACTTTCAAAAGCGAGAAATTGCCGCCCTCCTTCCAACAATAAGATACGTTCGACAGCCCCTCCATATGGTCCTCGAACGGGAATGTGGTGGTCGCAAGGATGGTGGTTTCCGGGAAGGTTTCACCCTCAAGCGAAAGACCCATCGCCGTGCGGACGGCACTGCGGGCGCCGTCGGCCCCGACACCCAGGCGCGCACGATGTTCGATGCGCCCCTCGGGGCCGGTCATGACCAGTGTCACGCCTGTTTCGTCCTGTGTGACGGTGTCGATTTCCGTCCCGAAATGCACCTGTGCGTTTGCCTCTTGAGACAGCGCCGCCAGCAGCGCCCGCGACAGTTTCCATTGTTCGCACTGCAACCGGTAAGGATGGCCGGTATGGTCGTTCAACACCGACAGATCAAAGACGGCCCTGTTGCCCGAAGGATGCATGCGCACCTGCCAATGCGGACAGACCAGGCCCTCGTCGACCAGCGTGTCGGCAATGCCGATGCTGTCCAGCATATCCAGTGTCGGCGGATGAAATGTGGAGGCGCGCAGATCCTCGGATAGCTCGGGCGACGCTTCGAAGACACGCACCGCCACGCCTTTGCGAGCCAGGAGAAGCGCCAGGCACAAACCAACCGGCCCCCCGCCTGAAATCGCGACATCCGTGTCGGTCATGACCCCGCCCCGATAATCGCGGGCCGGATGTCGGGATTGCGCATCGCCATGTTACCTCTTGCCCTGATATGCTGTCTTATTCATAAGACAAGTATGTTGGCGAATTTTCGAGAAATCAACCATGCATGATCTCAACCCGCACGAAAATCAGCCTGCCGGATCCGGCGCGCCCGAAGCGGCGCACAGCATTGTCGCCGGCAAGGAGATTCAAGGGACCGGACGCACGCTCGATATCTCCAATCCAGCCACGGGCGGCATTGCCGGAACGCTGTGCGAAGCGGGCGCGGACGTTGTCGCCGATGCCGTTCGCGCGGCCCGGCAGGCTTTTGACAGAACGGATTGGCCCAGATGGAGCGTGCCCAGACGCCAGGCGCTTTTGCTGGCCGTGCGGGACAAGATCGTCGAGCACGCCGACGAACTGGCGCGGCTCGAGTGCCTTGCGCTCGGCGTTCCGCTGCGGGAACTCAAAAGCCGTCACATGATGCGCGCGGCCGAGAATTTCCGGTTCTTTGCCGAATTCATCGGACAGGCCCGTGGGGACCTCTATGACCAGACCCCTGGTTACCGTTCGATCGTGACACGCGAACCCGTGGGTGTCGCGGCGCTGATCGCCCCGTGGAATGCGCCTGTCGCGCTGGCTTCGATGAAACTGGCGGCGGCGTTGGCATTCGGGAACACATGCGTTCTCAAGCCCTCGGAACAGACCCCTTTCGCGCTGCATCTTTTCGTCAGGTTGCTACACGAGGCAGGCGTCCCCGATGGGGTGGTGAACCTTGTGAACGGGCGCGGTGATGTGACCGGGGCAGCCTTGGTGGCACAAGATGGCGTCGACCTGATCAGCTTTACCGGCGGCACGGGCACCGGCCGACTGATCATGGCCGAGGCCGGGCGCAGACTGGTGCCGTGCACGATGGAACTCGGCGGCAAGAGCGCCAATATCGTCTTTGCCTCGGCCGACCGTGACCGCGCGCTGGATGCGGCCCTGGCCAGCATATATTCCAACAATGGCCAGCAATGCCTTGCCGGATCGCGGATATTCGTTGACCGCGCGATCGCCGATGATTTCATTTCCGATTTCGTGGACCGGGCCCGCAACATTCGCATCGGGGATCCCAACGACGCCGAAACGGAGCTTGGCCCGCTTGCCTCTGCCGCGCATCGCGACCGCGTGCTCAGGTTTGCGCATACCGCCCCGCAGGACGGTGTCGAGATCCTGACGGGTGGCGGTGTGCCGGCTGGCCTGCCCGACGAGATTTCCGGCGGATACTACATCGACCCCATCGCGGCACTGGCGCCCGGCAATGCAAACGTGGTCTGCCAGCAGGAGATCTTTGGCCCCTTCGCGACATTCCAGATCTTCGACAGCTATGACGAGGTTGTCACCGCCGCCAATGCAACGGAATTCGGCCTCGTGTCCTATGTATGGTCCGATCACCTGCCCACGGTGGAACGCGCGGTGCGCGATCTTCGATCCGGCGTCGTGTGGGTCAACACCACCATGACGCGGGAATTGCGCGCGCCCTTTGGCGGGTTCAAATCCAGCGGTGTCGGGCGTGAGGGCGGCGAGGCCTGCGAGCGCTTCTACACGGAGCCAAAGACCGTCACCGTGCCGTCCGCCCCGATCGAGCCGCGCCGTATGGGGGTGCGCCCATGAGCGATCGACCGGACCTGCAGCTTGCCCCGGCACATGGGGCCACGATCGCGGTCATCGGTGCGGCCGGCGGCATCGGGCAGGCCACGGTCGCGGCGCTTGCAGCGGCCGGATGCCAGGTCTTCGCGATAGATCGCGCCGACCCGCTTGCAAAGATGCAAGATATCTGGCCCGACACCATCACGTCCGTGGCCATCGACGCCACGGACGCGGCCAGCGTGGATCAGGCCTTTGCCCGGATCGCAGCCGAGGTTCCGGCGCTTGACGGCCTCGTGCATCTTGCAGGCTTCACCAATCCCCGCACGCCCGTGGCCGATCTCGATCCGGCGGATTGGCGAGAGGTCATCGAAGGCAATCTCGACAGCGCGTATCTGTGCGCACGGGCGGCCATGCCCCTGCTGCACAAGGGCCGCGCGCCGTCGGTTGTTCTGGCATCCTCGGGGCTCGCGGTGAAATCAATGCCGGGCTACGGGTCATATGCGGCCGCAAAGGCGGGCCTTCTTGCGTTCATGCGGGTTCTTGCGGCGGAAATGGCCCCACATGCACGCGTCAACGCAATCGCGCCTTCCGCGGTCGATACACCCTTTCTGCAAGGTGGCACCGGACGGCAGACAAGGGCGCTTGGCTTTGACAAGGACGTCTATGTGAAATCGGTCCCGCTGGCCCGCATCGCCGTGCCCGAGGATATCGTGGGCCCGATCCTGTTTCTGCTCGGCCCGGCCTCGGCCTACATCACCGGCCAGACCCTGCACGTGAACGGCGGCCTTTTGATGACGTGACGCCGACACGGGCGCGTCTGATTTCGAGACCGTACCCGCATCCGAACGGGCCGCGCGTGCCGCTGCCGCCTACCGGGCGCAGATCTCCTGTCTGATGCGGAATTCGGCGTTCCACCGCCAGCGCGTGCAAGCGGCAGGGTGTGTCGATGTGGCAGCGGGGGGGGATTGCCGGAGACCACCAACCCGCCTTTCACCACGACCGATGACCTGCGCGCCACCCGCGACGAGACCCATCCGATCGGCATCCACCTCACCGCGCCGATGTCCGACGTCGTTCGCGCCCATTCGACCAACGGCACGACGGGAACGCCCAGTTCCATCCCGCCGATGCAACCCGACCTTGAAACTTGGATCGAGATTTCACGACGCTCCTGCGGCGCATCCGGCGGCGTTGCCGGCGAACGCATGGCTGACGGCCAGGCATTCGTCTAATTCCCAGTAACCTCGAAATACAGCTTCGAGTCCCGCCCCAATACGGCTTGCATCTTTCCAACAACCCAGCCTGCGGATCGGCAAAAGGTCAGTAGCGTCCGACCGCCCGTCAAAGGGACGGACACAGCAGCCACAACCGTCAGCAGCAATCGAATTGGCAAGATGATTACGAGGCTTCGTAATTTCTTGGGGTTTTTGCGGAATTTCCTGCGGAAATTTGCAGTGGCCTGATCACGCCCCCGTCGGAACTGATATCGTATGCTCAACCGTTCCCGAGGGATACTTTCGTAGGCGAACGCATCTGCAACCCAGCCCGTTGGCAAGCCGCGCGAGACGACATCGGAGTAGAATTGCACATCGCTCCCGCCTGTATGGCGCAGCGACTCATCGAACCAGATCCCCTCGGTCGTGAACAGGTGTGTGCGGGCAGCCCAGTTATTGGTAACGATCGTAACACCCGGCGTCGTGCACAAACTTGCCTTGCGTGCAGCGCGGCGTTCCTTTCTCGCGTAGCGCCGGGCAATGTTTTCGTGCATCAGCTTTTCCACAAGACCATGCCCGTAGAACCTGTGTTCGACACGCAATGGCGCCCCGATCAACACGGCATTTGTCTTCCGGAACGCGTCGGCAAGTTTCACCAGCCAGTCACGGGCCAGAACCTCGTCGTCATCGACAAAGACAAGCCAATCCGAATTCGCCGCGATCGCCAATCGGGCCGCAGCATTTCGTGCGAACGGAATGCCGATCTCTGGCTCAAAAGCATAGTCAAGCGTGATGGCCGGATGAATCCCGGCCAGATCCTCGATCAATCGTTTCGTGTTCTCACAGGTATCATTCTCGACAACAAGAAACCGAATTTCGCAGCCTTTCGGAACCTCCAATGCAGCCCAGGACCCAATGAGTTTCGACACCATATTCGGTCGACGCCTTGTAAGGGACGCGACCGTTATCTTGAGGGAGGGGGGGGTCATTTATTGATGGGCTTTCCAAGAATTCCGAATTCGAATCCATATCTTGACGTTAATCCCTCATAATTTATTTCGGCGACAATTCAAATTTATCTCTGCCATTTGAATTTTGACCCTGAATTTTCATTTCGTGATTTCGCGCATCCAAAATGGAATTCATTCACGTCATGACTGATTGAGTGAACCCTGTTCCAGGCACCCCGACAGCCTTTGAAAGCATCCTGCCAAGCGGCCTTGGGGCGATGGCGCGTGGATCGCCCCGATGGGGCTGGTCTGCGTCGCGCATACGTCCGGCGCTGTCGGGTCATTGAAATTCCATCGAATTGACCTGCGTCATCGCGCGGCTTGGCGAACTCGGCTCTTGTCGGGGTCGAGGGGAGGATGACGCCATGCATGATCACAGCACCAAGACCATACCGCCCGGGGCCGCGGCACTGGGGTCGGATGGATTGCACGGGGATTGGGCCGAGGCCCGAAGCATGATCGACGGTCTCGACGGCGCCCTGAACATCGCGCACGAGGCGTTGGATCGCCATGTCATCGCCGGCCACGGTGAACAGGTTGCGCTGCGATGGTTCGGAAAGGCCGGCGGACAGCGCGACCTGACCTACGGCGAAATGGCCGATCTCGCGGCCAGGTTCGCGAACGTTCTGGCCAGCCATGGCTTCGAGAGGGGCGACAGTCTTTTCGCGCTGATGGGGCGGGTGCCGGACCTGTATGCCTGTGCCCTGGGCACGCTGAAGGCGGGGCTTGTGTTTTCGCCCCTTTTCGCAGCTTTCGGGCCGGAACCGATCCGGACACGGATGGAGATCGGAGCGGCCAGGGTGCTGGTCACGACGGCATCGATATACAATCAGAAGATCGCGGCCTGGCGGCACGAGGTACCAACGCTTGACCTGGTGCTGATCGAGGGAGAAGACGCACCCGACGGCTGCGTCGCCCTTGGCCCTGCGCTGCGAGCGGCGTCCCCCGATTTCGCGACCGTGCGGACCGATCCCGAGGCCCCGGCCCTTATTCATTTCACGTCAGGCACGACGGGAAAACCGAAGGGCGCGGTGCATGTCCATAATGCAGTGCTTTATCATGCATTTTCGGGCCGCAAGGCATTGGGGCTGACCCCTGGCACGCTCTACTGGTGCACCGCCGATCCCGGCTGGGTCACGGGCACGTCCTACGGCATCATCTCTCCGTTGGTGAACCGCGTGACGATGATCGTCGACGAGGCCGAATTCGATATCGACCGCTGGTACAACATGATCGAACGGGAAAAGGTCGAGGTCTGGTATACCGCACCGACCGCTATCCGGATGATGATGCGTGCAGGCGAACAAGCGGCAAGAGCATACGATTTTTCCTCTCTCAGGTTTCTGGCCAGCGTCGGTGAACCCCTCAACCCCGAAGCCGTGATCTGGAGCGAGAAGGTCTTTGGCCAGCCGTTTCATGACAACTGGTGGCAGACCGAGACCGGCGGGATCATGATCGCGAACCTTGCCGGCATGGCGGTCCGGCCGGGCTCCATGGGCAAGCCGATGCCCGGAATCGAGGTCGGGATTGTCGAACATGAAGACGGCAGGCTGCGTGAACTCGGGCCCGACAAGATCGGCGAACTGGCGCTCAGACCCGGCTGGCCCTCGATGATGCGGGCCTATCTCAACGAGCAGGCGCGCTATGACAAATGCTTCGTGGATGGGTGGTACCTGTCGGGCGATCTCGCGATGCGCGACGCTGATGGATACGTCTGGTTCGTCGGTCGCGCGGACGACCTGATCAAGTCGTCCGGTCACCTGATCGGCCCGTTCGAAGTTGAAAGCGCATTGATCGAACACCCGGCCGTTGCCGAAGCGGGGGTCATCGGCGTGCCGGATGCGACCGCCGGTGAAGTCGTGAACGCCTATGTCACCCTCAATCCGGATTTCGAGTGGTCGGACGCGCTGGAACGCGACATCCGCGGCCATGCGCGGAAACGACTGGGGCCAGCCGTGGCTCCGCGCGCGATCACGTTTCGCAAGACACTGCCCAAGACCAGATCAGGCAAGATCATGCGGCGCTTGCTGAAGGCACGCGAACTGGGGCTGCCCGAAGGCGACATATCCACATTGGAGACGGACGAGACATGACCGTGACGGACAAACCGAAGCTGGACCGGGCACATGTGCTGGAGCTCCTTGAGCACATGATCCGCATCCGGCGCTTCGAAGACAAATGTGCCGAGCTTTACACCCGGGAAAAGATCCGGGGGTTCCTTCACCTGTATGACGGGGAAGAGGCGATCGCGGCCGGAATCATCCCGCTTCTGGCGGCGTCGGACAAGATCGTGGCCACCTATCGCGAACATGGCCACGCACTGGTTCGCGGGGTATCGATGAACGCGGTTCTCGCCGAGATGTACGGCAAGGCCGAAGGCTGTTCCGGCGGTCGCGGCGGGTCGATGCACCTCTTTGATGCCGAGACGAACCTGTACGGGGGCAACGCCATCGTTGGCGGGGGCCTGCCCCTGGCAGGGGGGCTCGCGCTTGCCGACCGGATGCGGGCAGAGCCCCACGTGACGGCCTGCTTTTTCGGTGAAGGCGCAGTGGCAGAAGGGGAATTCCACGAGGCCCTGAATCTTGCCCAGCTCTGGAACCTGCCGGTTCTTTTCGTGTGCGAAAACAACGGATACGCCATGGGGTCGGCCCTCGACCGGACCGAGGCCGCAACCGACATCATGCAAAAGGCCGCGTCCTACGGGATCGAAGCGCATCACGTGGACGGGATGGACGTTGTGGCGGTCGAGGTCGCGGCCCGCAAGGCGATTGCGCGTATCCGCGAGACCGGCGCACCGGTGTTTCTCGAATGCCAGACCTACCGGTTCCGCGCGCATTCGATGTTCGATGCCCAGCTTTACCGGGAAAAGGACGAGGTCGAACAGTGGCGCCGGAAGGGTCCCATCGTCAGGTTCCAGACCTGGCTCCTGGACAATCACCTGATCCATCCCGAAGACGTCAAGGCGATCGAAGCCCGGGTGACGGCGGAAATCGAGGAGGCCGTGGCCTTCGCGGAGGCCGGGACATGGGAACCGGTGGAAAGTCTCACCACCCATGTCCTTGGGCAGGCCCCGCCCTTCGAGCCCGCTCCGCCATCCGGAAAAACCGTCGAGATCACCTATCGCGAGGCGGTCAAACAGGCGATCCGAGAGGCGATGCAGCGCGACGAACGCGTCTTTCTGATGGGCGAGGACGTGGGCGCCTATGGGGGGTGCTACGCCGTGTCAAAGGGGCTGATGGACGAGTTCGGCACAGACCGCATACGCGATACACCCCTTTCCGAATCCGGGTTCACGGGGGCAGGCATCGGCGCGGCGGCGAATGGAATGCGCCCGATTGTCGAACTGATGACGGTGAATTTCAGTCTGCTCGCGCTCGACCAGATCATGAACACCGCCGCCACGATCCGGCACATGTCGGGCGGTCAGTTCAGCGTCCCCCTGGTCATCCGAATGGCCACCGGCGCGGGCAAGCAACTGGCCGCACAGCATTCCCATAGCCTCGAAGGGTGGTATGCCCATATTCCGGGGCTCAAGGTCCTTGCGCCGGCAACGGTCGAGGATGCGCGCGGGATGCTTTGGACGGCATTGCACGATCCCGACCCGGTGCTGATCTTCGAAAACGTGATGCTCTACAACATGACCGGCCCTCTCGATGCCGCGTCGGGACCGGTGGATATATCGCAAGCGGCCGTGCGCCGCGAGGGAACGGACCTGAGCCTGATCACCTATGGCGGCTCGCTGTTCAAAACCCTCGCTGCGGCCCGCGAGCTTGCCGACGTCGGCATATCGGCCGAAGTCATCGACCTGCGAACGCTGCGGCCCCTCGACGATGCCACGATCCTGGCCTCGCTCGCCAAGACGCGCCGCGCGGTCATCGTCGACGAGGGTTGGCGGTCCGGCTCACTGGCTGCCGAGATCATGGCCCGGATCATGGAAAAGGGGTTCTGGTCCCTCGATGCCCCCGTGGCGCGGGTCTGCTCCGAAGAGGTCCCGATCCCGTACCCGAAACACCTGGAGGATGCCGCGACACCTCAGATCCCCGCGATCGTCGCAGCCGCCAGGACCGTGATGGGGCGCTGAGATGGGGGTTTTCACAATGCCGTCTCTGGGCGCCGATATGGAAACCGGGACCTTGGTCGAATGGTTGATCGCTCCGGGTTCCAGGGTGCACCGTGGCGATACGGTCGCGGTCATCGAAACCCAGAAAGGCGCGATCGAGATCGAGATTTTCGAAGAGGGTATCGTCCATCGGCTGGAAGCCGCACTTGGGGATGACCTGCCCGTGGGCGCGCCCATGGCGATCATTCTGGCCGAGGGTGAGGCGGCCCCGTCCGACGACGCCGCCCGAACGCATGAACCGCAGGCAGCATCCGGGCCAGCCCCCCTTGCGACCACAACCCCGGTTGCGTCCCCGCGCCCTTCTGTACCGCCGGCGACCACGGTTCCGCCATCCCAGGGTGGGGCCGCCGCATCTCCTGCCGCGCGGCTCCGAGCCAGGGAACTGGGGGTGGATCTGGCATCCATCGAGGGCAGCGGTCCGAACGGGGTGATCGTCTTGTCCGACATCGAGCGCACGGGACCCGGCGGGCGTCGCGAACCGCAACCGTCGCCCGCCGGTTCACCCATGACCGAGATGCGCAAAGCCATTGCCGCCGCAATGACAAGGTCCAAGGAAACGATCCCACATGTCTACCTGTCACATACGATCGATCTGCAGCGGGCGATCGATTGGCTGGCCGCGCACAACCGCGAAAAGCCCCCGCAAGAACGTATCTTGCTCGGCGCGCTCTTCGTGCGTGCAACGGCACTTGCGGCACGGGACTCGAAGGACCTGAACGGTCACTACCTTGCGGACGGGTTTCATGCATCGGATATGGTCAATCCCGGCGTCGCCGTGGCGCTCAGAGGGGGCGGGCTTGTGGCTCCCGCGCTGATGGACGCCCCGGCCATGACATTGACAGAAACGATGGCTGGCATACGCGACCTTGTGACCCGTGCCCGCGCCGGGCGGCTCAAAGGTTCCGAAATGACCGGAGGCACGATCACCGTCTCGGCGTTGGGCGAAAGCGGTTGCGACATGATGACCGGCATCATCTTTCCACCGCAGGTTGCGCTTGTCGGTCTGGGGGCACCTCAAACACGGCCCTGGGTCGTTGATGGGACGGTTGTGCCCAGATCTGTGGTCACGGTCTGCGTCTCGGCAGATCACAGGGTCGCCGATGGCCGACAGATATCCCGCTTCATCACCGAATTCGAAACACTTCTGCAACGCCCGGAGGCGCTATGACACAGACGGATTTCCGAGCCGCCTTTCTCGAGGAACTCACACGCGTCGCTCCCGATATCGACCCTGCCACGGTCGGGGATGACGACCATATCCAGGACGACCTTGGGCTCGATTCCATGGACGTGCTGAACCTGGTCGTGGCGCTTCATGATCGCCTGGGTATCGATATCCCCGAGGCACAGTATGTCGAGATCGCAACCCCGCGCCTTGCGTCCGCATATCTTGCCCGCAAGGTGGCGGCGGGTGCCTAGCGTTCGCCGCGCCGGTAGGGGGTCATGAGCGCTTCGGGAACCTGGGCGCGACGCGCAACCAGGATCAGGGCCGCGATCGACAGAACATAGGGCGCCATCAGGAACAACTGGTAGGGAACGCCCTCGACCACGGTCTGCAGGCGCAACTGGTAGGCGTCGAAGAAGGCAAAAAGGAGCGCGCCAAGCAGCGCCTTGCCCGGTCGCCACGAGGCGAAAACGACCAGCGCGATGCAGATCCAGCCCCGTCCCTGCACCATTTCGGGAAAGAAGCTGTTGAACGCGGCCGTGGTCAGGAACGCACCGCCGACCGCCATCAGCGCCGACCCCGCCACCACCGCCCCGATGCGGATGCGGATCGGGTTGAGGCCCTGCGCCTCGACCGCGTGGGGATTTTCCCCGGTCATGCGAATGGCCAGCCCAAGTGGCGTGCGCGCAAGCACATAGGCCATCACCACGACGCTCAGCAGCGCAAGGTAGGTCGGCATGGTCTGGGAAAACAGGATCGGCCCCAGAACGGGGATGTCGGACAGGATCGGGATATCGAGAGGGCGAAAGGGCTCGATCGTGGGCGGCAGATCTCCGACCGTCACGATCAGCCGATACAGGTAATACGACAGCGCCGAGGCGAAGAGCGTGATGCCAAGCCCCGAGACATGCTGCGACAGGCCGAGCGGGACGGTCAGCATGGCATGCAAGAGCCCCATCAACCCACCGCACATGGCCGCAACCAGCAACCCGGTCCAAAGATCGCCACCCATGTAGACCGTCAGCCACCCGGTCATGGCCCCCATCGTCATGATCCCCTCGATCCCGAGGTTCAGAACGCCCGATCGCTCGCACAGCAATGCGCCCAGAACCCCAAAGATCAGCGGCGTCGCAATGCGCAGGACGGCGGCCCAGAGGTTGGTGTTCAGCAAAAGGTCCAAAGCATCCATCATCGCCGCACCCGGTAGGTTGTGAACAAGAGAGCCACCAACATGGTGAGCAGGCAGAGCGCCACGATGACGTCGGCGATGAAGCTGGGAACTCCGGTCGCGCGGCTCATGGCGTCGGCCCCGACAAAAACGGTGGCCACAAAGATCGCGGCGGCCACCACGCCGGCCGGGTGAAGTGCGGCCAGCATGGCCACCACGATGCCCGCGTAGCCGAAACCGGGGGACATGGTGGTGGTGACGCCGGCGGTGACGCCCAGGACTTCCACCGATCCGGCCAACCCCGCCAACGCACCAGACAGCAACGCCACGCCCATCAGCGTCCGTGGCAGCGAAATGCCGGCAAAGGCCGCCGCCGACGCGTTCAGCCCCGCTGCGCGTGTTTCCGCGCCAAAGACCGTGCGCGCAAGGATCAGCCAGACGGCCCCGGCCGCCACAATCGCAACCAGGAACCCGATGTGAAGTCGTGTGCGCGCGACCAGGTCGGGCAGCCTGAAATCGCCGTCCACCGGCACCGAGGACGGCCAGCCAAAGGCCAGCGGATCGCGTAGCGGGCCTTCGATCATCAGACCCACGAACAAGATCACGATGAAATTCAGCAGCAGCGTGGTCACCACTTCATCAACGCTGAAGCGCAGGCGCAAATAGGCCGGTCCCGCCAGCAGCAAAGCCCCCGAGGCCATGCCCAGCGCCATCAGAACCGGGATTCCAACGGGGCCGGGAAGGGCAAGGGAATGACCGACCCACGCGGTGACCAGTGCGCCGACGAAGAATTGTCCTTCGCCGCCGATATTCCACAGACGTGCGCGAAAGGCGACCGCGGCGGCCAGACCCGTCAGGATCAAAGGCGTCGCGCGGGTCAGCATCTCGGTCACCGACAGCCGCGACCCAAGCGCGCCGCGAAGCATCTCGGCATAGGCGGTCGCAGGGCTCACCCCTGCCGCCGCGATCAGAGCCCCGGCGAGGATCAAAGCCACCGCCACCGCCGCCAACGGCGCGACGACGACAAGGTAAAGTGGCACATGGGCGCGCCGTTCAAGCCGCATGATCGTCTTCCTTCCACACACCGGCCATCATCAGGCCCAGCTTGCGCGCATCCGCGTCATGGGCCGGGACTGGCTGCGACAGGCGGCCCTTCACGATGGCCTGAATACGGTCGGACAGCGCGACGGCCTCCTCCAGTTCCTCGGAGATCAGCAAGATCGCGGCGCCCTCGGCCCGCGCGGCGAGCAATTCGGCATGAACCGCCGCGATGGCGCCTTCGTCGAGCCCTCGGGTCGGTTGGTTGGCCAGCACGAACCGCGGGCCGATCGACAAGCAGCGCCCCAGGATCAGTTTTTGCATGTTGCCCCCCGACAAGAGCCGTGTCCGCGTGTCGGGGGTGGCACCGCGGATGTCGAAACGGGCGATCAATTCGGCGGCGTAGGCTTTGCAGGCCGCCTGCCGCACGAACCCCCTGCGCGAGAAATCCGGGCTGCGAAGCCGCTCGAGAACCGCGTTCTCCCACACGGCCAGTTCGCCCACGGCCCCCTCGGCATGGCGGTCTTCGGGCACCCGGCCCGCCCCGGCCCGGATCATGCCGCGCGGCCCCAATGGGCCCACATCCTGCCCGGCCAGTGTCAGCGCGCCGGACACCGGCGTGGTCAGCCCTGACAGCAGCCCGCCCAAGGCCGCCTGTCCATTGCCCGACACCCCGACGATCCCGAGGATCTCGCCCTCATGCACGGCAAATGACACGTCGTCCAACCGTGCCTCGCCCTTTTCCTCGACCCGCACCTTTTCGGCGATCAACACGGGCGCGCCGATCTCGTGGCCTTGCCGCACCGGCCGTTCCACCTTGCGGCCGACCATCAGTTCGGCCAGTTCCTCGGGGCTGGTATCGGCGGTCTTGCGTTCGGCCACCATCCGCCCTCCCCTCAGCACCGCCACGCGGTCCGAGGCCGCCATGACCTCGTGCAGCTTGTGGCTGATGAAGATCAACGAGAGACCTTCCCTGGTCATGTCGCGCAGGGTCTCGAACAGGCGTTGCGCCTCGGGCCGGGCCAGAACGGCGGTGGGTTCATCCAGGATCAGGATGCGCGCGTCGCGGTAGAGCGCCTTGAGGATCTCGACCCGTTGGCGTTCCCCGACCGACAGTTCGGCAATCCGGGCCTCGGGCGTCACCGGAAGGCCGAACCTGTCGGAGATCTGCATCAACTTCTTGCGCGCGGCCGCGCGGGCGGAGCTTGGCGACAACAGGGATTCCGATCCGAGCATGACATTTTCCAGCACGGTCAGATTGCCGGCCAGCGTGAAATGCTGGTGAACCATGCCAACCCCGGCCTCGATCGCCGCGCGGGGTTTGCCCGACGGCAATTCCTTGCCGAAGACCCGCACCGTCCCCTCGTCCGCGGCGTAGTGGCCGAACAGGATGTTCATCAACGTGGTCTTGCCCGCGCCATTTTCGCCCAGAAGGGCAAGGATTTCCCCCTGCCCCAGCGTCAGGGTCACATCGTCATTGGCGGTCAGGGTGCCAAAGCGTTTGGTGATGTCCTGAAGCTCGAGAACCGGGGTCATGCGGGCAATCCTGCGATGGGAAAGGGATATTCGAGCATCGGTGCGCGGGCTTCTATCAATGCCGCGAGATGGCACAATGCCAGATCCGCGCCGGGTGGTCCCCAAAGCTGCACGCCGACGGGCAGGCTACCCTGCATCCCGAACGGCAGCGCAATCGCTGGCAGGCCCGCGACATTGGCGAGCGCGGCATTGGGGGCAAAGGCCTCCATCTTGGCGAAATGGGCATCGGTGTCGGAATGGCCAAGCCCGAACGCCCCCAAGGGCGGCGGGGCTGATGACAGAACCGGGCACAAAACGGCATCGAAGCGGTGGAACATGGCGCCCGCGCGATCCGAAAGGCGGGCCATGCGGCGGGTGGCGGCAAACAGGCCAGTTGCCGACGTCTCGCGCCCCTCGGCGGCCAGCGCCGCCACGAGCGGGGGCACCTTGTCGCCGGGTATCGCAAGCGCGGCCAGCCATTCGGCAAGGGACACCGACAGGATCAGCCTGGCGATGGCATGGGCCTCGGCCCCCATGTCGTCGGGGGCGGCGATCTCTTGAATGGTGCAGCCGGCTTCGGTCAGGGCGCCGGCTGCGCCATGGGCGGCCGTGGTCTGGGCGGCATCGCAGCGATCGGGCAGCACCAGTGCAACGCGCGGATTGCCCGGCATGGCAACCGGCGACACCGGCAACCGGACGGCGGCAAAGGCCGCGCGCACGTCGCGGACAGAGCGGGCCAGCACAAGTTCGGACGCGATCCCCATCAGGTGATTGTCGAAGTCCGGGCCACCGGGCACAGCCCCGCGCGACGGTTTCAGCCCGACAAGCCCGCAACAGGCCGCGGGCACCCGGATCGACCCGGCGGCGTCCGTGGCATGGGCAATGGCGACAAGACCGGCGGCCACTGCGACGGCGGCCCCGCCGGACGACCCGCCAGGGGTCAACGACGGATCCCAGGGGTTGCGGCCAGGCAAAAGACCCTCGGGCGCGCTGTCCAGCGCAAGGCCGAAAGGCGGCGTCGCGGTCAGACCGAACGGGATCAGCCCGGCATGGCGAAAGGCGGAAAAGAGGTGGCTGTCCTGCATGGGTAGGACAGCCTGCGAACGCAGCGCCGCCGCACCTGCGGCAGCTGGCAGCCCCTTGGCCGCCGACCCCAGATCTTTTGCCAGGAAAGGCACACCGTGGAACGGTGCACGTCTCCCTGCTGCCACGGCATCGGCATCGGCATCGGCTGCGCTAGCCTCCGCACGTGCCAACGCCTCGTCAAGAAAGACCACGGCCCCCAACCCGGCATGGGTTTGGCATGCCGCGAGGCTCGCCTCCATCACCGCACGCGCGCTGGTGCGCCCGTCGGAGATGGCGGCGGCAAGGGCCGTGGCATCAGGCATGGCTCAGCGCCCGTCAGGCCGGCTCATCGTTGTCGATGGGAACGTCCCACTCACCCGCCTCGATCGCTGCTTGCTTGGCCAGCATCGGCGCAACCGCGTCGGCTGGCACTTCATCGGCCACATAGATCAACTCGTTGCCGCCATAGGCCATGAAGGAATACTCGGTATAATCCCGCCCGACCGGGGTGCCGGCCTGAATATCAGCGACGATGGCCTCGATGGTGGGACCATAGTTCCAGATCGCATTGGCGAACACGGTACCGGGATAGCGCGGCGTATAGTCGATCAGCGATCCGATGGCCTTGACGCCCCGTTCTTCCGCGGCATCGGCGGTGCCGATCCGTTCCCCGAAGAGGATGTCTGCGCCCGCATCGATCTGCGCCATCGCGGCCTCTTTCGCGCGGGCCGGGTCAAACCAGGCACCGATAAAGCCGTTGAGGAAGGTCGCGTCCGGGTTCACTTCGCTGACCCCCATGCGGAAGGCGTTGATCAGCAGGTTGACCTCGGGGATCGGGTAGCCGCCGACAGAGCCGAACACATTGGAGTCCGACATTCTGCCCGCCAACATCCCGGCCAGGTAGGCGGCTTCGTGGTTGCGCGTTCCGAAAACGCCGAAATTGTCGCCTTCCGGCCCACCGGAGGATCCCATCAGGAACGCCGTTTCGGGATAGTCGCCCGCGACTTCGCGCGCTTCGCGTTCAACAGCATAGGATTCACCCCAGACCAGTTGCGCGCCGCCTTCCGCATATTCGCGCATGGCGCGCGGATAATCGGTCGGGGCCACGCCTTCGGAGAATTCGTACTCGATCAGGCCCGAGGCCGCGGCCTCCTGAAACGCCAGGTGAATGCGGCTGTTCCAGGCGTTTTCGACCGGCGACATGTGGACACCGGCGACGCGGGTGACGCCCTGGGCGCGAGCGCCACGGATATAGGCGGGCAGCGCCAGCGTGGCGGCTGCCCCGACCATCAGTTGGCGGCGAGTTGTGGTTAGTTTCATGGAAGCTTCCTCTCTGGTGTTGGCAGTTTGTTAAGTCTGTTCATCTTGGGCCGGCGGCGCATAGTCGGCCGGGTCGATCATGCCGGGGCGGCCGGGAAGGTCGAGGGTGGCAACGCGCGGTGCGGTACGCGCCAGCACCTTGCCGTGTTTGATCACTGCAAGCCGCGTCGCCTTGAGGCGCACGGCCTCGATCGGGTCGCGCGCCTGCAAGACGACCATGCTGGCCGGGCCGCCTTCGCGAAGCGTGGGGTCCGGCAGTCCCATGGCGCGGGCGCCGTTTTGCGTGACCGAGGTAAAGGCCCAGGCCATCGCCTCGCGCGAGGTCATGGGAACCGCGTGCACCCCCATATGGGCAACCTCGAGCATGTCGCCCGATCCAAGGGAATACCAGGGGTCCATCGTGCAATCCTGCCCGAAAGCCACGTTGACGCCCGCTGCGCGCAACTCCGGCACCCGGGTCAGGCCGCGACGGCGCGGATAGGTGTCTGACCGACCTTGCAAGGTGATGTTTATCAGCGGGTTCGGAACCACGTTCATACCGCTCTCGGCGATCAGCGGGATCAGCTTCGTGGCGTAATAGTTGTCGTAGGAATGCATCGCGGTGACGTGGCTGGCGACCACACGCCCGCCCAGGCCCAGCCGAGTCGTCTCGGCTGCGAGGGTTTCCACATGGCGCGACATCGGGTCGTCGCTTTCGTCGCAATGCAGGTCGAGCATCAGGTCCCGTTCGGCAGCGATCTCGCAAAGACGGGTGACCGACCTTGCACCATCGGCCATCGTCCGTTCGAAATGCGGGATGCCCCCCACCACGTCCACACCCTTGTCCAAGGCGCGCAACAGGTTCGCCTCGGCCGTGGCCGACCGATAAAGCCCGTCCTGGGGAAAGGCGACCAGTTGCAGGTCGATGTAGGGCGCCACGCGTTTGCGCACCTCGATCAACGCCTCAACCGCTGTCAGCCTGTCATCGCAGACATCGACATGGGACCGAATCGACAACAGGCCCTGCGCCACGGCCAGATCACAATACCGCAAGGCGCGTTCCATGACCGCTTCGGGCGTCAAGAGCGGCTTCAACTCGCCCCAAAGCGCTATGCCTTCCAGCAACGTGCCCGAGACGTTGAGACGGGGCAATCCCAGGCTGAGCGTCGCATCCATGTGGAAATGCGGGTCTGTGAACGGTGGCGCGACCAGGCGCCCGGAGGCGTCGATGACATCGCGCGCCTCGGCGTCGATCCGTGGCGTGATCGTGACGATCCTGTCGCCCCGGATGCCGATATCGACCGGCCCACGACCGTCTGGCAAACGGCCTTGTCTGACAATGATATCCAGCATCCCCATCCCCGGATTTTTGATCATACGGTAAATATTTTTGTCACAAAGACCTACAACTTTCGCAACGAATGCCCAAGAAATGCACTGCTGTCCATTTTTTGGGCGCGTAGGGGCGGCTTGTTTGCGGCGTTGCCTGTTATTTGGGCGCCAGACCAGAGATGTCGCCCGCGCCCTGTTCCCCGGCCGCGGTCGGGCGCGTTCCCGGCGCAGCGTGTTTCGCGTTCCCGATGGTCACTGGCCGGTCCGTGCCCTGTCCATCGGATCGTGCGACCAGCCAGAGCCAGGCCTGACCAAGAAGGACGGGAACCAGGCTGGCAGTGGCCGCGACACCCAGACCGGCCGGGCCAGGGTTGGGCAGGCCCAAGAGATCTGCCAAAGGCGGAAACCACAAGGCGAGGCCTATCAATCCCAGGCACAGCACGATGGCCCCCCACACATATCCGTTGCGCGTCACCTCGTTTCGCAGCAACGGGGCATCGCGATCTTTCACGTTGAACACGTTCCAAAGCTGCGCCAGCGCAAGGGTCAGAAAGGCCACTGTAACCGCGGGGCCATGAGCAAGGCCAAGCCAGAAAAGCGCGCAGGCGAACGCAGCCAGAGTAGCTATTGTTATGAAGAGACCGAACATGCCGATCAGGATCCAACCCGGGCGGTTGACGATGGCTTCCGCGGGGTCGCGCGGTGGTTTGGTCATGGCGGTCCCATCCCCCTTGCCCAGCCCCAATGCAAAAGCCGGGAAGACATCGGTGACCAGGTTCAGGAACAGGATTTGCAGCGGCAGAAGCGGCGTGGGCAACCCCGCGCCCACCGCAAGACATACGATCAGGACTTCGCTGACATTGCACGACATCAGATAGATGACGAACTTGCGGATGTTGTCAAAGATCACCCGCCCCTGCTGCATGGCCGCGATGATGGTGACGAAGGCGTCATCTTGCAGAACCATATTGGCAGCTTCCTGGGCCACCTGAGTGCCACGCTGGCCCATCGCAATGCCGATGTCGGCCTTCTTCAACGCCGGCGCATCATTCACCCCGTCGCCCGTCATGGCGACGACATGCCCCGCGCCCTGAAACAAGGACACGAGCATGAGTTTCGTCTCGGGCGAGACGCGTGCAAATACGTCCGCATCCAGTAGGCGGGCGCGGTCCTGATCACGGATGGTTTCCAGATCAAGCCCGGCGATTTCACCGCTTTCGATGACGGTCATTTCGCCGTCTCCGAGGCGTGCCTGCCGCGCGATGGCCGCGGCCGTGTCTGCGTGATCGCCCGTCAGCATGATCACACGCACCCCGGCCGCGCGGCAGGCCTCGATGGCGTCCGGCACGTCCCGACGGACGGGATCTTGCAGACAGACCAGCCCCGCAAGCGTCAGGTCTTCATACGGGTCCGCATCCTTCGGCAGCCCGTCCTTCATCGCCAGCGCCAAAACGCGCAAACCACCTTGCGCGGCCCTGGAACTGCGATCCGCCCATTCCCGACGCGCATCTGCCGTCATGGCCCGGATACCGTCCTGCCCGATTACCTTCGTACACACCCCGATCACCGCCTCGGGTGCGCCCTTGACGGCGAAGAGATGACCCTGGCCGGACTCGTGCACGGTTGCCATCATCTTCGTCCCGGGATCGAAGGCATGTTCGCTGACCTCCGGGGTCGCGTCGAGAAGGCTGTTTCGCGACACCCCGAAAGCCGCGGCAGCCGACAGCAGCGCAATTTCCATCGGGTCGCCGGTCGGGTCATCCACCCCACCAGCCCCAAGTTCTGCATTGCTGCACAGTGCCCCGATCCGGATCGCCCACCCCATCGGGCCATCGGGCTCTGGCGGGTCGGATGCCTTCGCGCCGTCGACATCCACATCACCGGTAGCCAGCAGGTAGCGGGCTACCGTCATGCGGTTTTCCGTCAGCGTACCGGTCTTGTCTGTCAGGATCACCGTTGTGGCCCCCAGCGTCTCGACCGAGGACAACCTGGTAATCAGTGCCTTGCGCCGGCTCAACCGCCACATGCCGCGCGCAAGGCAGAGAGTGGCGACGACCGGCAACCCCTCGGGCACCGCGGCGACCGCAAGCGCAACCCCGGTTTGCACCATGATGGCCACGTCGTGCCCGCGCAGGATTCCGGCAAAGACGGTCAGTGCCGCAAGCGCGAACGTCAGCCAGACAAGGCGATGGCCCAGCTTGTCAAGGCGGCGCTCCAGCGGGGCGACCTCACCTTGTGCGCTTTGAGCCAGGTCGGCAATGCGGCCAAGCTCTGTCGCCATGCCCGTCGCGGTCACGATCCCCTGACCGGTGCCTTGCGTGATGGCCGTGCCCTTGAACGCCATGCTGAGACGATCACCAAGGGCGGCGCCCTTGTCGGTGGGTTCGGTGCGTTTGGTCACCGGAGCGGATTCCCCGGTCAGAACCGATTCGTCCGCTTGCAGGTTCGACGCCTCGCTGACCCGCAGATCCGCCGTGACGACATCACCCGCCTCAAGGATCACGACATCGCCGGGAACCAGGTCGCGCGCATCGATCATCCGGACCTGACCGCCACGCCGCACCCGTGTCCGGACCTCTGCAATGCGCATCAACGCCTCGATGGAACGGGCTGCCTTCAGTTCGGTAAAGAACCCGATGGCGGAGTTCAGGATCAGCACGAAAACGATCGCGACGCCTTCGGCGATGTCCCCCATCGCAAAGGACATCACGGCCGCAGACGCCAAGAGCAACACGATGATGCTTCTGAACTGGTGCAAGAGAACGGCCAGCGCGCTTTTCTTTTTCTGCCGGCGCAGGCGGTTCGGCCCGTGCAGATGCAGCCGCCGTTTCACCTCGTCCGGACCCAACCCCGTTGCAGGATCGGACTCCAGCTTCTGCGCCAGGTCCTGAACGGACATCCAAAAGGCGTCATCATTCGATCCCTTGAGCAACCTTCACCTCCATCGAACGAGGGGCGACATCCGGCTCCGCCCTACAGAGCAATACCCGACCGCGCACTGCGGGACTTTAATGCAGATCAACGAAGACGCGGCGGCCGGGGTGCGTGCCGGGCGCGGTGAACCCGTCTCGGGCTGGCCTGGCGCGCCATGCTCTGCCCCGCGCACGGGCTCGGGTCGCAAGGCCGAACCCGGCAACCGGGTTCGAAAACGTGTCCGGCAAGGATGCCCTCGCGGGTTCTTTTCACGGAACATCCTGTTGCGGGGCCGGCATGGACTTGAAGTAGCGGAAGGCCAACGATAGCGGCACCACGAGGGCGAACATCGCCATGGCCAGGACGATGGGTCCCTGTTCATGTCCGGTTCGGTCCAGAATCGCCCCGGCGATCGGCGGGGTCGCCATCATGATCGCGAAATAGACCGTGAAGAAGATACCCATGCCAAAAGCCCGCACCTGCGGCCGCAGGGCCTGCCCCGCCAAGGCCATGATGACGCCAGCGGGCGCCATGCCGACAAGGCCGAAAAGAAGGCTCGCGGCCAATCCTGCCCCGGGCACGCTGAGCAGTATCAGCGACAAGACCGCCCCGCTCATGCAGACGGTCACGATCACGTCGCGGCGGCCAAGCCGGTCCGCGATTTGCCCGCACAGCGTGCCGGACACGATCATCAGCCAGCTTCCGACACTGACGATCCCCGCAGCCGCGATCGCCGACAGGCCAAGGCTTTCCAGAAGTTTCGGCCCGAACGACAGGTAGATGACATAGGCCGCGTTGAAGATGCCCCATGCGACGGCCGCGCAGAAAATGAGCCGCCATTCCTGCCGTGTCATGCGTGCTGTGCCGACGCTGCCCACCTGCGGCAGGGCATTCGGAGGTCGGTAGACAACAAACACGGCCAACGCCGCGATCAGGCAATAGACCGACGCCACCTGGAACGGAACCTGCCAGCCAAAGGCCTGCTCAAGCCACGCGTGGCCGACCTGCCCCATGGCGATCCCGAAGGGCCAACTCATGACCAGAATGCTCATCGCGGTTGCGATCTCGCGACCTTCGAACCAATCGGCGACCATTTTGGTGAAATACAGGTTGGTCGACAAGAACCCGGCCCCGGCGATCAGGCGGCCCGCGCCCATCATCCAACTGTCCACCGCAAGCGATGACACGACACCACCTGCGGCCAAGGCGCCAAGACCGAACACGACCATCTGCCGGTCGGTCACGAACCGGCCCAGATAGCCCGCCGGCAGCGCCAGAAACAGCCCCGGCAACATGAACAACCCGATCAGAAGTCCGACACCCGCGTAGTCCAGCCCGAAGGCGACGGTCAGACTGTCGCCAACCGAGCCCAGCGTCTGAAACTGGAACCCCAGCCCGATACGGGCGAGGAACAGCAGGCCGAGGATCCGCCAGCGCATCACCCACGCCTCAGGCCGAGCGGGGCCTGAATGCCGGTCCAGCCCATGGCAACGTCGCTGATCATGTAGCGGTCGAATTCAATGGTATCCGCATGGCCCGGGAACCTCGTGGCATCTGTCGATGCACCCCCTTTGCAGGACGGACTTGCATCGCCGACGCACCATGGTCGACCGTCACTCCGGCCTTTGCCGGTGTCACATGCATCCAGGACAACCGCTGTGGTCTCGAAATGTCCCATACCGAGGCCTCTCTTGTTCGGTTGACGAGAACGACCTTACAGGCGGCGCGGCGGTCCGGATATCGGGCAAGTGTAGTAATTGATGCCCGGGCCATGCAGTATTTGCCTACTGCATCCGGATGGCCCATCGTGGTGTCGGACACGTTCCAGCCCTATCCGGACATCAGGCAAAGGAGCCAGTCGCGTGTTGGACAACAGCACCCTGAGCGCCAGGGAATTTCAGATCGCGCAGGCCTACGCGGCGGGATCAAGTTACCAGGACATCGCGGGCATGCTGTGTCTTGCTCCGTCGACGGTGCGCACGCATCTGGCCACGATTTACCGGAAACTGCAGGTGTCCTCGAAGCTGGAACTCGCGACGCGCCTGAAGGGGGATGCGTCCGAGCCACGCAACGAATCCGAACTCAGCGCCATCATATCCGAGCTTGCGCTGAGCCTCGAAGAAGCCATCAGTCGTGAAAAGGCCCTGAGCGAGGTGTTGCGGATCATCAGCGCGTCGCAGGGCAACCTGGACGTGGTGATGCCACGTGTCCTGAATTACACGCTCGAGATGTGCGACGCGGAATACGGCATATTGTTCGAATACCTCGGCAAGAACCAATTCCAGGCCAGTTTCGCGCGCGGTATCCCCACGGCGTTTCAGGAATGGCTTGATGCCAACGGCGCCGTCACGGTCACCCCGCAAACCGGTCTTGGCCGGATGATCGTTCAACGGCAGGTGGTGAACATCATCGACGTGAAATCCGAAGCGCTCTATCGATCGAACGATCCGCTGCGTTTCGCGACCGCCGATCTTGGCGGCGCGCGATCCTTTGCCGCCATCCCGATGCTTGCGGCCGAACGGCTCGTCGGGGCGTTTTGCATCTATCGTCAGACGGTCCGGCCCTTCTCTGAGGACGCGCTGAGGCTGGCAGGCGGATTTGCCGAACAAAGCGTCATCGCGCTGGAAAACGCCCGGTTGATCAGCCTTGCACGCGGCGTGAAGGCATAAGCCGGGCCGCCTGGTTTGCCGCGCGGGCAACACGGATCGCCGCAGGCCCTGCAAAGCGCACCAGCCATCATGATGGTGCCGGGACAGGTCTGATGCGTCTCTTGCAGGGGGTGCGTCCGAAACCGGCCTCCAACCGGTGCGACCGGAACCGGCGCATCCCGGCGCGCCGGTGGACCTGCCTCACCTCGCCTCGCGGCCAAGGCGGCCGATCAGACGACGCAGGGCCGTTGCATCGAGACGGGACACATGCGTCAATTCATGCAGTAAATCCGCCGGCATCTGTGCCGCCACGAGGCAATCGCGCGCCTTTGTCGCCAGCCGGTCGCCGGTCACGGGCCGTCCCCAAATCCCGTCAGGGCCATCGCACATGGAACGTCGCCTGGCCCCTCCGCCGAGCTGCACTTCCAGATCGACACGCATTCTATCGAAACGCCCCTCCCGGGCGGGATCGGATTTGATCTTGATGCGCGTCAGCAACGCCTCGACGTCCGCACGAAAGCGCCGGGCGTCGGTAAAGCTGGCAAGGTTGACCCGTCCATCCAGCAGGGCCACCGCCGCGACATACTGAAAGCTGAATTTCCCAGCCAGCCCCGATGCGGGCGATGGCCGATCGACATAGGGCATGGGCGGGCATGTGATGGTCACCGTTTCGATCCGCGCATCATCCGGCAGGGATGCCCTGAGTGCGAGCGCGGCGGATATCACGAAATGCGTTCCATATTGACTGGGGTAGAACTTGAAGGCCGGGCCGGGGTCCGTCGCCGCCAGCGGCGCATCGACGGTCAGCGCGTCGTTGTCGGTGTCATCGCCAAAGAACGCGCGCAAGTAACCGCGTGGCCCATCCAGAACATCCGGGTCGGCCGTGAACCCACGCGCGGCGAGTTGTGCCGCCTCCAGCCCATCGGCTGCGGCGGCGCCACAATGCAATGCCTTGGTCATGCTTCCGACATTGATCAACACGCCCCCCGCGCGCGACGCGGCGATCCCCACAGCATGGCACAGGGCCTCGGCGTCAAGCCGCAACAGCAGCCCGCACGCAATCGCAGAGCCGATGGGCCCCACGACGCTTGGCGGATGAAAGACCAGATCGCCCGGTTCGAACTGACGCGAGGCGCGCCGCAGTCGGGCCTGGGCCTCGATGCCGGTGGCAAAGGCCGCAAGGACCGCCGGGCCGTCCATGGCAGCGGCCCCGTCCGTTTCCGCCAAGGCCAGGAGGGCAGGCAGGACGGTGGACACCGCGTGGTTGGCCGGGTTCCACATCGGCTCGTAGTCGAGAACGTGCATTGCCGCGCCGTTGATCCGCGCGGCCACCACCGGCGGCAGCAGCCCCTCGCGCGCCAGCAATGTCGCACCGGCGGGTTCTGCCCCGCCCATCATGCCGCGCGCCTGATCCGCCAACAAAGCCGGTCCGGGTTCGTTCGCGCCGGCCAGGCCCACGGCAATCCCGTCCATCACCAGATCATCCATCCGCGCGATGGCGCCGGGTCGGGCCAGCGCGGTTGCATGGATTTCGATCAGATTGGCGACAAACGCGCCGGTCAGCGTGGCGGGCATTGCGCTACCCTCTGAACGCAGCCGCGAGGTCACGTGCGCTGGCCTGCTCGATCCCCAGGATCGTGTCGCGCAAAAGGCCCGCCCGTTCGCCGCCGATCACCGGGTCGGCATTGGCATGGAACTTTGCCGAGACCGCCTCGACATCCATCATGCGTTCGCCTGCGCCGCTGTTGATACGCACGTGCCTGTCGATTTCGCGCCCGTCGGCAAGGCGCACGCGGACACCCCCCGAAAAATAGGTTGGAAAGGCGCTTTCAGGATCGGTGACGCAGGTGCAGCGCGCCGCCAATGACTTGGTCGCTGGGTCGGCGAGGGCTTCGGGCGTCAGGTCGGACAGCCCGAATGCACCTCGCAAGAGGCAGGTCGCGACCACGTAGTGCGCGCTGAACTTGGCTTCGTATTCCGTCGCAGCGGCCCGCTTTGCGTCCTCAGGTTCGGCCACGATGGGCAAGGTGTCTGAGGGCAGGCGAATTTCGACGGCCTCTATCGCGGCGTCGCCGATTTCGCGCCGCGCATCGATTGCCGCGTCGGCTGCCCCGTGGATGAAGTGGCAGACCGGATAGGGTTTCAACGCCGTATCCGTCATCATCCAGCGGGTGCCAAGTTCGTCGGACAGAACCGCAAGATCAAGGTCGTGGTGATCCCCCTGAAGATGGGTATCGAACAACCCGAACCTGCCCTCGTAGGCCCGTGTCGGGCCCCGGAAATGGTGGCGTGCAAGTGTGGCTGCGGTAATGCCGGCAACCGCCGCCCAACCGGGATGGAATCGTTTGGTCCAGGCGCCTTCTTCAAGAAAGACCTGCACCCCCGAGGCGGTGCTGGCCGCGATGCCCTGCGCGTAGACCAGTTCGGCGGCGTTCAGACCCATCAGCCGCCCGGCTGCCAGCGCGCTCGCGAAATGAGCAACGATGCCCGTCGCGTGAAACCCTGTGTGGTGAAAGCCGCCCTTGACGGCTGCACCGATGCGAATCGCAGCTTCCATCCCTATGCAATAGGCTGCCAGCAGATCGCGACCGGTCAGATCGGCGGCTTCGGCCACGCCGAGTGCGGCGGGAAGGCAGGCGGCCGTCGGGTGCACGATTGCCTGCTGATGGGTATCGTCGAAGTCGAGCCCATGGATCAGAATGCCGTTCGCCAGCGCGGCGTCCCGCACCGTCGCGCGGGCGGACTGGCCGATGATGCTGCAAGTGCCGCCCCCGTCCGACAACTCTTTTACCGCGGCCAGCGTGCTGTCGGCATAGGGATGCGCCCTGGAGGCAAGCGCCAGCCCCAGTCCATCAAGCACATGGAGCCGCGCCCGGTTTCGTGTCCGCTCCGGCACGTCGTCGATGCTCAACGATGCGGCAAAATGGGCAAGCGCCTTCGATGGCGCGTTTTCAGTCACTTGATCCTTCATCGACCTGTACCTTTCACTTCCGGCCCTCCTGCCTTCAACCTATGGCCGACAGAGCGATCCGTCACGCGAAATGTGAAAACTGTTGACAATTTTCAGTTTGATGGGGAACCTCCCGCACATAGGGTCGAAAGCGCCCCGGCGCATTTTGACGATCAGGGAAGGGAAAAATTGGATGGCTGACTACGACGTGATTGTTGTCGGGGCCGGAAACGCGGCGCTGGCCGCTGCGGTTTCAGCAAGGGAAAACGGCGCCGAACGGGTCGTGGTGCTTGAAAAGGCCCCGCGCGAAATGCGCGGCGGCAACACCCACTGGTCAGGTGGCGTCCTGCGCTTTGCCTTCGATGATCCCCATGACATCGCCCCGCTGGTCCCTGACGCGGAAGACCAGATCGAGGATTTCTATGACGGCATCGCACCCTATCCCTACGAGGATTATCACGGCGACCTGATGCGGGTCACGGGCGGACGGACGGATCCGATGCTGTCGGACCTGCTGGTGCGCAATTCCAAGGACACGGTGTTCTGGATGAACGAGGTCGGGCGTGTTCCCATGGAACCCGCGCTGAGCCTTTCGGCGGTGAAGAAGGACAACAAGGTGATATGGGCGCGCGGCCTGGTGGTGCGGGCCAAGCACGAAGGTGTCGGCCTGTCGCGCGCCTGGTTCTCGACCGCCGAGGCAATGGGCGTCGAAATCCGCTACGGGTCGGCGGCACGGTCCCTTTTGGTAGATGACCAGGGAAAGGTATGCGGCGTTCAGGTGCGCGACGATGACGGCATGCAATCGCTGACCGCAAAGGCCGTGGTGCTTGGCGCCGGCGGTTTCGAGGCCAACGTGCAGATGCGCACGCAACATATCGGGCCGAATATCGGGAACGCGAAGGTGCGCGGCACGCCCCATAATCAGGGTGACGGACTGCGCATGGCGATGGAGATCGGCGCGATGCCATGGGGTCAGTGGTCGGGGTGTCACGCGACACCGATCAGCGCCGACTGGGGCGAGTTCGCCCCGCGCGAAATGACCGACAGGTCGAACCGGCTGAGCTATGTCTATGGCGTCATGCTGAACCGCCGGGGTCATCGCTTCGTCGACGAGGGCGAGGATGGTGCCCTGTTCACCTATGCCAAGTTTGGCCGCGCGATCCTTGCGGAACCCGGCGCAAAGGCGTGGCAGATATTCGACAGCCAGACCCTGCATCTGCTTGAAGCGCGCTATTCCACATCGGACCCCATCGTGGCCGATACGCTGGATGACCTGGTGGATCTTCTGGACTTTGAGGACAAGGCCCAGGCGTTGCGGACCTTGCAAGAATACAATGCGGCGGCGCGTGGGGCCGAAGAAGGCTATGACCCCTCACGCAAGGATGGCCTGGCGACGACGGGCGACCTGGCACAACCCAAGACCAACTGGGCCCTGCGCCTCGACAAGCCCCCGTACCACGCCTATTCGGCCACCGGCGGCATCACGTTCACCTTCGGCGGCCTCAAGGTCACGGAAGACGCGCAGATCGTCGGCACGGACTGGCGCCCGATCCCGGGGCTTTTTTGTTGCGGCGAAATGGTGGGCGGTCTCTTCTACGACAATTACCCGGCTGGAACGGGCCTTGTGTCAGGCGCGACCTTCGGCCGGATCGCCGGCAGATCGGCCGCAGCCGCAGCGCAGGGATGATCCCAAAAGGGGGAACCATGACCGAACCGAGAACAATCGCCCAGAGGCTCGCCGCGAAAGTGGCGGCTTTCGATCCGGGGCAGATCACCCCCAAGGCGCGTGAACGGGCGCTGATCGGCATCCTGGACACCGTCGCGGTGACCCTGGCAGGGGCTCGTGAGCCCTGCGTGCAAAAGCTGCGTGCGGTGCCGGGCATCTGCGATGCGCCAGGGCCGTCCACGCTGATCGGACTGGCCGGCAAGGGATCCATGCTGGATGCCGCGCTGATCAATGGCACCGCATCGCATGCGCTGGATTACGACGATTTCAGCAGCGTTTTCGGCGGGCACCAGTCGGCGCCACTGGTCCCTGCCCTTTTCGCCTTGGCGGAGGCCGAGAACCTGAGCGGCAAGGCTGTCGTGACGGCCTACGCCATCGGCGTCGAGACCGAGATCCGCCTGGCACGCGCGGTGCACTTTCACCATTACGACAAGGGATGGCACCCTACAGCCACACTGGGCACCATCGGCGCAGCCGCGGCCACGGCCCATCTTTTGCGTTTACCCGAAGATCAGATCGTCGTTGCGCTTGCGCTGGCGGTATCGCAAGCCTCGGGCGTCAAAGCCAATTTCGGAACGATGACCAAGCCCTTCCATGTCGGCATGTGCAGCCGGGCCGGGCTGCTGGCGACGCTGATGGCACGGCAGGGATATACCGCCAACCCCGCCGCCTTCGAGCATCCCCAGGGGTTTTTCGAAGTATATAACGGCGCTGGCAACTATGACGCGGATCGCCTGTTCGATCACTGGGCCGATCCGCTGGAGCTCGAGGATGACGGCATCGCGGTCAAGGCCTATCCGTGCTGCGGCAGCACCCATGCCGCAATCCGCGCGGCCCTCGATCTTCGCGCCAAGACCAGGCTTCGGCCGGAAGATATCGCCCGGATTGAGATCTTGCCGCATGGCAGGCGGCTCAAGCATACCGACACACCGCACCCGGTCACAGAACTGCAGGCGAAGTTCAGCGTGCAATATGTCGTTGCCCGCGCATTGCTGGACGGCGCGGTGAAGCTGTCTCATTTCGACGAGGATGCCATTTCCGATGCCCGGATCACCGATGTGTTGTCGCGGGTCGAGGCGCGCGCGCATCCGGACATGGCCGATGACGCAGCCAGCCAATGGTCGGCGGAAGTCATCGTGCATACCGCAGATGGGCAGCGCGTTTCAGAGCGTCTGGACAACCTGATGGCCGATGGCGGCGCTGTCCCGAAATCGGCCTCGGCCATGTGGGACAAGTTCATGGACTGCGCCGAGGCCGCACAACTTCCCGCCGACATGGGCGGCGCGGTGTTCGAGCGGCTCGAGACATTGGATAGCGCGCCCGATATGGCCTTGGTGCTGCGCATGATGGCTGGCCAGGCAGAGCGTCACACCCCCGAAAAGCCCCGTGCCGGGACCCATGTCAGCGGCGATGCATTGCCCGAGACGACATGGGTGCCCTGATGTCCGTGACGGGCTGATTTCAACCCGTCTTGTTGCCCTTCGCCTAGCCGGCAACACTTTCCGCGTCACGCTTTTGCATGGCGAGCAAGGCGTAGGCGCGGCCATTCATGATGTGGCTGCGCATGCTCTGTTCGGCGGCGTCGGGATCACGGGATTTCAATGCCGCAACGATGGCGCGATGCTCCTCCAGCGCGGCGGCCGCGCGGCCCTGCATGGTTGAAGACTTGTAACGGTAGATGCGCAACAGGTCATACAGATCGCCGCAGACCATCGAGACAAGAAGATCATTGCCCGACGCCTTGGCGATGCGGAAGTGAAAATCAAAGTCACCCGACTGCTGGTAATAGCCGTTGCCGGCCTGCGCCGTGACCTGTTCGGCGTGCCCTTCGATCAGCAATTCGAGATCATCGAGCTCCGGATCGGTCAGACGCGAGGCGGCCAGTCTCGCCCCCATTCCTTCCAGGGCCTCGCGCACAAGCAGGAGGTTTTCCAGACGCTCGGTCGAAAGCTCGGCCACCCGCACGCCGATATTCACGGTATACTCAAGCAACCGGCGCCCTTCCAGACGACGCACCGCTTCGCGCAATGGGCCTCGGCTTACCCCCAGGACGGCAGCAAGCGACTGTTCACTGATGCGTGCACCCGGGGCGATGCGACCTTCGATGATGGCCGCCTCCAACTGTTCGGTCACTCCGTCCACAAGGGACCGGGCCTGAACCTTGCCAAACTGCGTTCCTGTCACCAACATCTCCCCGCGAAACCTGCTCTCGTACTATCCTGCCTTCCGAGATGCATGGCAACAAGCGTAACCCTTTTTCGCCATCTGACAACTGTTGACATTACTACAATCATGCAGTCTCAATCCACCGTGGAGGACCGCAATCATGGCGCAAACGCGTATCCCCGCCGTATTCATGCGCGGCGGCACATCCAACGCTATCGTATTCCATCGCAAGGATCTGCCGGTCGCCGAGACCGACTGGCCCAGGGTCATGCTGTCGGCAATGGGATCGCCGGACCCGAACGGACGGCAGCTCAACGGGATGGGTGGCGGAATATCGTCCCTTTCCAAGGTCTGCGTCGTGGGCCCCCCAAGCCGCGAGGACGCCGATATTGACTACACGTTCTTCCAGATCGGCGTGACCGACGATACGGTGGATACCAGCGGAAACTGCGGAAACATGTCATCGGCCATGGGCCCTTTCGCGTTGGAGGAAGGGCTGGTTCCGGCCCCTGCCGCCAGCGAGGCGGTCGTGCGCATCCACAACACGAACACGCGCAAGGTCATTCGCGCGGTGTTCCCCACAAAGAACGGAACGGCCTGCGTGGAGGGCGATTTCATCCTGGACGGCGTAGCGGGCAGCGGCGCGCCGATCCGTCTGGAGTTCCTGGATCCCGGTGGCGCTGGTACCGGGCGTCTCCTTCCAACCGGCCGCGCGCTGGACAGTCTCGACGTGCCCGGCCTTGGGCCGGTCGAGGTGACGATGATCGATGCGGCCAATCCCTGCGTCTTCGTCGCGGCTCAAAGCCTTGGACTGACCGGCGCCGAGCTGCCGGATGCGATCGAGGCCGACGCATTGTGCCTCCAGCGGCTGGAATCGATCAGACGGGCGGCTTCGGTCGCCATGGGCATCGCCGGGTCCGAGGCCGAAGCCGCCGCGATCCCGTCCATACCCAAAGTGGCGATGATCTCGCCCCCGCAAACCGCACCGACCCTGTCGGGCCGCACGCTGGCGCCGGAGGATTTCGACATCGGCGTGCGCATGATCTCGATCGGGCGGCCCCATCGTGCCGTGCCACTGACCGGTGGCATATGTCTGGCCGTCGCGGTGCGCACGCCGGGCAGCCTGCCCCATCGCCTTGCACGCGTCGCCCCGGGCGCGATCAGGGTTGGCCAGCCTTCCGGGGTGCTGCAGGTCGATGCCGATGTTGCGGCTGGCGACGACGGCACCATCGTTGCACGTCACGGCGCCGTATACCGAACCGCCCGGCGGATGTTCGAAGGCCATGTGCTGATCCCCGGCTGAACCGTACAAGGAACCATCATGAGTGATCTCAGAGGCATCCCCTTCGTCTTCATGCGCGGCGGCACGTCACGTGGCCCCTACATGCGCCGGTCCGACCTGCCCCAGGACGAAGCAACCCTGTCGGCGGTTCTCATCGCGATGATGGGTGCGGGCCATCCGCTCAACATCGACGGGCTCGGCGGCGGGAACCCGGTCGCGACCAAGACCGCGATGCTGTCACGGTCCGATGACGACTGGGCCGACATCGACTATTTCTTCGCCCAGGTGGCCGTTGACAAGAAACTGGTCGATTACGCGCCCACCTGCGGCAACATCCTGTCCGGTGTCGGCCCTGCAGCGGTGGAACTTGGCCTGATCCAACCCGCCGACGGAACAACCACGGTGCGCATTCGCATGGTGAACACGGGCGCGCGGGCCGAATCCGTCTTCGAGATCCGGGACGGCAGCCCGGTCTATGCCGGACAGCAGAGCATCCATGGCGTGCCCGGCAGTGCCGCGCCCGTCGAACTGCGCTTCATGGACACGATCGGATCGCGCACCGGAGCCATGCTCCCGACCGGCCATGTCTGCGAAACCATCGACGGTGTCGATGTCACATGCATAGACGTGGCCATGCCCATGGTCATCGCGCGCGCCGAAGACCTGGGCATCACCGGACACGAGTCCAGCCAGGATCTGGATGCCGACGCGGCGCTATTCGCGCGTTTCGAACCGATCCGGCGCGAGGCCGGCCGCCGGATGGGATTGGGCGACGTGTCCGACAAGGTTGTCCCCAAATTCGGGGTCATAGCCCCCGCGCAAGGCGACGGTGCGGCAGCCGCGCGATATTTCATGCCATGGAAGACGCATCCGACAATGGCCGTCACCGGCGCGCAATGCTTCGCCGCGTGCCTGATGCTGCCGGGATCGGTCGCCGCCGGCATTGCCCGCATGCCCGACGGCGCGGGCAATGGAGACGCGCCCTTCGTGATCGCCCTGGAACACGCAACAGGCACGATCGACGTGACGATGGAGTGTCGGGTGACGAATGCAGGCCTTGATCTGCGGTCGGCGGGTCTGATGCGCACCGCAAGGATGCTGGCACGGGGCGAGGCGATGGTCCCCAATCACCTTTGGCCGGAATAAAGCCCGTCGCGATTGCGTTTCGACGTCATCCCCGCCACGCGCCAGCCAGCGCGCCGGGCACGGGACGCAGGATATCCGCTACTCGTGATGAAACAGGACGGGAGTCCGTCTGACGCCCAGGGCACCCTGCAGCGGACATGGAACGCGCAGATTCCACAAGAGAGCTGCTGCGTCGGGGCGCGCGGTCGCTGTCGCGGTCGGGAACCGTCCGGTCCAAATGCCCGCTGCGGTCTCGGTCACTCACGATCGCTTTTCGCCGTGTCGCCCGACATGCGGCCGACCGTGGCAAGCTTGGCGCCCACGTTCACCCGGATCGTTATGACAATGACGAGCGCCGCGAAGGCCGCCATGGTGATGCCCAAGGTGGACCCGAACATGGCCGGCATCCACTCGCCGCGATTGATCAAAAGAGCGCGACGCAGGTTGTCCTCCAGCATGGGTGCGATCAGGAAGGTGATGATGAGCGGCGCTTCCGGCACCCCGATGCGCCGCATCAGAAAGCCCATAAAGCCAAGGCCGAGCATCATGTAGATGTCATAGACGTCGCCGCGCGCAGAATATGATCCGATCACCGCCATCACCATGATGGTCGGCACCAGGATGCTTGGTGAGAGCTGACCCAACCGGGCGTAAAAGAACGACAAGACACGGCCGATCCCGAGATTCACGAAGTTGCCGATGAACAGGATCATGAACAAGGCGTAGATCACTTCGGGGTGCAGAGTGAACATGCGTGGCGACGGTGTCACGCCCTGCAGCATCAGTGCAGCGCCGATCAGCGCTGCGGTGGAACTGCCGGGAATGCCGAAGGCAAGCAAGGGAACCAGCGTCGGCCCAACAGTGGCGTTGTTCCCGCTTTCCGCGGCGGCAATGCCGTAGATCGAGCCTTCGCCGATCCGCTTTTCGGGGAAAGCCTGCTTTGCGATTCCGTAAGACAGAAAGGAAGCGACAGTGGCGCCCAGGCCCGGCAATGCGCCGATGAAGGTGCCGACACCCAGCCCGATACCCATTTCGCGCCATGCGCTGATGTATTCGCGGAACGTCAGGCCTTCGGTCTTGCGGCCAAAGATATCCCCAAGCTTCTCGGTGGAAACCTGCACCGTCTTCGACTTGCGCAGAACGTCCAGTCCCTGCTCCAGCATCTGGCTCATGGCGAAGATGCCTATGACGAGCGGCACGAGGTGCAACCCGTCCCGCAGCCAGACCTGTCCGAAGGTATTGCGTGGTACGCTGCTCACCGGATCGGTCCCGATCGTGCCCAGGAACAGACCGATGCCCGCGCTCAGCAAGCCCTTGGCCAGGTGTCGCCCGCTCAGCGCCCCCAGAAGCGTGATTGCCACCACCATCAGCCACATCCGCTCGGTCGGGCCGAATTGCAGCGCCAGCAAAGCGATCGTCGGCGCGATGAGGATCACGATGATGTCGGACAGCAGGTCTGCCGTGACGGAAGAATAAAGGGCCATCAAGATCGCCTTTCGACCCTTGCCCCTCTTGGTCATCTTGTAGCCGTCATAGACGGTGGCGGCACTGTCGGGCGCTCCGGGCGTGCCAAAGCTGATGGCTGATATGGAGCCGCCGAACACCGCGCCCTTGTATAATCCGATCAGCAGGCCAAGCGTGCCCGTGATGTCGAGCAGGTAGCTCAGCGGCAGCATCAGCGCGATACCGGTGGACGCGGTCAACCCCGGGATCGCCCCGAGACCGACACCCAGAAACACGCCGACGCACAGCCAGAACATCGTCTCTACGGTGAACACCAGGTAGAGGGCTTCGTAAAAGGCATCGACGTTCATTGAGACGCTCCCGCGATCAAAACAGCGCGGGCAGGATGCCGTTCGGCAACCTGACACCCAAAACGCTGAACAGAAGATATGTTGCCAAGGGAATGCAGACGGCGAGGATCAGGTTTGTCCGCCAGGGTCGAACGCCGAACCATCCCATGTAGATGAACAAGAAGACCGGGGTCACAAGTACGAAACCGATCTTGCGCATGATGGCAAAGTAGATGCCCACCCCGATGACCATGACCAACGCCTTGGCGGTGTCATACAGGCTGTAGCTCGCCAGTTCCTCGGGGACTTCCTTGCGCAGCGGATCGAAGGTCATGGCAAGCGTGCAAAACAGCATGGCCCCGACGCCAAGCATCGGAAAGAAGCCAAGCAAGAAGCCGTCGCGCATCTCGCGGTGGGCCCAGGGCCGGGTCCAGATGTAGACGAACAACAGGACCAGCATGACGCTTAGGATAAAGCCGATGGCCTGGTTTGATCTAAACCGTGACAACATAGAGGAAGTCTCCGAATTGCGCCTGTTTTGCGGATCAAGACGCGTCTTGTGCGCAAGTCGGGGCCGAACGTTTCCATCCGGCCCCGGATGCAGTCAGTCCAGAAGCGTCACCGCATTGCGGAGCGCGGGGATAAGCGCCTCGTAATCCGCGCGCGCTTCGTCCATGCCCATGTACTGGATCGGTTCTCCCGCCGCGGCCCAAGCCTCCTGAACAGCCGGATCCATGGCCAGCGTGCGGACCAGTTCGGCCACTTCGAGCTGGATGTCCGCGGGCGTGTCGGGATGCACACCGACCCACCGTGGGGATGCCATCCCGGTGTAGCCCAGATCGGCCGAGTTCAGGACATCGCCGCCAAGCGCCTCTTCGATTTCAGGCGAAAGTGCCAGGCTGGAGGTGTTGAGCAACGCCATCCCGTTCTCGGGCACGATGGTGACCGCCGTGGATTCGGTTACGGCCGCAGCGTCGATGTGACCTCCCAAGAAGTCGGTAACGGCTTCGCCGGTGCTGGCGTAGGAGACGTAGATGACGTCGAGGCCTGCCTGAGACAACGTGTTGGCCGCGCCAAGCAGGGTCGAGTTGGTTCCACCCACGGTGATCGGACGATCGCCCGATGCCGCGACGAAAGCGTCCCAATCGGCGAAATCATCCTCACGCACCACGACGACCGAAGCGAAGGCACCGATATAGCCCACGATTGCGATATCGTCGGGCTGCACCGGCGGGTTTTCTTCTGTCAGGATGGTGATGAGCGGCGTCGGCGACGCGTTGAAAATGGTGTAGCCGTCGGCCGGCTGGTCCAGCACGTGAAGCCAGCCCGTGGTCCCGCCAGCACCGGCATGGTTCTCGACCATGATCGACTGCCCGACGAGCCGCTCGCCATCCGCCACGAAGAGCCGCGACAAGCGGTCGGTGCCACCTCCTGCACCGAAAGGGATGGCCCAGGTTACACCGCGCGAGGGATAATCATCCTGCGCCATCAGCGGGGTTGCCAACAGTGAAAGTCCGGCTGTCGCGACTGCGACTGCCATTAGGTTCTTGATCACGTCCATGGTTTCAATTCCTCCCTTGTTTCAGTTTCGATACCGCTCGACGGGCTGCCTCCCGTTCGGTCTGCCCGCCGTGATGCGGTTCATTTCGTTCCGTTCTTTGCCTTGAAACGG
>CAYWTM010000006.1:0-55431 GCA_964460185.1 uncultured Roseicyclus sp. | reverse complement strand
GTCGAAGTGGGCGAAACCGATGTGACCATGTCCCTGCGGATCACGGTCGAGACCTTGCTTGCGGGCATCGACCTTGCGTCCGTCGAAGACACCAACGATGCGCCGGAAGCGGCGATCTACGACCAGTTCCGCGCGATGGAGCCCGACCGGCTGGAAGCCGCGTTCCGCGCCGATTGGCCAAGGATCTCGCAAGGGTTCCTGATCGAGGTCGACGGCCAGAGGATCGCGCCCGAGATCGTGTCGCTGGTGGTGCCGCCGGTGGGCGACCTGGAATTGCCGCGCGACAGCATGCTGACCGTGTCCGCCGCCCTGCCCGAAGGCGACGCACCGGTGCAACTGGGGCTGGCGCCGGGATACGGCACCTTCGTGCCGCGCCAGGTCGGTGGCGGCGAAGATGCCTATGAGGGGTTTCTGGACGGTGGCGAACTGACCCCGCCCCTGCCCCGCGCAGAGGTTCTGACCGAGGGCGCGATGGCCGTGTTCCTGCGCTATGTCGGTGCGGGGTTCGAACACATCATTCCGCTTGGGCTGGATCACATCCTGTTTGTGCTCGGCCTGTTCTTTTTCGCCACGCATTTCAGGCCGCTCTTGTTCCAGGTCACGGCCTTCACGCTGGCCCACACCATCACGCTGGCGCTGGCGGCGACGAATGTCGTGTCGATCCCGGCCAGCATCGTCGAGCCGCTGATTGCCGCCACCATCGTATATGTGGGGGTCGAAAACACGCTTGGCTGGGGCAACATGAGGGGACGGACCTTGCTGGTGTTTGCCTTCGGCCTGCTGCACGGGCTGGGGTTTGCGTCGGTTCTGGGGGACTACGGGATCGCTTCGGATCGTTTCGCAGTGGCGCTGATCGGGTTCAATATCGGGGTCGAGTTCGGGCAACTGGCCGTGATCTTCATCGCTTTTGCCTTCGTGGGTTGGTTCATGTCCAAGACCTGGTACCGCAAGGCCATCGCCATCCCGGCGTCACTGGTCATTGCAGCCATCGGGGCCTATTGGGTGGTGGAACGCACCATCCTGTAACGGCAGATCATGCTTACCTTTCTGGCGGAGAACCGCCGCTGGCTGGCGACCGGCCTTTTGCTCGCTTTCGGGTCGACCTTTGGGCAGACCTATTTCATCTCGCTGTTCGCAGGGGAAATCCGGGCGGACTACGGCCTGAGTGACGGCGACTGGGGGCTGCTCTATACGCTGGCCACCTTGTGTTCGGCGCTGTTGCTGCTGGGGCGCGGGTCCTGGGCGGATACCGTGCCCCTGTCACGCCTTGCCCCGCTTGTGGCGCTGACCTTTGCCGGCGCGGCTGCCCTCATGGCGGTTGGGTGGAGCATCTGGACGCTTGGGCTGGCGGTGTTCCTTCTGCGGTTTTGCGGGCAGGGGATGTTCAGCCATATCAAGATGACGGCCATGGCGCGCTGGTTCGTGGCCACGCGCGGGCGGGCCATGGCCATCACCAACCTGGGCTATCCCATGGGTGAAGTGCTGATGCCGCTGCCCTTCCTGGTGTTGATGGGTTTGATCGGCTGGCGCGCGTCCTGGGGCGTGGTGGCCTTGCTGATCCTGTTTGTTGTCTTGCCGCTGTTGGTGTCGCTCCTGGCGCAGGACCGCGCACCGCGCGGGATGGAGGCCTCTGCCGGCAGCCCGGGGCGTGACGGGCGCCACTGGACGCGGGCCGAGGTGCTGAGGCACTGGAGCTTCTGGGCGCTGGTTCCGATGCTGCTGACACCGGGGTTCATCGGGACGGTCATCTTCTTTCACCAGGTCCATGTCTCGGAGGTGAAGGGGTGGGCCCTGACCGCGATGGCGCCGGCCTATCCGGCTTATGCGGCGGCCACGGTTTCGATGGCCTTTGCGGCCGGGTGGACCTGCGACCGTTTCGGCCCGGCGCGACTGTTGCCGGTGATGGTGCTGCCCATGGCGCTTGGGATCTGGCTGATCGGACCGGCGGACACACCGTCTGGCTGGATCGTGGCGCTTGGCATCCTGGGCATGACCCAAGGCATGTCCGGGGCGGTCTGGGGCACGCTGCTGCCCTGGGTCTACGGCACGAAGAACCTGGGATCGGTGCGCGCGCTGGCCACGGCCATCATGGTGCTGTCGACGGCGATCGGGCCCGGGATCACGGGACTTTTCATCGACTGGGGCGTGAACTTCCCCCGGCAAGGGCTGGCGATGGGGCTTTGGTGCCTTGCCCTCAGCCTCGCCATGATCCCCGTCTCGCTGCGGCTGTCGCGCGCGGCCTGACGGGCCAGAGTTTTGCAAAACTCTGCCTCATGCCTTGCAAGGCATGACAGCGGCGCGCCGGTCCCCCGGCGCGCCGCCCCGATTTTGCAAAATCGGGGTCAGCTTTTTGCAAAAAGCTGGCCCCGGTCAGTTCACATCAGGTCGCGGACATCCGTCAGGCGGCCGGTGATCGCGGCGGCGGCGGCCATGGCGGGCGACATCAGGTGCGTGCGCCCGCCGCGGCCCTGCCGGCCCTCGAAGTTGCGGTTGGAGGTCGCCGCACAGCGTTCCCCGGGCGACAGTTGATCGGGGTTCATCGCAAGGCACATGGAACACCCAGCAAGACGCCATTCGAACCCGGCCTCCTTGAAGATATCGGCCAGCCCCTCTTCCTCGGCCTGGGCGCGCACAAGGCCCGATCCCGGCACGACCATCGCGCGTTTCACCGTGATCTTCTTGCCTTTCACGATCTCGGCGGCGGCGCGCAGATCCTCGATCCGGCCGTTGGTGCAGGACCCGATGAACACGGTATCGATCTCGATCGCGTTCAGGGGCGTGCCGGCCGTCAGGCCCATGTAATCGAGCGAGCGTTTCGCCGCGTCGATCTTGCCCCCCTTGAAATCCTCGGGCGAAGGCACCGTTCCCGTGATCGGCAGCACATCCTCGGGCGAGGTGCCCCAGGTCACGACGGGTGCGATGTCTTCGCCTTTCAGGGTGATGACCTTGTCCCACTGGGCGTCGTCGTCGGAATAGAGCGTCTTCCACCAGGCCAGCGCGGCGTCCCATTGCGCGCCCTTGGGCGCATGGGGGCGACCCTTGACATAGTCATAGGTGGTCTCGTCCGGGGCGATGATACCTGCGCGCGCGCCGCCTTCGATGGCCATGTTGCACACGGTCATGCGCCCTTCCATGGACAACGCGCGGATCGCTTCACCGCAATATTCGATCACGTAGCCGGTGCCGCCGGCCGTCCCGGTCGCGCCGATGACCGACAGCGTGATATCCTTGGCGGTCACACCGGGGCGAAGCTGCCCGGTGATTTCCACTTTCATGTTCTTCGATTTCTTCTGGATCAGCGTTTGCGTCGCCAGCACATGTTCCACCTCGGACGTGCCGATGCCATGGGCCAGCGCCCCGAACGCGCCATGGGTCGCGGTGTGGCTGTCGCCGCAGACCACCGTCATGCCCGGCAGCGTCCAGCCCTGTTCGGGGCCGACGATATGCACGATGCCCTGGCGTATGTCGGAGACCGGGTAATAGTGGATGCCGAAATCCTTGGCGTTCTTGTCGAGCGCGGCCACCTGAACGCGGCTGTCTTCGGTCATGTTGGCGGGGTTTTCCCGGCCCGCCGTGGTCGGCACGTTATGGTCCGGCACCGCGATCGTCTTGTCGGGCGCGTGCACCTTGCGCCCGGCCATGCGCAGCCCTTCGAAGGCCTGCGGGCTGGTCACTTCGTGCACGAGGTGGCGGTCGATATAAAGCAGGCTGGTGCCGTCATCGGCCTCGTGGGCGAGATGGGCATCCCAGATCTTGTCATAAAGTGTCTTGCCGGTCATCTTGTGTCAGGTCCTTCATGCCGGTGAATAGGGAAACTGGGCGCGCGCGTGCTCACAGCCCTCCGAGCCGCGACCGGCGCGCGCCAAAAAAGCGCCAGGGCAGGCGGACGCGGTCTGCGATATCAAGAAACCCGTTCCTCATGAGGCCGGAGATACACCGCCGCCCTGCGGATTCCAAGCCTTCGACTTGCGGGGTGGCCACGATCCTCTAGGATTTGTCGAAAGCGCATCGAAAGGACCGGCATGGACCCGGAAACCCAGGCCGAAACGCCACTCCTGAACGATCAGTTGTCCGAAGTCGGCTGGAGCCTCTGGGGCCAGGCCAGCGTGTTTGTGGAAAGCCTCCTGCGGCCGTGGAACGCCTACCAGCTCGGCATCGCGCTGGCCGTCCTGGGGCTGGCCTATCTGCTGCGCGCCATGTTCGGTGGCCGCATTCGCGACTGGATGGCCTCACGCGAGGGATGGCCGACGTGGCGGATGCGTATCCTTGTGCTGGTGCACAAGCGGCTTTTGGCGATCTTCTTCTTCGTCCTGATCTGGCTGGCCGTGTTCGTCATGCGCGAAGTGACCTGGCCAAGCCGGTCCTACATCCTGGGCATCATCGCGGAACTGGCCACCGCGTGGTTGTTCGTCACGCTGACCACGCGCCTCATCCGGTCATCGCTGTTGCGGTCGATCGTGCGGTACGGGGCATGGGCCTATGTGACCCTGACGATCCTGGGAGTCCGTGACGAGGCCGCGACGATCCTCGACAGCATCGCGATCAGCTTTGGCGATATCCGGTTGTCGATGTTGCTGGCGGTACAGGCGGTGGTGCTGATCGCGGCGCTGATCACGGGGGCCCGCTTCGTCACCCGGACCACGCAGGCGCGCATCGAGCGGAACGAGGATATCTCTCCCTCGATGCGGGTGCTGGTCGTCAAGCTGATGCAGGCCCTGCTGTATGGTGCCGCGATCTTTGTGGGGCTGCGCGCCTCGGGCGTGGACCTGACCGGGCTGGCGGTTTTGTCGGGCGCGATCGGTGTGGGGCTGGGGTTTGGCCTGCAAAAGGTCGTGTCGAACCTTGTGTCGGGCGTGATCATCCTGCTCGACAAGTCGATCAAGCCGGGCGACGTGATTTCACTGGGCGAAACCTTCGGGTGGATCAATACGCTTGGCGCGCGCTATGCCAGCGTCGTCACGCGCGACGGCAAGGAATACCTGATCCCGAACGAGGACCTGATCACGGGCCAGGTGGTCAACTGGTCCCATTCCAACGATTTCGTCCGGCTCGATATCCATTTCGGCACAGCCTATCACGACGACCCGCATCTGGTGCGGCAGATCGCGGTCGAGGCCGCGCTGGGCGTGACGCGGGTCCTGAAGGACCGCGCGCCGGTCTGTCATATCGTGGGGTTCGGCGAGTCGAGCGTGGATTACATCTTGCGGTTCTGGATCACCGATCCGACCGGGGGCCTGACGAATATTCGCGGCAACGTCTACCTGGCGCTTTGGGATGCGTTCAAGGAGCACGGGATCTCGATCCCCTTCCCGCAGCGCGAGGTCCGCATGCTGGGCGACGAAACTCCGGCACGGAATGCGCCGGAGTGATGGCCAACCCGAACGTGCGCGTGCCGCGCACGCCTTTTGTCTCGCTGCGCTCGGTGCCGGGGGCGCTGCCCCCGGACCCCCGGGATATTTGTGAAACAGAGAAGGGCTGGGCGCTCAAAGGGACCTGGTGGTGCTGAGCATGTTGGGATCGAGGCGAAGCTCGATCAGGTGCAACCCGCCCTTGTCTGCTGCGTCGAGTGCCGGCGCGAGCTGTTCCATCTCGGTCACGAGATGGCCCGTGCCACCATAGGAGGCGGCAAGCTGAACGTAGTCGGGGTTGAACAGTTCCGTGCCGGAGACGCGGCCGGGATAGTGGAGTTCCTGGTGCATGCGGATGGTGCCGTAGCGGCCGTTATTGGCGATGACGACGGTGATATCGGCGCCATGCTGGCGGGCGGTCGAGAGTTCCTGAAGGGTCATCTGCAGGCATCCGTCGCCCGCGAAGCAGATGACCGGGCGGTGGGGATGTTCGAGTTTGGCGGCGATGGCGGCCGGCAGGCCGTAGCCCATGGAGCCGGAGGTTGGCGCGACCTGCGTGCGGTAGCCCCGGTAGCGCGCGTAGCGATGCACGAAGGCCGCGTAGTTGCCCGCTCCGTTGGTATAGAGCGCGCGGCCGTCGTAACGGTCGGAGATCTGGCGCACGACCTGTTCCATCCTGACCGCGCCGGGTGTGGCCTGCGGCACCTGCCACGCCTCGTAATCGGCGCGCGCGGCCTGCGTCCAGTCCGGGTTGGGAAAGCGACCGTTGTAGCCGCGCAGGGCCGCAAGAACGGAAGGCGCGGAGGCGGCGAGGGCACGGGTCGGCTGATAGACCGACCCGATTTCATCGGGGTCGGGATGGACATGGAGGATGGTCCTGGCGGGGTTGGCCGGGTCGATCAGCCTGTAGCCGTTGGTGGCCGTTTCCCCCATCCGCGCGCCCAGGACCAGGAGCGCATCCGCCTCGGTCAGGCGCTGGCCGAGCCTTGGGTTCATGCCCACGCCCAGATCGCCGATATAGTTCGGGTGATCGTTGTCCATGTAATCCTGCCGGCGGAAGGTAACCGCAACCGGCAGGCCAGTGGCCTCGGCCAGCGCGGCCAGATCGGCGGCGGCCTGCGCCGACCAGCCGGGGCCGCCGGCCACGATCATCGGGCGCTCGAAGCCGAGCAGGCGGTCGACAAGCCCATGCGCGGTGGTCGTGTCGACGGGTTGCTCGACGGGGATGGCCGCGCCCAGGTCGGGCACATCCGCGACGGCGGACAGCACGTCTTCGGGCAGGGCCAGAACCACCGGCCCCGGACGGCCCGATTGCGCCACGTGAAAGGCGCGCGCGATATATTCGGGCAGGCGGGCGGTGGTTTCGACCTCGGCCGCCCATTTCACCAGCGGCGAAAAGAAGCGGCGGTAGTCGACTTCCTGGAAGGCGCCGCGGTCGCGGTCGGTCAGGGCGATCTGGCCGACGAAGACGACCATGGGCGTCTGATCCTGCATCGCGACATGCAGGCCGGAAGAGGCATTGGTCGCCCCCGGCCCCCGGGTCACGAACAAGACGCCGGGCTGGCCGGTCAGCTTGCCATGCGCCTCGGCCATCATGGCGGCACCGCCTTCCTGGCGGCAGACGATGTTGGGAATGTCGTGGTCGTAAAGCCCGTCGAGCGCCGCCAGAAAGCTTTCGCCGGGAACCGAAAAGACCCGCCTTACGCCCTGGATCGCCAATTGATCCGCCAGGATCTTGCCACCGTGCCGCTTTGCCATGCCCGTCCCCCGCATTATGTGCGCATGTGATGTTTTGATGAGAGGGGACCGGATGTCCAGCTTGAGACTACTTGGAATTTGCGGGTCGCTGCGCGCGGGATCGTTCAACCGCAAACTGATGCTGGAGGCGCGGCGCGTTTTCGATCCGGCGGACTTCGTCGACGCCAACCTGCGTCTGCCGCTGTATGACGGCGATCTGGAAGACGCCGAGGGCATCCCCGCCGAGGTGCAGATGCTGGCCGATCAGATCGCGGCCGCCGATGCGGTGGTCATCGCGGGGCCGGAATACAACAAGGCGATGTCGGGTGTGCTGAAGAACGCACTGGATTGGGTCAGCCGGACAAAGGGCGGGCCCTGGCGCGGCAAGCCGGTGGCGATCTTGTCTGCGGCGGCGGGTCGCGCGGGCGGTGAGCGCAGCCAGATGACCTTGCGCCATGCGCTGGTGCCATTTCGCCCGCACCTGCTGCCGGGCCCCGAGGTGTTCATCGCGGGCGCGTCGAAGCAGTTCGATGACGAGGGGCGGTTGATCGATGATTTTGCCGTGAAGATCCTGACCGAATTGATGGGCGATCTGCGCGCGGCCGCATCGCGTTAGATCACGCCCATCGAGCGCAGCAAGAGCACGCTGGCCGAGATCCCGGAAAGCCCGAGGGCGAAGGGGCGGGCGGGAAAGCCCTTGAGGGCCCGGTTCAACGGTTCAGCCAGGGCAAGACCCGCCAGGACGGCCGGGGCCAGCACCAGGGCCGTCACCAGGTGTTCGGCGCGCACCAGCCCCTGCCAGCCCAGCGCGGCGAGGCTGACCACCATGCCGAACATGAAGAAGGTGTTTTGCATGGCGGCGGAACGGAGGCGGTCTTCGTGCTGGTACAACAGCGCCATGGGCGGGGCCCCGATGGCGGTCAGGGTGCCCATCAGGCCAGCCAACAGCCCTGCGCCGAACAGGCTTGGGCCAGATATCGCGACCCTCAGCCCCAGCAAGGACAGGGCGATGGCCAGATAGACCACACCCGCAATCGCGAACCCGATCAGGGGCGTGCCGATCAGACCCGCCGCAAGCCATGCCGCGAGCACTGCGCCCAGCGCGCGCCCCGCCATGCCAGGCGGCAATTCGCGCATATCGACCGCCGACAGATCGGCGCGCATGGCGCGGTAGCCCACCAGGGCCCCCAGAAACAGCAGGAGCGTTGGCAGCAGATGCGGCACGAAGAGCGCCAGAAGCGGCGCGCAGACCATGCCGAACCCTTGCCCCGAAATGCGTTGCAGGGCGGCGGCCAGGGCCACCGAAAGCGCCGCCGCGAGCCACAGTGTGGGGGCAAGGTCGGGTAGCAGGCTCATGTGGGCAGGCTCGCGGCGGGGCGGAACGCATCGGGGATCCCATCACGCCCGTCCAGCACCAGGTCGGCCATAAGCCTGGCCACCACGGGAGCCATGCCGAACCCGATCTTGAAGCCGCCATTGGCGATGAAGGCCCCCGGTTTCGTCGGGTGGTCGCCCAGCATCGGCGCACGCGACCGGGCACGGGGGCGCAAGCCGGCCCAGCGTTCGATCACGGGTGCGTCTGCAAGGGCCGGGCAGATCGCGCGGGCCTTGTCGATGATGGCATCAAGCTGCGCATCGGTTGCGGTCGCGTCGGCATAATCCCGTTCCGAGGTGGACCCGATGGCGACGGTCCCGTCGCCATGCGGCACGATATGCAACGCATCCGCGAAGAGCTGCGGGATGGGTCCGAGATCGGCCCGCAAGAGCGCGGCCTGTCCCTTGACCCCGTTGCCGACGTTGCGCCCGGTCTGTGCGGACACCTCCAGAAGGCCCGCGGCCCCGGTGGCCCAGACCTCCTGACTGGTCGTGAACCCACGGTCGGGGCGGACGGCCACACCCCTGGCCGCAAGGGCAGAAACCAGCGCATGGCAGGCCCGGCGCGGGTGGATCCGCGCGCTCAGCGTGTCGTGGATCAGGTAGCCGGTGGGCGAGCTCAGGAGGCCGCCGGCCTCGCTGGACGCGATGACCTGCCATTGGTACCGCCCCTGCCAGAGCTCGCCGGCCGTGATGGCGCGGGCCTGTGCCAGTGCCAGGGCTGCCTCGTCCATGATCGGCTGCCAGCGGCCCAGCCGGGCATAGCCGGGATCGGCGCCACCTGCCTCGGTGACTCCGGCCCAGAATCCTGCGGCCATCTCGAGGCTTTCAAACTGGATCTGCTTTTTCGAATTCCAGTTTTCGGGCACGTGAGGGGCCAGCGCGCCCACGACACCGCCCGACGATCCCGCCGCCGTGCCGAAGGGATCCACGACCTCGACCCGCGCCCCGCGCATGGCGCAGACCCAGGCGATGCTGAGCCCGAAAATGCCCGCGCCAAAGACCGTGATGTCGCCCATTGCCAATCCCCTGTCCTTGGCCCAGTGTCGCGCCAACTCACACCATCCACCCGATCTAGACGAGCCGCGCGCCATGGACCAGAGACACGAGATCACCTGGCGTGACGGGCAGGTTCCGATCTCGGTGCAATTCGATGATCCATTCTATTCGCTGGATGATGGCCTGGCGGAAACGCGGCACGTGTTCTTGGGTGGCAATGACCTGCCTGCGCGGTTCTTTCCCGGCTTTCACATTGCCGAACTTGGCTTTGGCACGGGGCTCAATCTGATTGCCGCCGCCCTGGAATGGCAGGCATCGGGCCAGGACGGGCCGCTGCGGTACACCTCCTTCGAGGCCTTCCCGCTGGCCCCAGACACGGCGCGCGCCGCGCTTCTGGCCTTTCCCGAGGCAGCCCCCTTTGCCTATGCAATCGCCGAAGGCCTGGCAGGCGATGGCTGGATCCGGACCGAAACACTGGAGGCGCAGGTGATCTTCGGGGATGCGCGGCAGACCGTGCCGGAATGGGACGGACATGCCGATGCGTGGTTTCTGGACGGGTTTTCCCCGGCCAAGAACCCGGAACTGTGGGAACCCGACCTGCTGAAGGCCGTCGGCGCGCATACCGCGCCGGGGGGCACCTGCGCGACCTATTCCGCCGCCGGGGCCGTGCGCCGGGCGCTTGGCGCGGCGGGGTTCCGCGTGGACCGGGTGCCGGGATACGGACGCAAGCGGCACATGATACGGGGCACCAGGACATGACGGCCAGCAACACCCGGCTCGGCATCTGGCTGATGATCGCGACGACATTCGTGTTTGCGATGCAGGACGGAATCAGCCGGCATCTTGCGGGCGAATACAACGTGCTGATGGTGGTGATGATCCGCTACTGGTTCTTTGCCGCCTTCGTGATCGCCGTGGCCAGCCGCAAGGCCGGTGGCGTTCGCGCTGCAGCGGCGACCGGGCAGCCCTGGCTGCAGGCCTTTCGCGGCGTCCTGCTGGCGGCCGAGATCTGCGTCATGGTTCTGGCCTTCGTCCTGTTGGGCCTGGTCGAAAGCCATGCCGTGTTCACCTGCTACCCGCTGCTGGTGGCCGCGCTGTCCGGCCCGATCCTGGGCGAACGTGTGGGCTGGCGGCGCTGGACGGCGATTGGCGTGGGCTTTGTCGGGGTTCTGATCATCTTGCAGCCCGGGTTCCGCGTGTTCCAGCCCGAGGCACTGATCGCGCTGTGTTCGGCTTTCATGTTCGCGCTGTACGGGCTGTTGACCCGCTATGCCGCGCGCAAGGACAGTGCCGCGACCAGCTTTTTCTGGACCGGCACGGCGGGTGCCGTGGTCATGACGTTCGTGGGCGTGTGGTTCTGGGAACCGATGAGCGCGCCGGACTGGGCCTGGATGGCGCTGTTATGCGTCACCGGGGCGACGGGCCACTACCTGCTGATCAAGACCTACGAGGTGGCCGAGGCCAGCGCGGTTCAACCCTTTGCCTACCTGCAACTGGTCTTTGCCGCGACGCTTGGCATCACGGTCTTCGGCGAGGCGCTGGAATGGAACGTGGCCATCGGCGCGGCCATCGTCGTTTCGGCGGGGGTCTTCACCCTGTGGCGGGCGCGCGCAGTGGCGCAGACCGCCGACTAGCCGTCAGTTTTTGGGTTTGTCGTCGTAGTCGTCGCGCAAGATGCGATGCGCGTCGCCATCCGGATCATCGAACTGCCCGCGCCGCAGCATCCACCAGAACGCCAGCAGGCCAAGCAGGCCCAGGCCCAGGCTGACGGGGATGAGAAGGCCAAGGATTTCCATTCAGTCCCTCATTTCAGGCGCAGCGCGTTCAGCGATACAGTGATCGAGGACGATGACATGGCAAGGGCTGCGATCAGCGGCGAACACAGGCCCGCCACGGCCAGCGGCACCGCAAGGATATTGTAGACCGTCGCGATCGAGAAATTCTCGCGGATACGCGCGCGGGCCGACACGGCGGTGCGCATCGCATCGGCAATCGGCGCAAGGCTGCGGTTCATCAGCACCATGTCGGAGGCCGCGCGCGCCGCATCCAGCCCGGACGCAGGCGAGATCGACACATGCGCGCCGGCCAGCGCCGCGCTGTCATTCAGCCCATCGCCCACCATCAGGACCCGTGCGCCGTCCTTGGCAAGATCCGCGACGATCTGTGCCTTTTCCATCGGCAGGGCCTCGGCCACGACATCGTTGATGCCGATACCGGCGGCGAAACGGCGCACTGCGGCCTGCGTATCGCCTGACACCAGCATCACGCGCTTGCCCTGCGCTTTCAGGGTCTCGACCAGATCGGCCGCGCCATCGCGCAAGGTATCCGCAAACGCGATCATCACCGGAGCGGCATCGCCGATCCGCAGGAATGTCGCCGTCACGTCGGGCGCGTCGGCACCGACCCATGCCGCGCGGCCCAGTTGCACGGGCTGGCCTTTCCAGGTGCCCGCAATGCCGTAGCCGGGATGCTCGCTCAGCGCCTCCACATGGGCGGGGCGCACGCCACGGGCGGCCAGACCGCTGGTCAAAGCCTCGGCCAGCGGGTGGGAGGAGCCCCGCGCCAATGCCAGTGCCACGCGCGCCTGGCTGCCCGCCAGGGTATCGAGACCGATGGGATCGGGTGCGCCGGTGGTAAGCGTGCCGGTCTTGTCGAATACGACCGTGTCGACCTCGGCCAGCCGTTCGAGCGCGGTGCCATCCTTGATCAGCATTCCGCGCCGGAACAGGCGCCCTGATGCCGCCGTGGTCACCGCGGGCACTGCAAGGCCAAGCGCGCAGGGGCAGGTGATGATCAGGACCGCCGCCGCGATGTTGAGCGCCACACGCAGATCCTGGGTGCCGATGAACCACCCCACCGCCGCCAGTGCCGACAGGATATGCACCCCCGGCGCATAGAGCCGCGCTGCCTGATCGGCGAGCGAGGTGTAATTGCCGCGCCCGGCCTCGGCCACGGCGACAAGATCGGCGATCCGGTGCAGGGCCGTATCACGGCCTGCGGCCATGACCTCGACCGTCAGGGGGCCGGTCAGGTTCACTTCACCGGCGCTGACTTGCGTGTCGGGGCCTGCAAAAACCGGCTGGCTTTCCCCGGTCATCAGCGAGCGGTCCAGTTCCGACTGCCCGGCGACCACGCGACCATCGACGGGGATCCGGCCGCCGGGTTTCACGCGCACATGATCGCCGACGCAAAGGGCGGCCACCGACACCGTCTCCTCGCCGGTATCGGTGACCCGCAAGGCGCGCGGCACTTCCAGCGCAGCCAGTTCCTGCGCGGCAGAGCGCGCAGCAGCCCGCGTGCGATGATCCAGGTAGCGCCCCGCCAAAAGGAAGGTGCACAGCGCAATCGCCGCATCGAAATAGGCGTGTTCGCCCGATTGCATCGTCTCGTAAAGCGAGGTGCCGACCGCCAGCACGATGGCCAGCGTGATCGGCACATCCATGTTGAGCCGCCCGCCCCTGAGCGCGCCCCAGGCCGAGGCATAAAAGGGCCGTCCGCAAAAGATTACCGCCGGAATGGCGATGGCGGCGCTGATCCAGTGCATCATGTCGCGGGTGAAACCTTCGGCCCCCGACCAGACAGCGACCGACAACAGCATGACGTTCATCATCGCGAAGAACGCCACCGCCAGCCGCATCAGCAGGTCGCGACCCTGACGGTCGGCATCGGTCACCGCAAGAGTGCCGGCATCCAGTTCATGCGCCTCGTAGCCCGCGGCGGAAAGCGCGGCGCACAGATCGGCAACATCGACATCCGGGCCGGCTTGAACAGCGGCCCGGCGCAGGGTCAGGTTCACCCTTGCATCGGTCACACCGGGCACCCGGTTCAGCACACGTTCCACGCCCGAGATACACCCCGCGCAGTGAATGCCCGGCAGCGACAGCATCAAGGTGGCGTCGACCGGTGGCGCGGCCGCCAGGGCCTCGGCCGCCGGGGCGGCGACACAGGCCGGGCACGCGGCGGGACGGCTATGTTCGAAGGTTGCGGTCAAGGCCGTGCCCTAGTTGCGGTAGGTGAAGGTGATGTTGTGCCGGTAATCGGTGCCGTTGCGCGCCGTGCCCGTCAGCCGCAACCGCCACCGGCCGTTTTCAAGCTCTGCCGGGGCCACGAATGCGCCGTTTGCACGGGTCAGAACCAGCAATTGGTCCGCGCTGCGGGTCGTGGGCCGGGTCAAGAGCGCGGTCAGCTCCGCCGGCGCGACGGCCGCGCCCTCATCATCGACCAGGTGCAAGATCAGCGTGCCGTCGCCCGGGATCTGGACCGAAGCATTCCAGCCAAGGGCATCCTGTGCGGAACGGCGATCATCGAAGGTCTGGCTGTCGGCGTAGGAGGACGAAACCTCGAGCCCCGGAAAGGTCGTGACGGCATTGATCGCCATGAAGAGATTGACGGCGATGATGATGCCGAAACCGCCCAGAAACATCGCCAGCACGTGCCAGCCGGTGAGCTTGCGGACCTGTGGTGTTGCGTCTGTCATTCTTCGCCCCTTCCAAAGAAATGCGTGTCCTGGTTCAGGCGCGTGTCGGACCCTTCGACCTCGATCCAGAACCTCAAATCGGTGCGTTCGCCGTCGGCCGCCTCGCTGTCGGGGCTGGCTGTCACATAGACCCGTTGCAGGAACGTGCTATCAACCGGCACCTCGACAGTGGTCGTGTCGCGACCTTCCAGTTGCACCTCGAAATCCGCCGGGTCGCTGAGAGAGATGCGGAATGTCGCGTCATCGCCTGTCATGTTGCGAATGCGCATGTCGTAGGTGTTTCGGATCGTGCCATCGCTCAGCGTCACGAATTGGGGGTTGCGCACGGCCGCCACGGTGACGTCGAAATCCGTTCGGATGAACAGCATCACGGTCAGGCCGATGCCGATGGCGGACCACAGCACGGTGTAGATGATGGTGCGCAGCCGGAAAATATGCCGCCAGATACTGATCTTGGGGTTTCCGGCGCGTTCATTGGCCTCATCGGTCAGTGCCAGGTAGTCGATCAGGCCGCGGTCCTTGCCGATCTTGCCCATGATCTCGTCACAGGCATCGATGCACAGGGCGCATGTGATGCATTCGAGCTGCTGACCGTCGCGGATATCGATGCCGACCGGGCAGACATTCACGCAGGCATTGCAGTCGATGCAGTCACCCAGGGATTGCGTGGCCTCGTCCGCGGCCTCCGAGCTGCCGGGTTCACGCCCGGTGCGCGTCGGACCTGCCGTGCGCGTGGATGCAATTGCCGCCTCGGCCATCTCGCGCCGGCGGGTGCCCTTGCCGCGCGGTTCGCCGCGCCAGTCACGATAGGCCACGGTAATGGTCTGTTCATCCATCATCGCGGCCTGGATGCGCGGCCAGGGGCACATGTAGATACACACCTGTTCGCGCATGAAGCCGCCGAACACAAAGGTCGTCGCGGTGAGGATGGCAATGGTGGTGTAGGCGATGGGATGCGCATTCAGCGTGAACAGGTCCCGAAACAGGGTGGGGGCGTCGGTGAAATAGAACACCCACGCGCCGCCGGTCGCCACGGCGATCAGCAGCCAGGCGATCCATTTCGTAACCCGAAGCCGCATCTTTTTCACGGTCCAGCCCTGTTTCCAAAGCCTCAACCGCGCATTCCTGTCGCCCTCGATCCAGCGTTCGACGGCAAAGAACAGATCGGTCCAGACCGTTTGCGGGCAGGTATAGCCGCACCAGACCCGGCCAAGCGCAGAGGTGAACAGGAACAGGCCAAGGCCCGCCATGATCAACAGCCCCGCAACGAAATAGAATTCGTGCGGCCAGATCTCGATCCAGAAGAAAAAGAACCGCCGTCCCGCCATATCGACCAGAACGGCCTGATCCGGCAGGCTTGGCCCCCGATCCCAGCGGATCCAGGGCGTGAGATAGTAGATGCCCAGCGTCAGGGCCATGATCCACCATTTCAGACGTCGAAACCGACCTGAAACCCGTTTTGGAAATATCGGTTCCCGCGCGGCATAAAGCTTTTGCGGTTCGTCAGTAGCACTCATGGTGAGAAGTTCCCGGAATCAGAATTGTCCTGCGCGTGATCTGTCTAAGCCGAAAGGCCGGGATGCTCTTTGACTTGGATCAAGACGCAAGGATCAGCCGGGATCCTGGTCGCGGTTGGCGTCAGGGTCGGACGTGGCGTCCGGGAAGCCGTCGGCATACCCGATATCGTCCATCGACGATGGCAGCTCACCCGCCAGATCCGTCGCATCGCCGCCGATCAGCGCAATCATGGACAAGGTGATTGCCATGCATGACGCCGTCAGGATCACCCACTGGATCGTGGAGGCCCCGCTTTCGCAGGTCAAAAATTGCGCCACACGGGCGCGCGCATTCACAAACATACAAAAACTCCAATTCCGCGGCAAACACCACGCACTGCCCGTCACGACGTGACCTTGAGATACGGGGATTCTTGGTTGATTTTGCGGCAGATCCTTGACGATCTCTCAAACCGGAAAACATGCTGTTCCCGGAAAGGAAACCCGCCCCAGACCCGGGAAGGCTCTGGGGCGGGCCCTGAGGCACCGGTCCTGTGGAAACGCGCGAACAGGACCAGGACCGGTGCCGATCCGCCAACCGGAAGGGGCTGACGGAACCTCGTGGGGTCAGGTGGGGCGCTATTCCCCCCCACCCAGACTGTGAACGTAGACCGAGACCGCGCGCACTTCTGCCTCGCTCAGGCGTCCGGCATCGGACGCATCGGCCGACCAGGGCGGCATCACGCCGAACCGCGCGTAGCGCACGGTGTATTCGATGTCCTCTTGCGATCCACCGTAGAGCCAGATGGCATCGGTCAGGTTCGGGGCGCCCAGAAAGCGGTCGCCGGTGCCGTCGTCCATGTGGCAGGCGGCGCAATTGTCCAGGAACACGCCCTCGCCCGCCATGGCGAGGGTGGCATCGGCCTCCTGGCCCGACATGTTGCGGACATATTGCACGACGCTTGCGATCTCATCATCGCTGAGGATGTCGTCAAACGCCGTCATCTCGGAATAGCGCGCATCAAGATCGTCCTCGTTGCGGATACCGTGGCTGATGGTGGCGTGGATCTCGTCGATGGACCCGCCCCACAGCCAATCGTCATCCAGAAGGTTCGGATACCCCGAAGCCTGGACACCGGCCGCACCCGCGCCATGGCACTGGCTGCACCAGGTGGCAAAGGTCGCGGCCCCGCCCTGAATGGCGTAATTATACAGGTCGGGATTGTCGTCGCGGTTGATCGCCGTCAACTCGACCTCGGTCAGGCGGGTGCGGATATCGGCGTTCATTCCGTCGAACCGGGCGATGTCCTCGGCCACATTGGCGCGGGTGGAATAGCCCAGCAGCCCCGGCGTCGCCCCGTTGATCAAAGGCCACGCCGGATAGGCCACTGTATAGAGCACCCCCCACACGATCGTCGCGTAGAAGGTCCACAGCCACCAACGCGGCAGCGGATTGTTGAATTCCTTGATGCCATCCCAGACATGTCCCGTGGTATCGGGATCGCCTTCCAGCAGGATCTGTTCGTCGGTCGGGGTCTTGTTCTGGTCGGTCATTGCCGCGCCTCCTTGGGCTGGCCAGTGGGCCGCGGCGCATCCGTGGCCGGGCGATCGTCATGGCGGAACGGGATATCGGCAGTGTCGCGATGCAAGTTGCGGCTGCCCGGTCTGAGCGTGAACACCAGGATCACCATGAAGCTCACGAACATGAACACGGCGCCCCAACTGCCTGCAAAGACCCGCATGATGGTGTAGGTATCTTCCATATCGGGCCTCCTTTACCGGCTTGCCACGGCTTCTTCGGGCGTGAAGGTCGAGAAATCGACCAAGGTTCCCAGCATCTGCATGTAGGCGATCAGGGCATCCATCTCGGTCACGCGGGCCGGGTCGCCATCGAAATCACGCTGCTGCGCGCCCGGATAGCGATCCACGACACCGCCATCGCCGAAATCGGTGGCCTGTTCGATGAAATCCAGCTGCGCGTTCTCGATCATCTCGTCGGTATAGGGCACACCGACCATGCGGTGCGTTTCCATGAGATCGGCAACATAGGTCGGTCGCGCCACGGTATCGGCAAGGAACGCGTAGGACGGCATCACCGATTCAGGCACCACCGATTGCGGCAGGGTGAAGTGATCCACATGCCATTCATCGGAATAACGCCCGCCGACCCGGGCCAGGTCCGGCCCGGTGCGTTTCGACCCCCATTGGAACGGGTGGTCGTAGCGGCTTTCGGCGGCCAGGCTGTAGTGGCCATAGCGTTCGACCTCGTCCCGCATGGGACGGATCATCTGGCTGTGGCACACATAGCAGCCCTCGCGGACGTAGATTTCGCGCCCGGTCAGTTCCAGCGGCGAATAGGGCCGCACCCCTTCCACGTCCTCGATCGTGTTCTCGAGGTAGAAGAGCGGCGCGATTTCCACGATGCCCCCCACCGTGACGACCAGGAAACTGAGCGTCAGAAGGAGGGTCGCGTTGGTTTCGATTTTCTTGTGGTTGTCCAGAATACCCATCTGTCAGACCCTCCTTATTCTGCCGGGACCATGGTCGGGGTGTCTTGCTTTTCGCCACCCCGCGTCACGGTCATCCAGAGGTTCCAGCACATGATCAGCGCACCGGTCAGGAACATGACCCCGCCCAGACCACGAACCACGTACATCGGGAATTTGGCTTCCACGGTGTCCGCGAAGGAGTTCACCAAGAACCCTTGCGCATCGACCTCGCGCCACATCAGGCCTTCCATGATGCCGGTCACCCACATCGAGGCCGCGTAGAGAACGATGCCGATGGTGGCGAGCCAGTAGTGCCAGCTGACAGCCTTGAGGCTGTAGAGCGACGACCGGTTCCACAGTTTCGGGAACAGGTAGTAGAGCATCCCGAAGGTGATCATGCCGTTCCAGCCCAGAGCGCCGGAATGCACATGGCCGATCGTCCAGTCGGTATAGTGGCTCAGGCTGTTGACGGCGCGGATCGACATCATCGGCCCCTCGAAGGTCGACATCCCGTAGAACGCGAGACTGGTCACCATCATCCGCAGGATCGGATCGGTGCGCAGCTTGTCCCAGGCGCCTTGCAGGGTCATCAGGCCGTTGATCATGCCACCCCAGGACGGCATCCACAGGATGACCGAGAACACCATGCCCAGCGTCGAGGCCCAATCGGGCAGCGCCGTGTAGTGCAGATGGTGGGGGCCCGCCCAGATATACAGGAAGATCAGCGCCCAGAAGTGAATGATCGACAACTTGTAGCTGAAGATCGGGCGTTCGGCCTGCTTGGGCACGAAGTAGTACATCATCCCCAAGAAGCCGGCGGTCAGGAAGAAGCCCACCGCGTTATGGCCGTACCACCACTGGGTCATGGCGTTTTGCACGCCTGCCATCACGGTGACCGAGGACGAGCCGAAGATCGAAACCGGGATCGCCAGGTTGTTGACCACATGCAGCAGCGCGACGGTCACGATAAAGCTGAGCAAGAACCAGTTCGCCACGTAGATGTGCGGCTCTTTCCGTTTCAGCAAGGTGCCCATGTAGACCGCCAGGAACGCCACCCAGACAATCGTCAGCCACAGGTCGACCAGCCATTCGGGTTCGGCATATTCCTGCCCCTGGCTCGACCCCAGAAGGTAACCCGTCGCCGCCATCACGATGAACAGCTGATAGCCCCAGAACACGAACCACGGCAGCCCGCCGCCCCACATCCGAACGGCGCAGGTGCGTTGCACGATGTAGAAGCTGGCCGCCAACAGCGCGTTGCCCCCGAAGGCAAAGATTACCGCCGACGTGTGCAGCGGCCGCAACCGCCCGAAGTTCAGGTATCCTTCGGCCCACTGGAAATTGAGGACCGGATAGGCCAGCTGGAAGGCGATGATCACGCCGACAAGAAAGCCTACGACACCCCAGAAGGCGGTCGCGATGGCGGCCGCACGCACGGGGCCGTCCATGTATTCGTCCATGGCCACTGGCACCAGGTCTTCGCCGGTGCGGCGCAGTTGCCACAAAAACAACCCTCCGGCCGAGGCCATGATCAGCAGCATATGCACCAGATATGCGGCGTCGCGCGCATAGTTGGCCGCAATGGCCGCGCAGATCGTGACAAGGCCAAGGATCAGGAGCTTTACGTAATCAAGCATCGAATGTCCCTTATTCCTGTGCCCCGGTGCGACTCTTTCGGACGCCCGGAACCGTTCCATTGACCCGTCATCGCGGATTGGAAGGAAAGCGGCCTTGATCCATGTCAAATGAAACGGACCCGCCACTTGATGCAGGTCAATGCAGCCCACGCAGGGGCAAAATAGACGTGGGACAGAGCCGATTTCGTGGAGGATCCCATGGCCTATAAATCCATCCTCACTATTCTGACCGACCCCGATGAGGTGGCCGGCGTTCTGAATGCGGCCGCGCCGTTTGCCGCCGCCCATGGCGCGCATCTGGATGTGCTTTGCCTTGGCATAGACCGCAGCCAGATGGGGTATTACTACGCCGGCGCGACCGCGATGATTCATGAAGAGATGTTTGCCTATTCCGAACAGGAAGCCGCAAAGATCGAACAGGCCGCGCGGGACGTGCTGGCCAGGCATGAGGCCACCTGGGCGGTCGAGGCCATCGTTGTCCCCGGCCCTTCGCTGATATCGGTGGTGGCCAGCCGCGCGCGGTTTGCCGATCTTGTCTTCCTGTCCAAACCCTACGGACCGGACAAACCTTCGGATGCGCCGATGGTTGCGGAAACCGCACTGTTCCATGCGCAGGCGCCGATCATTGTCATGCCGGACGGCATGGAGATGCCAACGCGACCCGAACGGATCGTGGCGGCCTGGAATGACAGCGCCGAGGCGATGGTTGCGATCCGTCGCGCGTTGCCGCTGTTGGTGTCCGCAAAACAGGTCAGCGTTTGCATCGTTGCGCCCAGCCGTCACAGCGACAGCTCTGCCGATCCGGGCGCCGAGATATCAAAGATGCTGACCCGGCATGGCGCAAAGGTCGAAGTCACGATCCTGCCCCAGACCCTGACGCGTGTCAGCGAGGTGATCGCGCGCCATGTCTCGGATATCGATGCCGATATGCTGGTGATGGGGGCCTATGGCCATTCCCGTTTCCGCGAGGCGATCCTGGGCGGGGCCACGCGCAACATGCTGGAACACTCGGCGGTGCCGGTGTTCTTGGCGCATTGAATCGAAGCTTTCGGTGGCGTCCTAGGACAGGACGCCGCCATCCGCATCGTCCCCGGTTTCATCCAGAAGCGTCTGGATATCCGGCACGACCACGCGTCGCTTGCCCTCCAGCAGGATGACGCCATCGCGCTTGAGCGCCGACATCTGCCGGCTGACCGTTTCAAGCGTCAGGCCCAGGTAATCGGCCATCGCCTCGCGCGTCAGTGGAAGATCGAACGAGATCTGATCCTTTGCCGACGCTGCGCCCTGATCGCGACGCGCGATGATCGACAGGAAACTGGCGATCTTTTCGCGTGCGGTCTTGCGCCCGAGGATCAGCATCCATTCCCGCGCGGCATCCAGTTCGTCCAGCGTCATTTCCAGCAACCGCTGGCTGATATGGGGCGTGCTCACCAGCATTTCCTGGAACGGGGCGCGGCGGAAACAGCACAGCTGCACATCGGTGGTGGCCGTGACGTCGAAATTGACCGTGTCGCGATTGGGGCGTCCCAGAAAATCCGATGGCAGCAACAGGCCGACCATCTGACGCCGCCCGTCTTCCATCGTCTGGGTCAGGGTTGCGACACCCTGAACGACGGAGGCCACGAAATCCATCCTGTCGCCAGCCCAGAAAATCGCCTCTCCGGCCTTGAAGGATCGGTAGTATTTTATCGCCTCGAGCTGCTCCAGTTCATCCGACTCGCAGCGTGCACAGACTGCCCGATGCCGAATGGGGCAGTCCGCACAATCCACCTGCGGCATGGCAAGTTGATTCCTGGGCATGGGTTTTACCTTCCACCGTCTCGGGACATTGAGATTTTGATCTGCATCAAAGTAAGACGACCTGTTCGCACGTAATCGTAGATGCATGGATCATGTTTCGCAACTTCGCCGTATGGGTCTCTTCGACGCAAAGGTGCCCCGCTACACCAGCTACCCGCCGGCCACGAAGTTTTCGGGCGACGTGGACGGTGCGCAGTATCTGAACTGGTTGGCTTCGATCCCGTCGGGATCGCGGATATCGCTTTATCTTCATGTGCCGTTTTGCCGCAAACTGTGCTGGTTCTGCGCCTGCCGGACACAGGGCATGCGCAGCGACGGACCGGTGATCGCGTATGTGGAAAGCCTCAAGGCGGAGATTGCCGTTCTGGCGGGTCTGCTGCCCGAAGGCGTCGAGATTGCGAGGCTGCATTGGGGCGGTGGCACGCCGACCTTGCTGTCACCGGCGCTGATGACCGACCTGTCGCGCGCCTTGCACGAGGCCTTCGACTTTACCGGGGACGCCGAGTTCTCGGTCGAGATCGACCCCAACGAGATCGACAGCGCGCGCATTGACGCGCTGGTCGCCGCAGGCATGTCGCGCGCCTCGATCGGGGTGCAGGACTTCGACCCCCATATCCAGGAGGTCATTGGCCGCATTCAGACCTACGAGGTCACCCGTCAGGCGGTCGAGGCCCTGCGTGCAGCCGGGGTGGGATCGCTGAACGCGGATATCCTGTTTGGCCTGCCCGATCAGGATCAGGCCCGGATGGCGGCATCGGTTCAGATGTTGCTGTCGCTGATGCCCGACCGGGTGGCGCTTTATGGCTACGCCCATGTGCCGTGGATGGCCAAGCGCCAATCCCTGATCCCGACGGACGCGTTGCCGGGACCCGAAGACCGGGTGCACCTGTATGACACCGCGCGGGAACTGTTCTTGTGGGATGGATACCGCGACATCGGGATCGACCATTTCGCGCGCCCCGATGACGGCTTGGCGAAAGCCGCGGCAGCCGGGCGGCTGCGCCGCAATTTCCAGGGCTATACCGATGACACCTGCGACGTGCTGATCGGGCTTGGCGCCTCGGCGATATCGCGGTTTCCGCAAGGCTACGCGCAGAACGCCAGCGGCACCGCCGCCTACCAAAAGGCCGTGCGCGCCGGGGACCTTGCCACAGGGCGCGGCCATGTCTTTCGGGGGGATGACCGCATGCGGGCCCGCATGATCGAAATGCTGTTATGCGATTTCCGCATCGACACAACCGAGATCACGCAGGGCTTCAAGATCGCACGCGGCGATCTTGCCGAAATGTTCGCCCGCACCGCGGCGGCCTTTCCGGGCATGGTCGAGGCCACGCCCGACGCCTTCCGCATCCTGCCCGAAGGTCGGCCACTGGCCCGGATGATCGCGCGCGGGTTCGATGCCTACGAGATGTGCGCCACGGGGCATTCCCCCGCGTTCTGACTTCGGATGTGATCCACGGGATACGGGGCGCGATCGGAAAGATCGGTCGGGATGGGGGTTCCCGAAAGCGCCCCGGAGTGCCCCCGGGAGAGCGTGACGAACCCTGTCAACGTGCCCGTCAGCCCTCAGTCTTTGCCTTCAAAGTTAATATCCACTTAACCGCAGAGATCCGACGGTTGAGCCATCGGTCAGGCGGCGCTGCCGCGCGGCAGATCGCCAAAGGCCGCACGCATCAGTTCGCGGGTGTATTCGGACTGCGGATTGTTGAACAGCGCGCTGGTCTCACCGGTTTCCACCACGTCGCCCTGTTTCATGACGATGACCTTGTGACTCAGCGCGCGCACGACCTTGAGGTCGTGGCTGATGAACAGGTAGGCGATGTCGTTCTTGCGCTGAAGGCTGCGCAACAGATCGACGATCTGGACCTGCACCGTCATATCCAGGGCGCTTGTCGGTTCATCCAGAACCACCAGCTTGGGACGCAGGATCATTGCCCGCGCAATCGCGATACGCTGACGTTGGCCGCCGGAAAACTCGTGCGGGTAGCGGTCCATCATGTCGGGCGACAAACCGACCTCGGTCAGGATCTCGGCCACCCTTTGCCGCTGGTGGCCCTTGTCGACGCCGTGCACCTCGAGCCCTTCGGCCACGATCTGTTCGATCGTCATGCGCGGTGACAGGGACCCGTAGGGATCCTGGAACACGATCTGCATGTTGGATCTGAGCCCGCGCATGTCGCGGGATTTCAGGCCCTGCACATCACGCCCGCTGAACACGATCGGGCCTTGCGATGAAATCAACCGCATGATGGCCAGCGCCAGCGTCGTCTTGCCCGATCCGCTTTCGCCCACGATGCCAAGGGTTTCGCCGGCACGCACGCTGAGGGTGGCGGCATTCACCGCCTTGATGTGCCCCACGGTGCGCCGCATCAGGCCGCGCGTGATCGGGAACCAGACCCGCAGATCGCTGGTCGACACGATCTCGGGTGCCGCATCGGGGACGGGGTCGGGGCTTCCGGTGGCCTCGGCCGCCAGCAGTTTGCGGGTATAGGGGTGTCTGGGGTCGGCAAAGATCTCTTCCGTCTTGCCCTGTTCGACAATCTCGCCGCCCTGCATGACGCAGACCCTGTCGGCAATGCGGCGCACGATGGTCAGGTCATGGGTGATGAACAGCAGGCTCATGCCCATGTCGCGTTTCAGATCGGCCAGCAGGTCGAGGATCTGCGCCTGAATGGTCACATCCAGCGCCGTTGTCGGCTCATCCGCGATCAACAGATCGGGGCCGTTTGCCAAGGCCATGGCGATCATCACGCGCTGGCGCTGCCCACCCGACAACTGGTGCGGATAGGCCCCCAGCCGTGTTTCGGGGTCGCGGATGCCGACCTTGGTCAACAACTCGATCACCCGCGCCTGTGCGGCGCGCCCCGTCAGTCCCTGGTGCAGGGCAAGGCTTTCGGTGATCTGCTTTTCCAGCGTGTGCAGCGGGTTCAGCGATGTCATCGGCTCCTGGAAGATGAAGCTGATGTCGTTACCCCGGATCTCGCGCAGGGTGGTGTCACTGGCGCCAACCATTTCGCGGCCGTTATAGGTGACCGATCCTGTAACCCCGGCGACGCCCGACAGCAGGGATACCGTGCTGAGCGCGGTGACGGATTTGCCCGATCCGCTTTCGCCCACCAGCGCCACGGTCTCGCCCTTGTCGACGTGAAAGGACACGCCGCGCACGGCGTGCACCTCTTGTCCCGCCTGCCCGAAAGTGACCGACAGGTTCCTGACCTCGAGCACACTCATGTCGCTACACCGCAGGTCTGCATCATCGGAACGTCTTTCTGGGGTCGAATGCGTCGCGCACGCCTTCGAAGACGAAGACCAGAAGCGAGAGCATGATCGCAAAGGTGAAGAACGCGGTGAAGCCCAGCCAGGGGGCCTGCAGGTTGTTCTTGGCCTGCAGCGTCATTTCGCCCAGCGACGGGGCCGAAGACGGCAGGCCGAAGCCCAGGAAATCGAGGCTGGCGAGGCCCGCGATCGTGCCCGTCACGATGAAGGGCAGGAAGGTCAGCGTGGCGACCATGGCATTGGGCAGGACGTGGCGAAAGATGATCACCCCGTTCGACACGCCCAGCGCCCGGGCCGCGCGGACATATTCGAAATTGCGCGCGCGCAGGAATTCGGCCCGCACGACGCCCACCAGGCCCGTCCAGCCAAACAGCACCATCAAGAACACCAACAGCCAGAAATTCATCGTGAAGATGGCCGAGATGATGATGATCACGAACAGGCTTGGCGTGGAATTCCAGATCTCGATGACGCGCTGAAAGATCAGGTCGATCCAACCGCCGAAAAAGCCCTGCACCGCCCCGGCCGCAATCCCGATGACCGAGGTCAGCAAGGTCACGACCAGCGCGAAACTGACCGACAGGCGGAAGCCGTAGATCACCCGCGCCAGCACATCGCGCGCGGTGTCGTCGGTGCCAAGCAGGTGGTTGCCGTCGGGCGGCGACGGCGCGGCGCGGCCCAGGTCGTTGACGGTGTTGTAGGCATAGGGGATCAGCGGCCAAAGGATCCAACCCTGATCGACTTCGGCCCCGTCGAAGGTGCCGGTGTCCTGCACCTGTTCGATCACGGCCTCTGGATCGTCCCAGCAATCCTCCAGCCCGCCCGAGATGATCAGGCATTGCACCTCGATATCGCGGTACACGGCTTCGGTGCGGAAATCGCCGCCGAAGGCGGTTTCGGGGTAGAAACTGAAGATCGGGGTGTAATAGCCGCCTTGCGAATGCACGAGGATGGGCTTGTCATTGGCGATCAGCTCGGCCCCGAGGCTGAGGATATAGAGAAACCCAAAGATCCACAGCGACCAGTAGGCGCGGCGGTTGGCCTTGAAATTCTCCCACCTGCGGCGGTTGAGCGGCGACAGCCAGCCGCGCCGGCGTTCGGGCACGATCACGGTGGCGGTGCCGTCGGCATCGATGGGCAGCGCTGGGCTCTGATCGGGCATGGCCATCTCAGGTCTCCCGCGTGTCGAAATCGATTCGGGGGTCGATCCAGACATACATCAGGTCGGACAAGATCCCCACCACCAGGCCGATCAGGCCGAACACGAACAGCGTGCCGAAGATCACCGGGTAATCGCGACTGACCGCCGCCTCGAAGGCGAGCCGGCCCAGCCCGTCGAGGCTGAAGATCGTCTCGATGATCAGGCTGCCGCCGAAAAACACGCCAACGAACACCGCCGGAAAGCCCGCGATCACGATCAGCATCGCGTTGCGGAACACGTGGCCATAAAGAACCCGGCCTTCTCGCAGGCCCTTGGCGCGGGCGGTCATGACGTATTGCTTCTTGATCTCGTCCAGAAAGCTGTTCTTGGTCAGCAACGTCAGGGTCGCAAAGGCCGATATGGTCGAGGCCATGACCGGCAGCGTGATGTGCCAGAAATAATCGCCGACCTGCTGGATGAAGGTCATGTCCTCGAACCCGTCCGAGGTCAGCCCCCTGAGCGGGAAGATCTGGAAATACCGCCCACCCGCGAACAGGATCAGCAGCAAGATCGCGAACAAGAAGCCAGGGATCGCGTAGGCCACGATGATGACGCCGGACGTCCAGGTATCGAAACGGCTGCCGTCGCGGGTGGCCTTTGCGATGCCCAGCGGGATCGACACGATGTAGGCGATCAGCGTCGACCAAAGGCCCAGCGTGATCGACACCGGCAATTTCTCGGCCACCAGTTCCAGCACGCCGATGGACCGGAAATAGCTTTCGCCGAAATCAAAGCGCGCATAATCCCACAGCATCAGCCCGAACCGTTCCAGCGCCGGAATATCCTCGGCCACGCAGTTCTCGTCCCTCAGGTCCGGTTCGCCTTCGAACCCGTCGGCACAGACGATGCGGGCAAAGTTGAACTGGATGCGCAGATCGTCGAGGAATTCGGGCGGCAGGCCGCGCGCGCCCTCATAGGCGCTTTCGATCTCGCCCCCGGCGCCGCCGGTTTCCGACCCGGTGCCGGAAATGCCGGCAAACACATCGCCCTCACCCTCAAGCTGCGCCAGAACCTGTTCCACCGGGCCGCCGGGGACGAACTGGGTCAACGAGAAGTTGATGACCATGATCCCCAGAAGCGTGGGAATGATCAGCAAGAGCCGTCTGAGGATATAAGCGCCCATTTGGTGTTACAGCACACCTTGTTCGCGCAGCGCCGCCGCGGCGTCGGGGTCGACCCACCAGAAATCGAGATACCCGATGCCGTAGGGCGGCAATTCCTCGGGGTAGCGGTAGAGGTTGTAATACGCGACCCAGGCGCTGTCGTTGAACCATTGCGGCACACGAATGCGGTAGGCCCGCAGCACGCGGTCCAGCGCGCGGACGGCGACCTCCATCTCGGTGCGGGTTTCAGCGCGGATTACGGTTTCCAGCAGACGGTCGACCGTTTCATCCGCCAGACCGGGCGAATTGAACAGGGCCTCGTCCGCGCCAAGGGTGCCGAAATACTGGCGCAACTCGGTGCTTGGTTCATAACCCATGGCGAAATGGTCGGTGATCACGTCGAAATCGGCCTCGCGCTGACGATTGGACATCTGCGCGCCGTCCACGCGGTTGAGGCTTGCGTTGATACCGATCGCGCGAAGGTTTTCGACATACGGATTGATGATCCGGTCAAACAGCGGCCCGGCGTTCAGGAACTCCACGTCGAGGGTCTGACCGGATGCGTTGCGCAGCATGCCGTCGTCGCCCGGAACCCATCCGGCCTCTTCCAGCAGGGCCGTGGCGCGCCGCGCCTGGCGACGGTCGAACGACCGGTCGGGATCGGATGCCGGGGTGGCAAAGGGTTCTTGGGTAAAGATTTCCTCGGGCAGGTCCCCGCGGAACGGCTCCAGCAGCGCCAGTTCCGCATCCGATGGCAGGCCCGAGGCCTCGAGATCGGTGTTTTCCCAGAAACTGTCGATGGGCGAATACAGCCCGTAGAACAGGGTCTGGTTTGTCCATTCGAAGTTGAACATCAGCGCAATCGCTTCGCGCACGCGCGGGTCCTGAAATTGCGGGCGGCGCAGGTTCATCACGAAGGACTGACCGGACGCGATCGTGCCCTGTTCGATTTCCTCGCGCACCACGACGCCGTCGTTCAGGCGCGGGAAGTCATAATTGTTGGCCCAGGCCTGGGAGCTGTTTTCCTGCCGGAACAGGTAATTGCCCGCGGTAAAGCCTTCGAACGCGGCCAGGGCGTCGGCGTAGTATTCGACGCGGATGCTGTCGAAATTATGCCGGCCACGATTGATCGGCAGGTCATTGCCCCAATACTCGCGGTTGCGCACGAAGACGGTGCGCCGGCCGGGATCGACCTCGCCCAGAATGTAGGGCGCCGACCCGATCAACGGGGTCATGCGTGGTTCGTCGAAATCCAGGCCGCTGGCGATATGGCTGGCCTGGCTGAACACCGGCAGGCCACCGGCATTTTCGACACGACCGCGAAGCTGCGCTTCGGGGACAAAGTAGTAGCGAATGGTTCGATCATCGATCACCTCGGCCGAGGCGATGGTCTGCGGCAGGTTCGCGCGGAAACTGGGCAGGCCTTCGTCGCGCAGGATCTCGTACGAGAACAGCGCGTCTTGTGCCGTCACCGGGCTGCCATCCGAAAACCGCGCCTCGGGCCGGATCACGAATTCGACCCATGCGCGGTCTTGGGGATAGCGGATTTCCTCGCACAGCAGGCAATAGGCCTCGCCGATGGTGTCGGACGTGCCTTCCAGCATCGATTCGAAAAAGATCGAGGTCAGAACCGCGGGAGAGCCGCGGTTGGTGTAGGGATGCATCGAATCGAACGACCCGCCGGCGCTGGACCAGCTGAGCGACATTTCCCCGCCCTGCGGCGCGTCGATATTGACGTAGGACAGCGCCTCGAAATCGGCAGGGTAGCTCAGTTCATCGACGCCGAATGTCGACACGCCATGGGTGACGATGATGTCGTCTTGCGCATGGCCGGGCCATGCCATCAGCAGCCAGATCGCGGCGGCACCCAGAATGGGCAGCGCGGTGATGGCCGGAAACATCCGGGTGGCGGTCTCGGCTTCGGCCAAACGGGTGGCGGCGGCAGGGCGATTTTGCATCGGTTTCTCCAAGCGCGTCATCTGTATGTCCCACATGATCTGGGTCGTTCCACGTTAAGGACCAGCCCCCCCGGGGTTCAAGTTGAGAATATGTGATCTGCAAGTGAGCAAGCCAAGGATGGGGTGGCCATATCCAAGCAATAGGCGAAAAGGGGGGGCTGCGTCTGCAGGGAACTGGCCGGAGGGGGCAGAGCGCGCCCCGACCGGGCTTGCGAAAAGGGCCGCGCCCAGCCGGCGCGGCCCTTGATTTTCTGGTGTTATCTTGGCCCGCGGACTTACGGGCTTACTGGAACGTCGCCAGGTAGGCGATCAGGTTGGCCCGGTCCTCGACATCGCGCATGCCATTATATGCCATGGCGGTGCCCGGCGCGTATGCACGGGGGGACTCGATGAAGGCCGAGATGTTTTCCGGCGTCCATGCGCCGTCCTGCGACAGTAGCGCATCGGAATAATTGTAACCTTCGGCGCTGTGCTTGGGGCGGTCGACGACGCCATGAAGGTATGGACCGACGCCATTCGCGCCCGGTTCCAGCTGGTGGCAGGCCGAACACTGGCGCCACAGGCGTTCGCCGGCGGATGCATCTGCGGTGGCGTACACGTCGGCAAAGGCAACCTCGACCACCTCTTCGGCGGCGACTTCCTCGACACCGGTGTCGATCACGTAACCACGCACGTGATCTTCGCCGTGGTTTTCGATGTTGTAGAGGCTCTCGGCGGCCCAGCCGCCCAGAAGAAGAACCAGCAGACCGGCGCAAAGCGATCCGAAACCTTTGGTAAGCGTCATCGTGTCAAACATATCTATCCCACTTGGCTCGCGGTGTTCGCGGGTATGTATGGGGTTTCATGGGTCCATGGCAAGGTGTAGAGGGGCGCGACCAAACGCCCTCTCACCTCAAGGTGGACCCATGACCGCACGCATTGCCTTTCAAGGCGAACCCGGAGCCTATTCGCACCAGGCCTGCCACGCGGCACGGCCGGGGATGGAGGCGTTGCCCTGCCCGACCTTCGAAGAAGCTATCGACGCGGTCGTTTCGGGCCGCGCGGACCAGGCGATGCTACCGGTGGAAAACACGACTTATGGCCGGGTTGCCGACATTCATCGCCTGCTGCCCGAATCCGGGCTGCACATCGTGGATGAGGCTTTCGTGCGGGTGCATATCAACCTGCTTGCCGTGCCCGGCGCCAAGATCACCGATGTACAGGAGGCCTGGAGCCACCTTGTCCTGTTGCCGCAATGCGCGCGTTTCCTGCGCGAACACGGCATCAAGGGCCGCGTCAGCCCCGACAATGCCCGCGCCGCCCGCGACGTGGCGGAATGGGGCGACAAGACCCAGGCCGCGCTGGCGTCGGAACTGGCCGGCGAGATCTATGGCCTCGACGTGCTGGCGCGCCACATCGAGGATCATGACTCCAACACCACGCGGTTCTTGATCATGGATCGTGCTCCGAACCTCACCCGGCGGGCCGACACGATGATGACCACCTTTGTCTTCCGCGTCCGCAACATCCCGGCCGCGCTGTACAAGGCGATGGGGGGATTCGCGACGAATGGTGTCAACATGACCAAGCTGGAAAGCTACATGGTCGACGGCTCTTTCACCGCGACACAGTTCTACGCCGATATCGAAGGCCACCCCGACGATCCGAATGTGAAACTCGCGCTTGAGGAACTGGCCTATTTCACCAGCTTCCTGAAGGTCCTGGGCACTTATCCAGCGTCTTCCGCCCGCGACTGATGCGCGAAACCAGGACCGGCGCAGCCTGCAGGGGCCGCGCCGGTTCCGTGGTCCTCTCGTCCGGCGATCAGAACCCGATCACCATGCCGGCCAGCGCGATCCAGATCGGGATCGACAAGATGGCCACTGGCGTTCCGAGACCGGTGGACGAGCCCACATAGGCCGAGGGATTCGCCTCTGGCAGGGCACCGCGCAGGGTGGGCGGGCCGGAAATGTCCGAGCTGGACGATGCCATCACCGCCAGCAGCACCGCGCCACCGGCCGAAAACCCGGTCAGGTGATGGGCCAGAACCCCGGCCCCAAAGCCCATCGCGCCGTGCACAAGGGGGGCGGCGACCGCATACACCACGTAGGCATGCGCCACGTTCCGCAATTCCGACAGCCGCGACCATGCTTCCATCCCCATGATCAGCATCAGGATCGACAACAGGCCCCGGAACAGCAGTTCGTAAAAGCCTTCGAAGACGGCATCGGGTTTGGCCAGGATCCCCAGCGCCAGGCCCAACAGAAGGGCGGATACCGCAGGGCTCCGGAAGGTATCGGTCAGGATGCCCCGCACCATGCCCGCATCTACTCCGCTTCCGGCAAGGCCCGGCCCGCCGGACCCGCCGCCGCCCATGGTCATGGTTCCGTCCCCGGCAGCAATGGCCTGTGTCGCCGCATTCCGGGCCTTGGCCATCCGCGCCATGACGATCGCCGTCACGAGGGCTGCAATGTCCATGAAGGGGTAAAGCGCGCCGATGAACCCTTCGTAGGCAATGCCTTCATCGTCCAGAACCGCCATGCCCGCCGCCAGCGTCGAGGCCGACACCGCCCCGAACAGGCCTGCCGTGGCCATGCCGTCCATGTGGCTGACCCCTTTCCAGCGCGCCAGTGTCCGCGACCCCAGCAGCACGATGGCAACGCCCAGAATGGCCGCGAAAAGCGCGGGAACCGCAAGCGACATCAGATCCGCCTCGCGCACTGCGATCCCCGCGCCAAGCCCGACTTTCAGCAACAACAGCGTCACGATGAAGCTGTAGACCGCATCCGGCACCTGCAACTTGCTGCCCAGCGCGGCCAGCATCATGCCGCCGATCAGAAACGCCAGCGTCGGCTGCTGCAGCTGCGCTACGAACGTCGCCGCGATATCCATCACATGTTCCATTGGGTAACCCCCTTGTTTGAATTTGAGCGATGGGTATGCGACTTGGAGAGAGATAAAAAATATATCTTTTCTGTATTTTCGTTCTATAAATTAGAACAATGGATCACCTGAATTATCACCACCTGCGCTATTTCCGCGAGGTCGCCCGCGAGGGGCACCTGACCCGCGCGGCCGAGCGGCTGAACCTGTCTCAATCCGCATTATCAAGCCAGATCAATACCTTGGAGGATCGGCTTGGCCACCGCCTGTTCGACCGCGTCGGCCGGCGTCTGGATCTGACCGAAGTCGGCCGGATCACGCTGGATCATGCGGAACGAATCTTTGGCACGGGGGAAGAACTGCTGGCGACGCTCCAGCGTGCCGGTCCCGCGCCGCAGCCCCTGCGGGTGGGGGCGCTGTCGACGCTGTCGCGGAATTTCCAGATGTCCTTTCTCGGGCCGGTTCTGGAATCGGGCGCTGCGGGCATCATCCTGAAATCGGGCAATGCCGACGCGCTTTTGGCGTCGCTCAAATCCCTCGCGCTGGATATCGTGCTGACCACCGAACCGCCTCCGGGCGACTATGGCGCCGATTTCGTGGCCCATCGCATTGCCGAGCAACCCGTGCACCTGCATGGCCCGCCCGAACGCCTGAAGCACCGCGATCTGGCGGGCCTGCTGGCTGCCGAGCCGGTGATCGTGCCCACCGAAAGTTCGATCCGCACCGGGTTCGAGGCGCTGACCGCGCGCATCGGCGCGCAACCTCGCATACTGGCCGAAGTCGACGACATGGCGATGGTGCGTCTTCTGGCCCGTGCGGGGCATGGCCTGGCGATCGTGCCCTCGGTCGTTTTGGCCGACGAAATCGCAAGCGGTGTACTGGCCACCGCGCCATTCGACCTGAATATCACCGAGATCTTCTACGCTGTTACCGTCCGGCGCAGTTTCCCCCATCCGGACCTGGCCCGTCTGCTGGCGTGATCCCGGGCCCCGGTCTTGAGGGCCGCGCCCGAAGCTGCGAGGTTGGCGGCACCCAAGCCAAGGAAAGACATCATGGCCACGAACACCAGGCCCACGCTTGAAATCCGCCACGCAACGCTGGCCGATGTGGACGGTGCGGTAAACCTGTCGCGCCGCGTCTACCCCGAAGAGGCCCCCTATACGCGCGGCCAGATCTCGGGCCAGATCAGCGCCTTTCCCGAAGGCACCTTCATCGCCGTCTACGAGGGCGCGATCGTGGGCTACGCGGCCTCGACCATCATCAACGAAGACCGGGTGATGGCCGCCCATAGCTGGTCGGAAATCAGCGGCGGCGGGTACGGGTCGCAGCATAACGCAAACGGGGACTGGCTGTACGGGCTCGAGGTGATGGTGGATCCGTCCCGCCGGCGTCTGCGCATCGGCAAGCGGCTTTACAGCGCGCGGGAACGGCTTTGCGTGGACCTGGGGCTGAAGGGCATCGCCTTTGGCGGCCGCATTCCCGGCTTTCGCCGCGCCCAGCGCACCCACGGCACGCCGCAAGCCTATCTGGAGGCCGTCAAGAACGGTGACCTCAAGGACACCATCTTGTCCTTCCAGATGCGAAGCGGGTTCGAGCCGCTGCGCGCCCTGCCCCACTACGCCCCCGAAGACCGCGCGTCAGGCGGCCATGCGGCCCTGATGATCTGGCGCAATCCGTATTACGATCCGTCCTCGGACAGCCAGCCGGTCACCCGCACGAACACGGAAATCGTGCGAGTCACCTCGGTGCAGCTGAACGCCCGCACCCTGAAATCCCCCGAAGAATTCTACGAAACCGTCGATTATTTCACCAATATCGCCGCGGAATACGGGTCGGATTTCGTTGTTTTTCCGGAACATTTCACCCTGCAACTGCTATCTTGCGAGGACGAGGAACTGCCGCCGGACCGCGCCATTGACCGCGCAAGCGAGCACACCGCGACCTTTGTGGAACGACTTAAGGCGATGGCGCTGAGCCGTGCGATCAACATCATCGGCGGCAGCCACGCCACCAAGACCGAGGATGGCGATATCCACAACATCTGCCATGTGTTCCTGCGCGACGGCACGGTGCACCGGCAGGAAAAACTGCACCCGACCCCCGATGAACGATCCAGCTGGAACATAAAGGGCGGCGACTCGATCGACGTCATCGACACGGACTGCGGCCCGATCGGCGTGATGATCTGCTACGACAGCGAGTTCCCCGAAGCCGCCCGCCGCCTGGCCGATCAGGGCGCGCGGATCTTGTTCGTGCCGTACAACACCGACACGCGGCACGGGCATTTGCGGGTCAAGTACTGTTGCCAGGCGCGCGCGGTCGAAAACCAGTGTTACGTCGTGACCTCGGGCATGGTCGGAAATCTCGACAATGTATCGAACCTCGATATCCAGTACGCGCAATCGGCCATCTTCACACCGTGCGATTTCCCCTTTGCGCGCGACGGGATCGCGGCGGAAGCCTCCGAGAATGTCGAGATGATCATCGTGGCCGATCTGAACCTTGCAACGGTGCAATGGGCCCGCGCGGCGGGATCTGTGCGCAACCTGCGCGACCGCCGGTTCGATCTGTACCGGACACGGTGGAGCGACGGTGGCTAGGGACGGCCAGGACCGGGTCTGATTACGGGCCGGTCAGCCGAGCAGCCAGCCAAAGCACCAGAACATCACCATGCCGCCACCCACGGCCCAGATAGGGTTCTTGGTCCAGAGACCAAGGGCCAGTGCGGCGGCCGCGGCGGCGATGCGCTGCGGATCCAGCCCGCCTTCGGCCCCGTGGGGCCACAACACCAGCGGCGTCACCATCGCGGGCAGAATGCCGACCGCCGTATAGCGCAGGTGGCGCAAGACCCATGGCGGAAGATCCCGGTCCCCCAGAACGCCCAGAAACGAAAACCGGATCAGAAAGGTGCCGACCCCGAGGGCCAGGATGATGATCCAGACCTCAAGCGTGGAATATCCGCTCATGGGCGGCCTCGCAGCGCCATCCGGCGTTCCACCTCGGCTCCGACGATCATCGCGGCCAGGCCGGCAGCCAAGAGCCACAGGTTCCACGGCAAGAACGACAGCAGCACCGCCATGACGACCGAGGTCAGCGCCGCCGCCACGTGGGCCAGGGTCCGCAAGGCCGGGCCGATCAGCGCCAGAAAGGTGATCGGCACCGCGAAATCGAGCCCCAGTTGCGGCGGGATAGCGGCCCCCACCACCACACCCGTCCAGGTCGCGGCCACCCAAAGCGGCACGATGGGGACGCAGGTTCCAAAGAAGAAGGCCACCTTGTCGGCCAGTGGTGCGGCGGGGTGATCCTCGTGGTTCTGATGCGACAGCGCATAGGTCTGGTCCACGTTCATGTAGGCGATCAACGCCCGTTGCCAGAAGGGCGCTGCCCCCAGATGCGGCGCCAGTGCCGCGGAATACATGGCCATGCGCAGATTGACCGCCAGAGCAGAGGCGATCACGATCAGCGTCGGCGCCTCTTCGGCCATCAGTTGCAGCGCGGTGAACTGGGACGCGCCGGCAATCACCAGCGTGGTGAAGCTCATGACTTCGACCAGCGACAGGCCCGCCTCGGTGCCCACGACGCCGAACAGCATCCCGAAGGGGATCACGACCACCAAGAACGGGGCCGCTGCGCGGATGCCGCGCAAAAAGGCGGATTTGGATGTGGCGGCTGGCATCGGGCTTGCGGTAGCCTTTGAAACGGAAAACGGGCTGCGGTGCCGCGTGCCTAAGGCGTGGGCCGGGCAGATGCAATTCATCCATTTCGAGGCGGCGTTTCAGCAAGTCTGATGGGGGCGATGTGACAAAACCGGAAAAACCGCTTGGCGTGATCCTCGCCGGTGGCGCGGGGCGCAGGATCGGCGGCGACAAGGGGTTTGCGGATCTCGGCGGGCAGCCTTTGATCGCGCATGTCATCGGGCGACTGGCCCCGCATTGTGCGGCGCTGGCGATCAACGCAAATGATGATCCGGCACGCTACGCGCGGTTCGGCCTGCCGGTTCTGCACGATGGCGACGCGGCCGGGTTCGGCCCGCTGGCCGGTATCCTGGCCGCGATGGACTGGGCTGCCGAACGGGGGGCAAGCAAGGTTCTGACAGCGCCTGTGGACACCCCGTTCCTGCCCGCTGATCTGGCGGCCCGCCTGATGGGGCAGGATGCGCCCATCGTGCTGGCCGCCACGGCGGATGGGATGCATGGCACCTGCGGGCTATGGTCGGTCGGTCTGCGCGGGCAGTTGCGGGCGGCCTTGCGCGATGGCATGCGCAAGGTGACAGACTGGACATCGCATCATGGTGCTGTTGCGGTGCAGTTCCCGCCCGGCGCGATACCGGCGTTTTTCAACATCAACCGGCCCGAGGATCTGAGCCGCGCCGAACACCTGTTGCGCCCAGGGACATCCGCCGGCTTTGACACCGTCATCATGGTGGATTGGTCCGCGCGGTCACAACCGTCGCCCGCGCGCCCGACCAAGGACGCGATCTTTGTTGCCACGGCATCGGCCGGCCGCGTGGATGTCGCGTATCACCGCACGCGGGCGGCGGCGCAGGCCGCATTGGAAACCACCATTGATGCGGCATTGGCCCAGGAGCACCGCGTGCTGGCGGGGTTTGATTTCCCGTTCGGATACCCGCGCGGATTTGCGCGGGCGATGACCGGCCGGGCAGATCCGCTGGCCCTTTGGGATTGGCTGTCTGCGACGATCGAGGATGACGCGGCGAACGCGAACAACCGCTTTGACGTGGCCGAGCAGATCAATCGCAGGTTTCCCGGTATAGGCCCGTTCTGGGGCTGCCCGACGTCGCGCGCGACACCCGATCTTCCCATGCGGGGATCACAGCGGCATGCCCACGGGATGGCCGAGCGACGCGAGGTCGAACGGCGCCTGCCCCGCGCCCAGCCCTGCTGGAAACTGTTCACCACGGGATCGGTCGGCAGCCAGGCCTTGCTTGGCCTGCCCCGGCTTCAGGCACTGCGCCAGCGCTATGGACAGATGCTGGCCGTGCGCCCGTTCGAGACCCGTGATGCGCCGATCGTGCTGGCCGAAATCTACCCTTCGCTTCTGGATCGGGAGGTGCGCGCCCGCCAGCAGGCGGATGAAATCCTCGATGCGGCGCAGGTGCGCGTTCTGGCCCAGGCCTTTGCCGGACTGCCGCCGTCGATGCTGGACGAGATCTTGCTGGAAGGCGACCGCGAGGAAGGCTGGATCATGGGACTGGGCCACGAGGCCGCGTTGATCGACGCGCTTGGCTGATCCGAGGCGAGGCCCCACAACGCTCAGTCGAAGGTGCCGGTCACACGACCCAGCAACATGAACGCGCGCGCGGTGCGGGTGTTGGCCAGCGCCACGATATCCGCGTCCGAGGCATGGCGTTCGAATTCCATGAAGGTGCGGTCGAAATGGCGCAGGAAATGATGCGCCGCATCGCGGAACACCGGGTCTTTCTTCATCCGGCCCGCCGCCAGCACCAGCGACGACCGGTCGTGAATGCCGCCCAGCGCCGCAATCGCCCGCCCCCGTTCGCCATCGGCAAACTTGCGCCAGACCTCGGGGCGGGCGCGGTCGGGGCGCAGGTCATCCATGTAGATGCCATCCTGGGACAACAGCGTCAGCACATCCTGGCTGGCGCGGATCAGGCGTTCGGTCGCGCGATCCTCCAGGGCTCGGCGCAGGGTGCGGAAGCCTTCCTTGTCATGCTCGTTTTCGGGGAAATTCATCGCCTTGATGAAATCGGCCACGGAAATCGGTTCGGGCTCCTGTGGGGTGGCAAAGGCCAGCCCGGGCTGCGGAACCTCGGCCGTGGGCGCTTGCGGGCGAACCGCGGCGCGGTCCTCGGCGGGCGGCAAGGCGCGCAAGGACGAGAACGTGGCATGCCCGCCCTGCGCCGCCGCGCGCTGCGCCTCGACCAGTTCATCGAGCTTCTGGACCACGGCCGGTTTCAGGTCGAGCGTCGCGCCTTGCTTTTGTTCCACATAGGCTGCCCGCATGGCGTCGATGGACGCCTGAAGCCTCGCGGCTTCCTCGCGCAGCACGCGGGCGGTTCGCACCGCCGTGGCCGCCACCCAGATCAGCGCCACGGGCATCAGGATCGCCAGAACCGCCAGAACCGCATCGGCCACGCCGCCCCCGTCCACCGGCGGCGTGCCACGGGTAAAGATGAACACCCCGATCAGCCAGGCGACCGTCAGGACAATCGCCGCGATCTCGACGCCGGTGACGCGGCGCGCCGGTTCCTCCCGCGCGTAGAGGCCCAGTTCGAGGGTGGTGGGTTTCCGGTCATCAGGCATTGGGCGTGTTCGTCCAATAAGGGGCGCGTCGGCCAGCAGGCCGCTGGCTGGATCAGACGTAAGAAATCGAGACGATCTCGTAATCCTTGTCACCGCCAGGCGTCTTGACCTCGACGCTATCGCCCTCCTCCTTGCCGATCAAGGCGCGCGCGAGGGGCGATTTGATGTTGAGCAGGCCCTTTTCGATATTGGCCTCTGCCTCACCAACGATCTGGTAGGTCTTTTCGATGTCATCTTCATCGACCAGCACCACGGTGGCCCCGAACTTGATCGGCCCGGACAGGGTCTTGGGGTCGATGACCTGCGACAGGCTCAGGGTGCCCTCGAGCTCCTTTATGCGGCCTTCGATGAAGGACTGCTTTTCCTTGGCCGAGTGATATTCCGCGTTCTCCGACAGGTCGCCATGCTCGCGCGCCTCGGAAATCGCCCGAATGATGCTCGGGCGTTCAACGCTTTTGAGATGCTTCAGCTCGGCATTCAGAAGTTGATAGCCGGGCGGGGTCATCAGGATTTTGTCCATGGAAACAGCCTATGGGCGAGAGGGGTCGGTTAACCTTTTGAATGACAGAGGTTAGGGGCGATTCGCGAAGGGTTCAACGGGTGTTTCGCGCGAAATTTCATGTCCGTGCCATCCGCAGAAGGTCGCCGGACCGCATTTGTCCGCACCGCGCCCGGGGACCGTGGCGGCGCAGGTCAGCCGCGACCGGTTATTCCGATCTCGGCCGTGCCGGTGATCGAAATGCCGCTGACGGGGCGCGGATCGGGCCGTTCGGGTTCGCCATCGGCACCGCAGGCCGCAAGCGCGGCGATCAGGCCTGTCAGGGCGAGGCGTCGGATCGTGGTCATGCCAAGGTATCCTTCCATCTGGCAACCTGGGCGCGCACCTGGCTTGGCGCGGTCCCGCCGTAGGACGTGCGCGATGCGACCGAGTTGTGCACGCCCAACACGTCGAAGATAGCCCCGGTGATCCCCGCATGGACAGACTGCATCTGATCCAGCGTCAGATCCGGCAGATCGACGCCGGCGTCTTCGGCCATGGCGACAAGGGTGCCGGTGACGTGATGGGCATCGCGGAACGGCAGGTCGAGCACGCGGACCAGCCAGTCGGCCAGGTCGGTGGCGGTGGAGAATCCCGAACCCGCCGCCGCCTCGAGACTGGCGCGATTGGCGGACATGTCGCGCACCATGCCCTCCATCGCGGCGAGCGCCAGCATCAGGTTGTCGGCGGCGTCAAAGACCTGTTCCTTGTCTTCCTGCATGTCCTTGGAATAGGCCAGTGGCAGTCCCTTCATCACCGTCATCAGCGCCACGTTGGCCCCGAAGATCCGCCCGATCTTGGCGCGGATCAGTTCGGCCGCGTCGGGGTTCTTTTTCTGGGGCATGATGGACGATCCGGTGGAAAACCGGTCTGACAGGGCGACAAAGCGGAACTGGGCGGAAGACCAGATCACCAACTCTTCGGCAAAGCGCGACAGGTGCATCGCGCAGATCGAGGCGGCGGCCAGGAATTCGAGCGCGAAATCCCGGTCGCTGACCGCATCCAGCGAATTGGCGGCAGGCCGGTCAAAGCCCAGCGCCGCGGCCGTCATGTGCCGGTCGATCGGAAACGATGTGCCGGCCAGGGCAGCCGCGCCAAGAGGGCTTTCATTCATGCGTGTGCGCGCGTCGGCAAACCGCGAGCGGTCGCGGCCGAACATTTCCACATAGGCCATCATGTGATGGCCCCATGTGACGGGCTGCGCGGTCTGCAGATGGGTAAAGCCGGGCATGACCCAATCGGCCCCGGCCTCGGCCTGCACCAGAAGGGCGCGCATCAGCGCCTCGAGGCCCTGGACCGACGCGTCGATCTGGTCGCGGACCCAGAGCTTGAAGTCGGTGGCCACCTGGTCGTTGCGTGATCGGGCGGTGTGCAACCGGCCCGCAGGTTCGCCGATCACCTCTTTCAGGCGCGCCTCGACATTCATGTGGATGTCTTCGAGCGCGGTGGAAAACCGGAAGGTTCCGCCCTCGATCTCTGACAAGACCGTGAGCAGGCCTTCCCGAATGGCCTCGGCGTCGCTATCCCTTAGGATGCCCGTGGCGGCCAGCATCGCGGCATGGGCGCGGGAGCCGTCGATATCCTGACGGGCCAGCCGTTTGTCGAAACCGATCGAGGCGTTGATCGCCTCCATGATCGCGTCCGGCCCGGCGGCAAAGCGCCCGCCCCACATGGTGTTGGTCTGGTCTGTCATATCGGCCCTGGTCTTTTTGGAGGAACAAGAAAGATGATCCGCAAGCTGCGCCCTGCCGTGATCTACCTTGCCTGCGCGCTTGGTGCAAATGCTGCCATGGCACAGGATCTGAGCGCTTACCTTACCGGGGAAATGCGCGGCATGGTCCTGCACGAGACACCTGTCGCGGCCTCGGCCCTGCCGTATGAATTGGCAGAGGGTGGCGAAGGGGCGCTGGCGGATTATTCGGGTCAATACGTGCTGCTGAATTTCTGGGCCACCTGGTGTGCCCCTTGCCGGCATGAAATGCCCGCGCTCAATGCCTTGCAAGACCAGTTGGGCGGCGAGGATTTCCGGGTCGTGACGCTTGCGACAGGGCGCAACCCGCCCCAGGCCATCCGGCGGTTCTTCGAGGAGGAGAACATCACCTTGCTGACCGAGCATCGCGACATCAATCAGCAGATCGCGCGTGAAATGGCGATTTTCGGCCTGCCGATAACCGTGATCCTGAACCCCGAAGGCCAGGAGATCGGACGGTTGAGGGGAGATGCCGAATGGGCAAGTGACGAGGCCATCGCCCTGATCCAGGCGGTGATCGCGCGTGGCGGGACCTGAGGGGGCTCTGCCCCCGCCCGTTCCGGGCCCCCCGGGATATTTTCGAAACAGAGAATGCGGGAGATGACGGCCTAGCGGCGCAGGGCGTGGACCTGTTGATGGCGAAAGCAGGTGACCAGATGGTCGTTGATCACGCCGGTGGCCTGCAGCCAGGCGTAGACGATGGTGGGGCCGCAAAAGCGGAAGCCGGCGGCTTTGAGGTCCTTTGACAGGCGTTCGCTGAGCGGGGTGAAGGCCGGGACATCCGCAAGGGTGGCCCAATGGTTTACCAGGGGCGCGCCGTCGACATGTTTCCAGACGAAGGTGTCAAAGCCACCGCGATCTTCCATCTCGATCCAGGCACGCGCGTTCGAGATGGTGGCCTCGATCTTGCCCCGATGGCGCACGATGCCGGGATCCGACAGCAGGCGGGCCACGTCCGCGTCGCCCCAATTGGCGATGCTGTGGGGATCGAAGCCGTCGAAAGCCGCCCGAAACGCGTCGCGTTTCCGCAAGATCGTGATCCATGACAGACCGGCCTGGAAGCCGTCGAGGATCAGCTTTTCCCACAAGGCGCGGCTGTCATGTTCGGGGACCCCCCATTCCGTGTCATGGTAGGCCACATAAAGCGGATCGTTCCCGCACCAGCCGCAGCGTCCTGTCGCCTGCATCCGCCATCCCTTCGGTATTTTAACCAAATGCCAGTCTTCATGTTTTCTTAAGGCCCGCCGCTTCATCTGGGCAAGGACTTTGCAGTCGGAGCATTTGGCCATGGGGCGCATGGGACGGAAACTGGTGGATGCCGGATCGGAAAGCCCGCTGGACGCGGCCCTTGCCCAACGCGATTCCGGAACGCTGGCCATGGTGCGGAAATCGCTCGGCCGGGGGGATGCGGTGCTTGCCTATCAGCCCGTCATGCGGGCCGATGGGGCCGGCGTGGCGTTCTACGAAGGCCTGATTCGGATTCTCGATGAAACCGGGCGGGTGATCCCGGCACGCGAATTCATCCACGCGGTAGAGGAACAGGACCTGGGCCGACAGATCGACTGCATCGCACTGCGCATCGGGTTGCATGCCCTGAAGTCCACCCCGTCGCTGAGGCTTGCCATCAATATGTCGGCACGCTCGATCGGATACCCGGAATGGATGCAGACCTTGCGCCGTGCGATCCGGCAACGCCCCGACACGGTGCAGCGTCTTATCCTCGAGATCACCGAGACCTCGGCCATGCTGATGCCCGAAATCGTCAAGATCTTCATGGAAGACCTGCAAGACAAGGGCATCACCTTTGCCCTGGATGATTTCGGCGCCGGCCACACCGCCTTTCGGCACTTGCGGAATTTCTGTTTCGACATCCTCAAGATCGACGGGCAGTTCGCCCGCGCCGTGGACGCGGACCCTGACAACCAGGTCCTGAACGAGGCATTGATATCGCTGGCCCGCCATTTCGACATGCTGGTCGTGTCCGAAGCGGTGGAGACCGAGGGCGAGGCGAAATGGCTGGCTGCGGCGGGTGTCGATTGCATGCAGGGCTATTACTTTGGCGCACCGTCGATGACCCCACCCTGGAAAGAACAGGGTCGCCAAGGACACGGCATCGGGTGACGACCGCACAGAAGGGGCTTGCACCCCGCCTGAGACACAGTGTCAGTTTGTGTTTCAAGGTGTGCATCTCTATGTCGCATTCCGAACGAGACTCCGCCGCGGCCCGTGGATTCAAGGCGCGCGGTGCTCTGACAGGAAGGGATTTCCAACATGACCAATGTCGTTATCGCAAGCGCCGCTCGAACCCCGGTCGGCAGCTTCCTCGGCTCCTTTGCCAACACCCCCGCCCATGAGCTTGGCCGCATCGCCATCGAAGCCGTGGTCGAGAGGGCCGGCATCGACAAGGCGGAGGTCAGCGAAACGATCCTCGGCCAGGTGCTGACGGCCGCCCAGGGCCAGAACCCCGCGCGGCAGGCACATATCAACGCGGGCCTTCCGCAAGAAAGCGCCGCCTGGAGCATCAATCAGGTCTGCGGCTCGGGCCTGCGCGCCGTGGCGCTTGGCGCGCAGCACATCATGCTGGGGGATGCCGCGATCATCGTGGCCGGCGGCCAGGAAAACATGTCGATGAGCCCCCACGCCGCCGCCTTGCGCCAAGGCCAGAAGATGGGCGACATGCAGTATGTCGACACCATGATCCGCGATGGCCTGTGGGATGCCTTCAACGGTTACCACATGGGCCAGACGGCCGAGAACGTCGCGCAGCAATGGCAGATCAGCCGTGAAATGCAGGACGAATTCGCCGTCGGATCGCAGAACAAGGCGGAAGCGGCACAGAAAGCCGGCAAGTTCGCCGATGAAATCGCCGCCGTCACGCTCAAGACCCGCAAGGGCGACATCATCGTGGATCAGGATGAATACATCCGGCACGGCGCCACCATGGACGCCATGCAGAAACTGCGCCCGGCCTTCGTCAAGGACGGGTCGGTGACCGCCGCCAACGCCAGCGGCCTGAACGACGGTGCCGCGGCCACCTTGTTGATGAGCGCGGATGAGGCCGAAAAGCGCGGGATCGAACCCTTGGCCCGTATCGCCAGCTACGCCACCGCGGGCCTGGACCCTTCGATCATGGGCGTCGGCCCGATCTACGCATCGCGCAAGGCGCTGGCCAAGGCGGGCTGGAAGGTCGAGGATCTGGACCTGGTCGAGGCGAACGAAGCCTTTGCCGCGCAGGCCTGTGCCGTGAACAAGGATATGGGTTGGGACCCGGCCATCGTGAACGTCAACGGCGGCGCGATCGCGATCGGCCACCCGATCGGCGCATCGGGCGCGCGGGTTCTGAACACGCTGTTGTTCGAAATGCAGCGCCGCGGCGCCAAGAAGGGTCTGGCCACGCTGTGCATCGGCGGTGGCATGGGTGTTGCGCTCTGCGTCGAGCGCCCCTGATCTTGTGAAAATACCATTCAGCCTGCGCAATAATCTTGCGCAGGCTGAATTGTTTTCATAACAACATTACGATCCATACCATGAAGGAGAGAGACATGGGACGTGTTGCACTGGTCACCGGCGGCACCCGCGGTATTGGCGAAGCCATTTCCAAAGCGCTGAAGGCCGAAGGTTACGAGGTCGCAGCGACCTATGCCGGCAATGATGAAAAGGCCGCGGCCTTCACCGCGGCGACCGGCATCAAGACCTACAAATGGGACGTCGCCGATTACGCGGATTCCAAAGCGGGCATCGAGAAGGTCGAGGCCGATCTGGGCCCGGTCGAGGTTGTCGTCGCGAATGCCGGCATCACGCGCGACGCCATGTTCCACCGCATGACGCCGGAGCAGTGGAAAGAAGTGATCGACACCAACCTGACGGGCGTGTTCAACACGGTTCACCCCGTATGGTCCGGCATGCGTGATCGCAAATTCGGCCGCGTGATCGTGATCTCGTCGATCAATGGTCAAAAAGGGCAGGCCGGTCAGGTGAACTATGCCGCGACCAAGGCGGGCGACCTGGGCATCGTGAAATCTTTGGCGCAGGAAGGCGCGCGCGCCGGCATCACCGCGAACGCGATCTGCCCCGGCTATATCGGAACGGAAATGGTGCGCGCGATCCCGGAAGAGGTGCTGAATTCCAAGATCATCCCGCAGATCCCGGCCGGACGCCTGGGCGAGCCCGAGGAAATCGCGCGCTGCGTGGTGTTCCTGGCCTCCGATGACAGCGGGTTCATCAACGGGTCAACCATTTCGGCCAACGGCGCACAGTTCTTCGTCTGAGCCGAGCTTTTCGCATGAAAAACCCCGGGGCGCGCAGGGTTGCGCGGTCCGGGGTTTTTTTGTGGCCTTTGGCCGGTCTTCAGTGAGCGGCGCGACGGCTGAACAGCGCCGCGACCCAGTGCCAGAAATAGGTGGCACATTCCCCGCGTGCCGCTGCGATGGCGTCGCGGGTTCTTGCGTTTGATGCAAAACTTTCCATGGGTCTCAACCTTTCCGTGTTGGCATGTTCGTGGTGTCTTGCAGTGACATAGGTCAGCACAGTTGACCTTACTACGCACAATCGGGAAACCCCGGGTTTCGCTCAGCGCAAGGCTCTAGCGGGTGCGCCCGGTCAGAAAGCTCCAGACTTCGCCCAGGATTTTCCCACGCTCGGCATGGGCCTGCAGGATGGCGGCACGGGCAGCGGGGCTGGTTGTGTTGTCAAAGATCATGGCGACGGCCTTTCGATTAGGTGTTTCTGAACTGTTCCCTAGATGACCCTTTTCCTGACAGGGCACAAACGAGACTTTTCATCCCTTCAGTTAAGTATTACTTATGTGTAATGTCTGACCGCCTGCCCCCGCTGACAGCCCTGCGCGCCTTTGATGCCGCCGCGCGTCACATGAGCTTTGCCAAGGCTGCTGCCGAATTGAACGTCACGCCAGCCGCGCTGAGTTTTCAGATCAAATCCCTTGAGGATCATCTGGGGGCACCCCTGTTCCGGCGTCTGAACCGTGCGGTGGACCTGACCGAAGCGGGCCGCGTTCTGGCGCCGGGTGCCCGAGATGGATTTGCCACGCTGCAGGCCGCATGGCGCGCGGCGCGAAGGTTGTCGGATCAATCGATCCTGACCGTGACGGCCGGCCCTGCCTTTACCGCAAAATGGCTGGCACCGCGGTTGTTCGGGTTTGTGCAGGCCCATCCAGAGATTGAATTGCGGTTTTCAGCATCCCTGCGGATCATGGATTTCGCGCGTGACGACGTCGACGTTGCAATCCGGTTCGGGCTGCAACCGACCGAACCGGGACTGTATGCTGAACCGATCATCCGCGAATGGCTGACCCCGATGATGACACCGGAATTGGCGGAGCGTTACCCCGCGCCCGCCGATCTTGCAAAAGCGCAACTGCTTCATCAGGATGACATCGCCTTCTTGCGCCCGACGATCGACTGGCGCGCATGGTTCCGCGCCGCGGGCCTGCCGCCGCCGCCCGAGGGTGGCGCACGGTTCAGCCAGGCCGACCATGCGATCGACGCTGCCGCGTCGGGTGTCGGAGTCGTGTTGGGGCGCGTCTCGCTTGCCGAAAAGGATCTGCGCGAGGGGCGACTGGTCATGCCTTACCCGATCGCGCTGCGAACGGACGCGCAATACCGGTTCGTCTGCCCTGATGGGCAACAGACACGGCCGCAGGTGGCTGCTTTTCTTGAGTGGCTAAAGGCCGAAGCAGGCACACTTCAATCGCTTGGCGAAGGCGTGACCTTCGTCTGATACACGGGTTCCGTCACCGGAAAAGATGCAGTGCCCGGTCAGCCCCGAAAGGCGGACCGGCAGCGCCGTCAGCTATCGAGGCGCCGGATCTCTTCCTTGAGGCGGAGTTTCTCTTTTTTCAGTTCCCGAACCGACAGATCGTCGGTGCTCGGGCTTCGCTGCGCTTCTTCCACACGCGCCGAGAGGTGTGCATGCTTCTTTTTCAGTTCCGTAAGATGAGCGTTCAGCGACATCGAGGTCCTCCTCTCGTTTTAAAGAATGTTCCCAGAGTGCAGCACGAATTTCGAGTCTTGTCACCAATTACAACGATAGGATTTTAAAGACGGGCATGATCGGAGGGTTAACCCCAGGGCAACGCAGACGAATTGCGCAAGACCGCTTCGGCCAGATCCGTGTAATCGGGGTGATCACCCGGATGCGATCCGGATTCATGTATAAGAATTGGCGGCAGCAGGACAAAAGGGCTTCGCCCGCCCTTGCGTGCACGGATCACCACGCGAGACGCCGGGCGCCCGATCCGCGACTGCAAGGGCAGCACGGAGATGGTGCCGAACCCATCCGACAGGGCGACAAGACACTCCGGCAACCGGTCGGCAGACTGGATCATCGTCAGCCAGCCCCTGGGTTTCAGCCGCGCGCGCGCTGTCCCTGTCCAAAGCGCAAGCGGCGTGTCCTCGCGCATCGCGGCCTCGCGCCCGGCGTCATCTGCGGGGGTGCCTGCCCCCCCCGGAAAATACGGCGGGTTCGCGATCACATGGTCGAAGGCGCGCTGTTTCAGGTCTGGCGGCAGGTAGGCCAGGTCGGCCTCGACCACATCCATGTCGGCACCGTTGGCTTCGGCATTCCGACGCGCCAGCGCTGCATAGGCCGACTGGCGTTCAACCCCGGTCAACGCCAGGCCCGGCACCCGTGTCGCGAGGCACAGCGCGGCGACCCCGACGCCACAGCCCAGTTCCAGAACTTGATGGCCCGCTTGTGCCGGACAGGCCGCCGCAAGGAAGACCGGGTCGGTGGCTGCGCGATACCCGGTGCGGGGCTGAAGGATCGTGAGCCGCCCGCCCAGAAACGCATCCTGGGTGAGGTCAGCGTCGTCATTCACTCGGACACCGGCAGATCATTGTCGCGCAGAACGGCGCGCGCCTCGAACGCATCCGAGCGTCGCACCAGCAACCGGCGCGGCAATATGCCGATGGATCCTTCGAGCACGCTCATATGGACGTCCATAACGAAGACCTCTATATCCTCGCCGGACAGAAGAGCCGAGGCAAAGGCGATGATCGTAGGGTCGTTGCTGCGGAGCACTTCTAGCATATCCGGCATTTAATCAGCCGTGCCGTGCTTGTCGAGACAGGGGAAGGGACCGGGCCGCGATGAGCCTCGATGATGCAGCCACAAAGCCGCATGAACGGATGCAATCCGCTCTGGAAGGTGACCTGAACGCGGTGAACGCGCTGATCCGGGAACGGATGGCGTCCGAACATGCACCGCGCATTCCCGAAGTGACCGCGCATCTGGTTGAGGCCGGCGGCAAACGCGTGCGCCCGATGCTGACGCTCGCAGCCGCGCGTTTGTGCGGCTATGACGGGGTCCACCATCAAAAGCTGGCCGCAACGGTCGAGTTCATTCATACCGCGACGCTGCTGCATGACGATGTGGTCGACGAAAGCGAGAAACGCCGCGGTCGCCCCACGGCGAACCTGCTGTGGGACAACAAATCAAGTGTCCTGGTTGGCGATTACCTGTTCGCGCGCGCGTTTCAGTTGATGGTGGAAACCGAAAATCACCGGGTCTTGTCGATCCTGTCGAACGCGGCCGCGGTGATTGCCGAAGGCGAAGTCCTGCAACTGAGCGCGGCGATGAACCTTGCCACCACCGAAGAGATCTACTTGCAGGTGATCCGCGGCAAGACCGCGGCCCTGTTCGAGGCGGCCTGCGAGGTGGGCGGCGTCATCGCGAACCAGCCCGAAGACGTGGTGCGCGCGCTTGCCACCTATGGCGACGGGTTGGGCATCGCGTTCCAGATGGCCGATGACCTGCTGGACTGGGGCGGAACCTCGGGGGCGATCGGCAAGAACGTGGGCGATGATTTCCGCGAACGCAAGCTGACGCTGCCGGTGATCCGCGCCGTTGCGCGTGCCGATGAGAGTGAACGCGCCTTCTGGGTCAGGACCATTCAAAAGGGCCGCCAGGACGAGGGCGATCTGGATCAGGCCATGGCGATCCTGATGCGCCATGGCACGCTGGAGGAAACCCGGATCGAGGCCCTGGGCCATTCCGCCCGCGCCCAAGCGGCGCTGGCGGCCCTGCCGGATCACCCGTTGCGCGACATGATGCATGACCTGGCCGATTACGTGGTTGCGCGCCTGACCTGACGGGGCTCAGTCCAGGACTTGCGCTGGCGCCACCCACCAATCGGGGCAATCTGCCCGGATCGCCACGGCCGCCCCGTCTGCGGCAACGGCATCGGCAAAGATGCCGAAACATGTCCCGCCCGACCCGCTCATCCGTGCCAGAAGGCAGCCCGGCTGCGTGTCCAGATGATCAAGGCATGCGGCGATCTCGGGGACCAGCGTCTTTGCCGGCGCCTCAAGGTCATTGCGGGCGCGGTGCAGCCAACCGGCGAAACCGGGCGCATCGGGCCAGCCATCCGCGGGGATGTCCGGCAACGCGGGATTGTCAGCCGTGCAGAGCGCCTGAAAGACCGGGCCGGTGGGCACTTCCACACCGGGGTTGACCAGAACCAGCCACAAGGCCGGCAAGGGCGGCAGCGGCGACAACACCTCGCCTATGCCGGACATGCGCGTGGGCGTTCCGGCCAGACATACCGGCACATCCGCACCGAGTGACAGGATGGCGTCAGCACCCGGAAGCGGCTGGTTCCACAATTCGGCCAGACCGCGCAGGGCAGCGGCCGCATCTGCAGACCCGCCACCGATGCCCCCCGCATGGGGCAGATGTTTTTCAAGCGTGATGGCCGCGCCGTGGTCTTGGCCGAACAGCTCGGCCGCCTGCCAGATCAGGTTGCGGCGATCGGCGGGCACACCGGCCGCGCGTGGCCCGGTGACCGTCAGCGAAAGCGCATCAGCCGGTGCAAAATCGATCCAGTCGCCCGCACCTGCGAACACCACGAGAGAATCCAGTTCGTGATAGCCATCCGTTCGACGGCCGGTCACATGCAGCGCAAGGTTGACCTTTGCAGGGGCAAAGCGCCTCACCGGTTTTCGCCCACCCCGCCCTCGGCCTCGAGAACGGCATCAAGGCCGATATCGAGCTTGCGGCGAATGCGATCGGCATCCCCTTCTTCGGGCTCGAAGCTGAGCGCGCGGTGCCACTGGAATTGCGCTTCGCGTTCACGGCCGACCATCCAGTAGACGTCGCCAAGGTGGTCATTGATGATCGGATCGTTCGGCAAGAGCTCGACCGCGCGTTCCATCGGTTCGACCGCTTCCTCGAACCGGCCCAGCCGATAGAACACCCATCCCAGACTGTCGACGATATAGCCCGAATCCGGGTTCGCCGCGACGGCGCGTTCTATCATGTCGAGCGCTTCGTCCAGGCTGCGGCGTTGTTCGACCAGCGAATAGCCGAGATTGTTCAGCACCTGCGGCTGATCGGGGTTGAGCACCAGCGCCTGCCGGAAATCGGCCTCGGACGCGGCGTAGTCGCTGAGCCGCTCGTAGCAGATCCCGCGGGTATAGTAGAGAAACCAGTACCGTTGCTGCGTGATGTCCACCCGGTCCAGCGCGGCGGTATAGGCATCGACCGCGGGGCCGCATTGATCGGTCCGGCGCAGGATATCGCCATAGGTGGCCTGCACGGTGGCAAGATCGGGGTGGGTTTCGGCCAGCAATTGCAGAACCTCGACGGCAGGGTTTTCGCGGCCCTCTTCGAAATAGGCATCGGCGCGGCCAAGCTGCGCTTCGACATATTGCGGATCATCTGGCGGCACTTGCGCAAAGGCGTCGGCGGCAAGGCTGTGCTGATTGTCGCGGTTCAGCAACTGGCCCGCAAATATCACGGCCGCGCTGAGACCCGGATCGATCGCATGTGCCGCGCGCGTATACAGCAGGGGCAGGGTGATCGATGCGCCGTCAGACCCCAGCGCACGCGCCACGGAAAAGAACACCTCGGCCAGCCCCTCTTCGGGGGTGGTGATGAAATCATAAGGCCGCACGGTGTCATCGCCCGCGATCTGGTCCAGCAGGGCCAACAACGCCGGGTCAGGCACCGCCTGGGTGAACACCTCGAGCAATTCCAGCGCATCGTCCCGGCGATCAAGCTGCAAGAGCACCTCGACCCGGGCGCGGATGCTGCGTTCGCTGGCCGAAAGCGCGCCGAATGCCTCGCCCGACAGGATAAGGTCGGCACCTTCGAAATCGCCCACGGCGGCCCGTGCCAAAGCCAGATGCGTATAGGCGATATCGGCCAGAACCGGGTCACTTCCCACGGCCTCGAAGGCCTCGGACGCACGGCTCATGTCGCCTTCGCCCAGAAAGATCCAGCCAAGCGCCAGGTCGTCGATAAAGGGCCCGGCCCCCCGCCCCGCATCTATGGCGGCGCGTGCGGCTGCCAGATCGCCGGCACGCAAGGCCTGAACAAGCGCCACGAGGTTCGCAAGCTCCTGGCCGGGCGCATCCGCATCCAGCATGCCGGCAATTTCAGAGGCGCGGTTCCATTGCCCCAGCGCGGCATTCGCGAACAGCGCATTGCCGACCAGCAGCGGGTTTCCGGGATCGGCGGACAGGGCGCTTTCGAAATAGGCGGCGGCGATACGGTGGTTCCCGTCGATGACCGCCGAGCGCGCGGCAAGATACGCCCCCGCCAGACCTTGCGTCGCCTGCTGCGCGGCAGCGGGCGCGGCCAGCGCCAGGCTCAGGGCGACCGACAGGATAACCGGGGAACGACGCATCGACATCTCCTTGGCAGGTGTTGCTCCAGAGACTAGGCGGCACAGGGGGCAAGGGCAATGCGGGCCAACCCGCAATGCCCGCCCATGCGATCACATATTCGGGTAATTGGGCCCGTCACCACCCTGAGGCACCGTCCAGACGATGTTCTGCGACGGATCCTTGATGTCGCATGTCTTGCAATGCACGCAGTTCTGGAAGTTGATCACGAACCGCGCATCCTGGCCTTCTTCCCTTACCACCTCGTAGACGCCCGCCGGGCAATACCGCTGCGCGGGTTCGTCGTAATCTGGCAGGTTCACCCCAATCGGCACCGATGCATCCTTGAGCGTCAGATGCGCGGGCTGGCTTTCCTCGTGGTTGGTCATCGAGAAACTGACATTGGTCAGCCGGTCGAAGCTGAGCTTTCCGTCGGGGCGCGGATAGTCGATCGGTTCGAAATCCCGTGCCTTTCCGGTCGCCTCGGCGTCGGATTTGCCATGGCTGATCGTGCCGAAGATCGACAGCCCCACAAGACTGTTGGTCCACATGTCCAGACCGCCCAGACCGAGCCCCCCCAAGAGACCGAACTTGGACCAGAGCGGTTTGACGTTGCGAACCGGCTTGAGATCCTTGCCGACGGGGCCATCGCGCAATTCCGCGTCATAGGCCGTCAGTTCATCGCTGGCGCGCCCGGCGCCAATGGCGGCAAAGGCCGCCTCGGCCGCCGCCTTGCCCGACAGCATCGCGTTGTGGTTGCCCTTGATGCGCGGCACGTTCACCAGCCCCACACCGCAGCCCAGGATCGCCACGCCCGGCGCCACGGCCTTGGGCATCGATTGCCAGCCCCCTTCCGAGATCGCGCGGGCACCGTAGGCGATACGTTTGCCGCCCTTCAGCAACTCGGCCACCATCGGGTGATGCTTGAAGCGCTGGAATTCCATGTAGGGGTAGAGATGCGGGTTCTGGTAGTTCAGATGCACCACGAACCCCACATAAACCTGATTGTTATCAAGATGGTAGATGAATGATCCGCCCCCCGCGTTGGACCCAAGCGGCCAGCCCATCGTGTGTGTGACTGATCCCTCGCGGTGCTTTTCGGGGTCGATTTCCCAGATCTCTTTCATGCCAAGGCCGAATTTCTGCGGATCCTTGCCAGCGGACAGGTCGTATTTGGCCATGACCTCCTTGGTGAGCGATCCGCGGACGCCCTCGCCAAGGAAAACGTATTTGCCCAGCAGTTCCATACCGGGTTCGTAGGCGTCGGACGGGGTACCATCGGGGTTCTTGCCGAACTCGCCCGCGACCACGCCGCGCACTTCGCCATGTTCGCCGTAGACCAGTTCGGAACACGCCATCCCCGGGAAGATCTCCACGCCAAGCGCCTCGGCCTGTTCGGCCATCCAGCGGCAGACGTTGCCCATCGACACGATGTAGTTGCCATGGTTGTTCATGAGGCCAGGCATCAGGGAATTGGGAAGGCGGATCTGACCTGCCTCACCCAGCATGTAGAACTTGTCTTCCTTGACGGGCACGGTGATCGGCGCGCCCCTGGTCTTCCAGTCGGGCATCAGCGCATCAAGGCCGGACGGATCGAGAACCGCGCCCGACAGGATATGCGCGCCCACTTCCGAGCCCTTTTCAAGGACGACCACATTGAGATCCGCATCCAGCTGTTTCAGACGGATCGCAGCCGAAAGACCCGCAGGTCCGGCACCCACGATGACCACGTCGTATTCCATGCTTTCGCGTTCGATCTCGGACATAGGTCTCATCCCCTCGGCTGGCGTCGGAAGCTTTCCGGAAAGCAGCCCGGAAAAACCATTCCGGGAGGCGTAGCGCGGAGTTGTCGCACAGGTCAATTGTATCGCGGCGTCGCATTGTCACAGGGGCGATGGTGTCACCGCAGCGGCCGCGGTTTTCGCGGACGGCGCTGGCCAATCCCCGATCACCGCCCTAGGTCATGATGCATCTTGCCAAAGGACGCACGACCATGACCGCCATCCGCCTTGTCTACCTCGTCTTGATTGCCGTGGGCACATACCTGCCATGGAGCTATTTCTACGCCTGGTTCGAGGCCAATGGCTGGGACCTCGGCGCCATGATCGACGCATGGTACGTGAACGACGCGACAAGCGGGCTGGTCTATGACCTGACCATCGCCGCCATCGCGTTGACGGTCTGGGCGTTGTGGGAATCCCTCGGCCGCAAGGATTGGTGGTTCTTGCTGGTGATCCCCGTGACCTACGGCATCGGGGTCAGCGCCGGTTTGCCACTGGCGCTGTTCTTGATGATGCGTGGATCGCGGCAGCCGGCCTAGGGCAGCAGGATCGTCTGGCCGGTGGTCTTGCGCGCCTCGAGAGCGCGGTGGGCATCGGCCACGTCTTCCAGCGCAAAGCGTTGATCGATGCGGATCTTGACCGCGCCGCTGGTCACCTTGTCGAACAGGTCGCGCGCCATCTGCTGGCACGTGTCATGATCGGCGATATGGGTGAACACCGTCGGGCGGGTGATCTTGAGGCTGCCTTTCTGCGCAAGCAGACCGACCGAGAACGGCGGCACCGGGCCGGAAGCATTGCCAAAGCTGATCATCATGCCCAGCGGCTTGAGGCTGTCGAGAGAGCCCTCGAACGTGTCGGCACCCACGGCATCCATGACCACGTCAACGCCTTTGCCGTCGGTCAGGTCCTGCACACGGGCGGCCCAGTCCTCGGTCCGGTAATTGATGCATTCGGACGCCCCGTGTTCGACGGCAAGCGCGCATTTCTCATCCGTGCCGGCGGTGCCGATCAGGCGGATACCCTCGGACGCGGCCCATTGGCAGGCGAACAGGCCCACACCGCCAGCGGCGGCGTGAAACAGGACCGTGTCGCCCTTGGCAATCGGGGTCGTGCGGCGGAACAGGTATTGGGTTGTCAGCCCCTTGAGCATCATCGCGGCGCCTTCGTCGAAGGAAATCGCGTCCGGCAGGGGGCAGACCTGAGCGGCCGACATCACCCGCGCCTGCGTATAGGCACCCGGAGGAGCCGCCGCATAAGCCGCACGGTCCCCCGCTTTCAGATGCGTCACACCCTCGCCCACGGCTTCGACCACGCCCGCGGCTTCCATGCCCAGCGCGTGCGGCAATTGCAGGGGATACATGCCCATGCGCTGGTAGACGTCGATGAAATTCAGCCCGCAGGCGTGGTGGCGGATGCGGATCTGTCCAGGGCCCGGCTCACCCACGTCCAGATCCACGATCTTGAACGCTTCCGGCCCGCCGGGGGCCTCGATGATTGCGGATTTGGCCATGGTGTTCCCTTCCCTGCTGGTTGCGCGAAACCCTAGCGTTTGGCCCGGCGCCGTCCAGCCCCCTTTGATCGGCCAAGGCGTCGTGCTACCTGCGGCTCCGGACCGGTTGATTGGGAACGGCGCGGATGGATCATTTTCTGTATCGGGATGGCGTGTTGCACGCCGAAGACGTGGCCCTGCCCGATATCGCGGCAGCGGTCGGCACGCCCTTCTATGTCTATTCCTGCGCGACGCTGACGCGGCACTACCAGCTGTTCAAGGATGCGCTGGAGGGAATCGACAACCTCGTGTGCTTTGCAATGAAGGCCAATTCCAATCAGGCCGTCATCGCGCATCTGGCCGGCCTTGGGGCGGGGATGGATGTGGTCTCGGCGGGGGAATACCTGCGCGCGAAAGCGGCCGGCGTTCCGGGCGATCGGATCGTGTTTTCCGGTGTCGGCAAGACCCGCGAAGAGATGCGCATCGCGCTGGAAGGCGGCATCCGACAGTTCAACGTCGAAAGCGAACCCGAGATGGAGGCGTTGTCCGATGTGGCGCAGGGCCTCGGCCTCAAGGCGCCGATCACGGTGCGGGTGAACCCCGATGTGGACGCCCGGACCCACGAAAAGATCGCCACGGGCAAGTCCGAGAACAAGTTCGGCATCCCGATTGCCCGCGCGCGCGAGGTCTATGCCATGGCCGCCCGCCTGCCGGGGCTGGAGGTTGTGGGAATCGATGTCCATATCGGCAGCCAGTTGACCGATCTGGAACCGTTTCGGCTGGCATATGCCAAGGTGGCTGAACTGACCGAGCAACTTCGCGCCGACGGCCATGTGATCAAGCGGCTTGATCTGGGGGGCGGCCTGGGCATCCCCTACGAGCGGTCGAACACCGCACCGCCGCTGCCCACGGAATACGGGGCGCTGATCAAGGAAGCCGTGGGCCATCTGGATATCGAGGTGGAGATCGAACCGGGCCGCCTGATTGCAGGCAATGCCGGGCTGCTGGTGGCCGATACGATCTACGTGAAGGAAGGCGAAGGGCGCGATTTCCTGATCCTCGATGCGGCGATGAACGACCTGATCCGCCCTGCGATGTATGGGGCCTGGCACGATATCGTACCGGTCATCGAAGCCGCGCCGGGCGTCGAACAGCGCGCCTACGACATTGTCGGTCCGGTCTGCGAAAGCGGTGACACCTTCGCCAAGCA
>CAYWTM010000005.1:4305-55527 GCA_964460185.1 uncultured Roseicyclus sp. | reverse complement strand
CCGGGATCATGGCGGCCAAGAAGACCGCCGACCTGATCCCGCTGTGCCATCCGCTTCCGATCACCAGGGTCTCGGTCGATCTTGTGGTCGATGACGATCTGCCGGGCGTGCGGATCACCGCGACGGTCAAGACCTCGGGCCAGACCGGTGTCGAGATGGAGGCCTTGACGGCCGTGTCGGTTGCGGCCCTGACGGTATACGATATGCTGAAGGCTGCCGAGAAGAGCATGGAGATCGGCGGTGTGCGGGTTGTGCTGAAGGATGGCGGCAAATCGGGGCGCTACCAGGCAGATGGCGACGCCGGCTGAACCCCGGGATCGTGCCGACCGGGTCGTCGCCCGGACGCATTTTTTGAAGCAAAAAATGCGGGTGCCTGCATCCGGGGATGCGTCCGGCTTTCGGGCGGCTTGGCGGTCTGGGGCGCGGGATGCCTCCGGCGGCCATATTTTTCGGATAAAGATCGGGGGGGCTGGGGAATGATTTCGGTCGAGGAGGCTTTGGCGGCCTGTCTGGCGCTGGCCCATCCGGTATCTGCGGAAGATGTTCCGCTGGCCGAGGCGGTGGGCCGGGTTCTGGTCTCGCCGGTATTCGCACAGCGCGACCAGCCGCCTTTCGCGGGATCGGCGATGGATGGATTTGCCTTGCGCGATACCGATGCCGTGCCGGGTGCGCGCCTGCGCGTGGTGGGCGAGGCCCCCGCCGGGCGCGCCTGGCCCGGGACACTCGCGCCGGGGGAGGCGCTGAGGATCTTTACCGGGGCGCCGGTGCCCGAGGGCGCGGACCGCATCGTCATCCAGGAAGATGTCACCCGCGAGGGAGATATCATCGTTCTGGGCGACAGCCTCGACAAAGGTCCACATATCCGCCCTGCCGGGTGCGATTTCCGCAAGGGCCAGCGGCTGGAGGCGCCGCGCCGCCTGACGCCGGCGGATATCGCCTTGTGTGCGTCGATGAACGCCCCGGTTCTGCAGGTGTCACGGCGGCCGGACGTGGCGCTGATCGCCACCGGCGATGAACTGGTCAGCCCTGGCGAGACGCCGGGAACCGATCAGATCATCGCGTCCAACACCTATGGACTGAAGGCGATGATCGAGGCGGAGGGCGCGCATGCCCGCCTGCTGCCCATCGCGCGGGACCGGCGCGAGAGCGTGGCGCAGGTCTTGACGCTGGCGCGGGACGCCGACCTGATCGTGACCGTGGGTGGGGCGTCGGTTGGCGATCATGACCTGGTGGGGTCGGTGGCGGCCGAGATGGGACTGGACCGCGCCTTCTACAAGGTGGCCATGCGACCGGGCAAACCGCTGATGGCGGGACGTATCGGCCAGGCGGCCCTGCTCGGGCTGCCCGGCAACCCGGTGTCGGCGATGGTGTGCGGCCATATCTTCCTGGTTCCCATGTTGCGGGCTTTTCTGGGGTTGCCTGCGGGCGAACGGCGCAGGTTCAAGGCGCGGCTGGGACAGGACCTGCCTGCCAATGGACCGCGCGCGCACTACATGCGTTCGGACCTGATGCCGGGCAATGATTTCCCCGAGATCACCGCCTACCGCAGCCAGGACAGCTCGCTGTTGTCGGTCCTGTCGCAGGCCAATGCGCTTTTGGTGCGTGCACCCGGCGATCCGGCGCGCAAGGCCGGTGATCTGGTCGAATACCTTCCGCTGACACCTCTTTTTGCGTGATTCGTTGACACAGACAGGGAACATGGGTAGAACATTACCTGAACGCGGGGTCGATGAACGCCCGTGACCATGGCACCCTGGGTGGAGGAATTGAGCATGTTGACCCGCAAACAACGTGATCTTCTTGAGTTTATTCACAAGCGCCTGCAGCGCGACGGGGTTCCCCCGTCATTCGACGAGATGAAGGAGGCGCTGGATCTGCGCTCCAAATCCGGCATTCACCGACTGATCACGGCACTGGAGGAACGCGGTTTCATCCGGCGGCTGGCGCATCGGGCGCGGGCCATCGAGATCCTGAAGATGCCCGATGCGATGGACCAGGGCGGCGGATTTTCACCCAAGGTGATCGAAGGCGACCGCAGGGATCCGCCGCGTGGGGCCATGCCGGTCAGCGCTTCCGCGACGGAACTGCCCGTCATGGGCCGGATCGCGGCAGGCACGCCGATCGAGGCGATCAGCCAGGTGGCCACCCACGTGGCCGTGCCCCAGCAGATGATCGCAACCGGGCGAAGCCATTATGCGCTTGAGGTCAAAGGCGATTCCATGATCGAGGCCGGGATCAACGATGGCGACATCGTGGTCATCGAAGAGGGCGCGACCGCCGATAACGGCGATATCGTCGTGGCGCTGGTCGACGGGCAGGAAGCGACGCTCAAACGTCTTCGCCGGCGCGGCGGCATGATCGCGCTGGAGGCCGCGAACCCGGCCTATGAGACCCGCGTTTTCCGCGACGACCAGGTGGCCGTTCAGGGCAAGCTTGTCGGGTTGATCCGGACTTATTGATCGCGCCCTCGGGGCCAGGTTGTCAGGGCGCGGGCGACCAAAGCCGGCGCCCTTGCTGCATGCGGGCCGTGCTAAGATCGAGACCCCGTTCCGTCGGGGCAAGGGCAATGGCCCCGGTCATCGCAAGAACATCTGCATCGATCAACGTGCAAGGTCGCATCACGGCAAGCGGTATCGGGTGTCGCGCCATGCCCGCTTCTGCAATGGTGGCGCGAAGCGCCGCGCCGGATGAGGCAAGATCGCGATCGTCCGTGACCTCGGACACGATCACGAGGTCATGAGTGGAACAGGCCTGTGCCGCCTCGCCCAAGGCCCGCAAACCGGCCCCGTGCCAAAGTGTCAGGCCATGGAATTCCGCCCGCATGCCCTGCCCGTCCTGCTGCCAGGCCCCCAGGGCCGCAGCCCCCTGCTGGTCGAGGGCGCTGCCGTCGTTTTCCAGCCAGATCCGCGCCGCGAACCCGTCGCCCCTGCTGCGGCTGAGCGCGCGGTCTTGCGGTCCCATCAGGCCCACAAGACGGCCGGTGTCCGAAATCAGGATGGGCGGCCGGTCCGCCGCCGTCCACGAACCCAATGCCGCGACCAGGGGCACCACGCCCACCCAACGCAAACGACCCTGCCAAAGCAGAACGAAGACCGCCGCCAGCGACACCACCCCCAGGATCCAGCCCGGTGGCGAGGGCACCTGTTCCACCGCACCGGGCAGGGCCGCGACATATCCGGCCACGGCCAGTATCCAGCGCAAGCCCACCTCCATCACCGCGAAGACAGGGCCCGCCAGACCCAGCGGCCACACCAAGAACGCCAGCACGGCGGCGGTAATGATCAGGCTGCCCATGACGGGGACGGTCAGGAGGTTCGCCGCAAGGCCAAACACCGCGATCTGGTTGAAATGGGCCGCCGCAAACGGCGCGGTCGCAGCTCCTGCCACGGCGGAGGATATCACCAGGGCCGCGACCCCGCGCAACCAGACCGGCAAGGCCCGCATCCACGACACCCCGCGCAGGGCGGTAAAGGCCCCCACCAGGGCAGCGGTTGCGGCAAAAGACATCTGAAAGCCCGGCGACATCAGCGTCTCGGGGCGTCGCGCCAGTACGATGATGGCGGCCAATGCCACCGATCGCAGCGTGATGGCCCGCCGGTCCAGCAGCACCGCCGCAAACATCACCGCCACCTGAATGAATGCGCGTTCCGTGGCCACATTCCCCCCCGACAAGGCGAGGTAGAACGCGCCCGCGACCAAGGCCACCGCGGCGGCCCATTTCCGGATCGGATAGCGCAACGCGATGACGGGGATCAGCGCAAGGATCAGGCGCAGCGCCCCGTAGACGAAGCCGGTCAGCAGCCCCATGTGCAACCCCGAGATGGCCAGAAGATGCGCGATATTGGCGTCACGCATCGCCTCGACCGGGCCTGCCTCCAGACCTGATCGATCGCCCGTCAGGACAGCAGCCGCAAAGGCGCCGGGCTGCCCCGCGATCTCGGCGCGGATCGCGGCAGACAAACGCATGCGCAACTGGAACAGCCACGCATCGCCGGGATTGCGATGTTCCAACACCACAATCGGCGTGCGGGAATACCCCACTGCGCCGAGCGACAAGAACCACGAATGCCGCTGAAAATCGAACCCGCCCGGCTCTGCCGGGCCTGATGGCGGCGACAGATGCCCGGTCAGCATGACCAGCGTGCCCGGATCCGGCGGGGGCCCACGCCCCTCGCCATGCAGCGACACGCGCACGCGGGTGGGGGTGCGGGCGGGGTCCATATCCTCCAGCCGGACCTCGGCCAGCGTCAGGCGCAGCGCGTCCGAGGCCGAACGGTCAATCGCCACCACCCGCCCCTCGATCGCGCCGTAGTAGCGGAAATCCAGAACCGGTCCGGCGACCTGATGGGCCCGCAGCCCCGACAGCCCCAGCCCCCCGGCGACCAACGCCACCGCAAGGCCCAAAGGGCCAAGGGTTTCGCGCCACCAGATCATCAGGCACCCCCCAACGGCCGCCCCCACGCCGGCGGCTGCATAGATCGCGAAACCCGGTTCGCGCCACAGGCCGAAATACAGCCCCACCCCCAGGCCGAGCGCCACCGCCGACCACGGCATCAACGCGCCCCGCTGCCGTTGCTGCAGGGTATTGAGCGCCCAGAGCCCGGGCGCCCGAACCCGCAACCGCCCAGACGCGGTTTCGATGCCGACCTGATCGACCACCTGCTTGTCAGTCCCTTCCCTGTCCCATAAACGGACACCAGTCTTGCCCAGACAAGGTTTCCAACCAGTTAACACGCGCCAGCCGCAAACATGGCGCGGAAGGGATCACATGGTCGACAGCACTCAGATCGTCACCCGCTTTGCCCCCTCGCCCACGGGCTACCTGCATATCGGCGGCGCACGGACAGCGCTGTTCAACTGGTTGTACGCGCGCGGGCGTGGCGGAAAATTCCTGCTTCGGATCGAAGATACCGACCGCGCCCGCTCCACCCCCGAGGCGACACAGGCCATTCTGGACGGTCTGACCTGGCTTGGCCTCGACTGGGATGGCGACGCCATCAGCCAGTTCGACCGCGCCGACCGCCACGCCGAGGTGGCCCATGCGATGCTGGCCCAGGGCACGGCGTATAAATGCTTTTCCACGCAAGACGAAATCCAGGCCTTCCGCGAGGCGGCCAAGGCCGAAGGCCGCTCGACCCTGTTTCTCAGCCCGTGGCGCGATGCGCCACAGACGAACCACCCCGACCTGCCTTATGTGCTGCGCCTAAAGGCGCCGCGCGATGGCGCCACTGTGATCGCGGATGCGGTGCAGGGAACGGTCACGTTTCAGAACGCACAGCTGGATGACATGGTGCTGCTGCGCTCCGATGGCACGCCCACCTATATGCTCGCCGTCGTGGTGGATGATCACGACATGGGCGTGACCCATGTGATCCGGGGCGATGACCACCTCAACAACGCGGCACGACAGGCGCAGATCTATCATGCTATGGGATGGGCGGAACCGGTCTGGGCCCATATCCCGCTGATCCACGGCCCGGACGGCAAGAAACTGTCAAAACGCCACGGCGCGCTTGGGGTGATGGACTATGCCGCAATGGGCTATCCGCCGGCCGCAATGCGCAACTACCTGGCGCGGCTTGGCTGGTCACACGGCGATGACGAATTGTTCACCGATGCGCAGGCGCGCGACTGGTTCGACCTGGGCGGTATCGGCAAATCGCCCGCCCGTCTTGACCTGAAGAAACTGGAAAATGTCGCAGGTTGGCACATCGCGCGAATGGACGATGCAGATCTCGTGGCAGAGATCGCCAGATATCTGGATGCCGCAGGCGCATCGCAGCTTTCGCACACGCAGCAATCCAGTTTGAAATCAGCGATGTATTGTCTCAAGGATCGCGCGAAATCCCTGCCTGATCTTTTGGAGAAAGCCCAGTTTGTATTGGCGTCCCGCCCAATTGAACCGGACGAGAAGGCCGCCGCGGCGCTCGATGCGGTATCCCGTGGTATACTGTTTGAATTGACTACGCAGTTGCAGAATGATAGCTGGACGCGTGACACGTTAGAGGCGACGCTGAGCCATGTGGCCGAGGCCCATGGAACCAAGTTCGGAAAGCTCGCCGCCCCGCTCAGGGCGGCATTGGCAGGACGCAGCGTAACCCCGAGCGTTTTCGATATGATGCTCGTCATTGGCCGGGATGAAACCATTGCCCGCCTGGCGGACGCCGCCTCCCGCGACGCCTGATGGCGGGGGGCTGCCCAAGACAACGGGGCCCCGCCTGCGGACAAGCCCCGATCCATGCCGCGAGCGTTGCGATCCCGCACCTCGCCAGACCACGTTGGAGAAGGGGACCACCATGGCAACACCGACCAAGACCGCGACACTGACCGTTGACGGACAGACTTACGAGTTGCCGATCCACTCACCCACTGCCGGCCCCGATGTGCTGGATATCACCAAGCTCTACGGTCAGGCCGGCGTCTTCACACATGATCCCGGGTTCACCTCGACCTCGTCATGCGAAAGCTCGATCACCTTCATCGATGGCGACAAGGGCGAACTGCTGCACCGCGGCTACCCCATCGACCAGCTGGCCGAGAAATCCCATTACCTCGAAGTGTGCTACCTGCTGCTTTACGGCGAACTGCCCTCGGCGGCCGAGCTTGAAAAATTCGAGACCACGATCACCCATCACACGATGATCCATGAACAGATGGGCAATTTCTTCCGCGGGTTCCGCCGCGATGCCCATCCGATGGCGGTCATGGTGGGCGTGGTCGGCGCGATGTCGGCCTTCTATCACGACTCCACCGATATCACCGACTTGCGCCAGCGCGAGATCGCATCCCACCGCCTGATCGCCAAGATGCCCACCATCGCGGCCTGGGCCTATAAATACACCATCGGCCAACCCTTCGTGTATCCGCGCAACGATCTGGACTACGCCGCCAACTTCCTGCGCATGTGTTTTGCCGTTCCCGCCGAGGAATACGTGGTCAATCCCATCCTCTCCCGGGCGATGGACCGGATCTTTACCTTGCACGCGGATCACGAGCAGAATGCCTCGACCTCGACCGTGCGTCTGGCCTCGTCATCGGGCGCGAACGCGTTTGCCTGCATCGCGGCCGGCATCGCGTGCCTCTGGGGCCCCGCCCATGGCGGCGCCAACCAGGCCTGCCTCGAGATGCTGGAGGAAATCGGCACCGTCGACCGCATCCCGGAATACATCGCGCGCGCCAAGGACAAGAACGATCCGTTCCGCCTGATGGGCTTTGGCCACCGGGTCTACAAGAACTTCGATCCGCGCGCCAAGGTGATGAAGAAATCCGCCGACGAGGTGCTGGACCTGTTGGGTATCGATAACAACCCCAAGCTACAGGTCGCCAAGGCGCTGGAAAAACAGGCCCTCGAAGATCCCTATTTCACCGAGAAAAAGCTGTTCCCGAACGTGGATTTCTACTCGGGCATCATCCTCGAGGCGATGGGCTTCCCGACGTCGATGTTCACCCCCATCTTCGCGCTGTCACGCACCGTGGGCTGGGTCAGCCAATGGCAAGAACAGCTGACCGATCCCGCCCTCAAGATCGGCCGCCCGCGCCAGCTCTACACGGGCGAGACGTTGCGCGATTACGTGGAAATCGAAGACCGTTGAACCACCCCTCCTCGCGCCAGGGCCGCCCCCACCGGGCGGCCTTTTGCGTCATTGCTTCTCTGTTTCAAAAATATCCCCGCCGGAGGCATTGAAGTCTCCCGACACGCGGTCAATGCTGTATCGGCGCAAGAACAGGGCAGCCCATGAGCCGCAAGATCATCATAGATACGGACCCGGGCCAGGATGATGCCGTCGCGATCCTGCTGGCGCTGGCCAGCCCCGAGGAAATCGACGTTCTGGGCATCACTGCCGTTGCGGGCAATGTGCCACTCGCGTTGACGGCAAGAAACGCACGCATCGTGTGCGAACTGGCCGGGCGTGCAGACATGAAGGTCTTTGCCGGCTGCGACCGCCCGCTGAAACATGCCCTGGTGACGGCGGAACATGTGCACGGCAAGACCGGTCTGGATGGCCCGGTCCTGCCGGAACCCACCATGCCGCTCCAGGACATGCACGCGGTCGATTTCATCGTCGATACCTTGCGCACGCAACCGCCGGGAACGGTCACGCTGTGCCCGCTTGGACCCCTCACAAATATCGCCACCGCCTTCGTGCAGGCCCCCGACATCGTGGGCCGCGTGCAGGAAATCGTGCTGATGGGCGGCGCCTATTTCGAGGTCGGAAACATCACGCCAGCCGCCGAATTCAACATTTACGTCGATCCGGAAGCCGCTGAAATCGTTTTTGGATCCGGCATTCCCCTGACCGTGATGCCGCTGGATGTGACCCATAATGCGCTGACGACCTCGGCCCGTGTGGCCGCGTTCCGTGATCTGGGCACCGAGGTCGGGCGCATGGTCGCGGAATGGACCGATTTCTTCGAACGGTTCGACAAGGAAAAATACGGCAGTGCCGGTGCACCGCTGCATGACCCGTGTGTCACCGCCTTCCTGATCCGGCCCACCCTGTTTTCCGGCCGCCACATCAATGTCGAGATCGAAACCCAATCCTCCCTCACCCGGGGCATGACCGTCGCCGACTGGTGGCGCGTGACCGACCGCCCGGCCAACGCGACCTTCATCAACAAGGTGGATGCCGAAGGCTTCTTCGATCTGTTGACCGGGCGGCTGGCGCGGCTCTAGCCTCTTCAACCCCTCGCATTCGACCTTATCTGTCGCACGGAAAGGACCGCCTCCATGACCGCCCGTTTTCCCTTCGACAACAGCTATGCCCGCCTGCCTGACCGGTTCTTTACCAGGCAACCGCCCGAGGCAGCCCCGAACCCGGGCCTGATCGCACTGAACGGACCTCTCGCCGCGCGCCTGGGGATCACGCTGCCCGAGGATAAGGCCGAGATCGCCGGTATCTTTGCCGGAAACGCCCTGCCCGACGGGGCCGAGCCACTGGCCCAGGTCTATGCCGGGCACCAGTTCGGCGGCTGGGTGCCGCAACTGGGCGACGGCCGCGCCGTGATGCTGGGGGAGGTCGTGGCCCCTGACGGCGCGCGCTTCGACATCCAGCTCAAAGGCGCGGGCCGCACGCCGTATTCCCGCATGGGCGACGGGCGGGCATGGCTTGGCCCGGTTCTGCGCGAATACGTCATGTCCGAGGCGATGGCCGCCCTTGGCATCCCCACCACGCGCGCGCTGGCCGCCGTCAGCACCGGCGATATCGTGCTGCGCGAGGGGCGCATGCCCGGCGCGGTGTTCACCCGCGTGGCCGCGTCGCATATTCGCGTGGGCACCTTTCAGTACTTCGCGGCCCGCAAGGATATCGAGGCCCTCGGGGTGCTGACCGATCACGCCATCGCGCGCCACTATCCCGGCGCCGAAGGCCCCGCCGCCCTGCTGGACGCGGTCATCGCGGCGCAGGCCGATCTGATCGCGAAATGGATGGGTGTCGGGTTCATCCACGGCGTGATGAACACCGACAACATGACCATTTCAGGCGAGACGATCGATTATGGTCCCTGCGCGTTCATGGATGCCTATCATCCCGATACGGTATTTTCTTCCATCGACCAGTTCGGGCGCTATGCCTATGCCAACCAGCCCCAGATCGCGGTCTGGAACATCGCGCAGCTGGCCACGGCCCTGTTGCCGCTGATGCCCGACCGCGACGCCGCGATCGAGGAATTCACCGTCGCCGTGAACGGGTTCTCGGATCGCTTTGATGCGGCCTGGCATGATGTTTTGCGCGCGAAACTGGGCCTTGCGACCAGCGACGAGGGCGACGCGGCGCTGGCCTTTGACCTGCTGGACCGCATGGCGCAGAATGCCGCCGATTTCACCCGCGTCTTTCGCACCCTGTCGGGCCCCTCGCCCGAGGCCGCGCGCAACGAATTCATCGACCCGACCGCCTTTGATGCGTGGCTCGGCCCGTGGCAGGCCCGCCTGGCGCGCGAGGCCCGCACGGATGCGGACCGCATCGCCGCAATGCAGGCCGTCAATCCCGCACGCATCCCGCGCAACCACCGCATGGAAGAGGCGATCACGGCCGCCGTCCAGGGCGACCTGGCCCCCTTCCACCGCCTCAATGCAGCCCTTGCAGCGCCGTTCCAAGCCGATGCCGCATTTGCCGATCTGGAAGAGGCGCCCACCGAAGGCCAGCAGGTGCACCAGACGTTTTGCGGGACCTGATACGTTGCTACATTGCCGGGCGTGCAGCGCGGTTGATCAGCATCAGGCCCGCCACAACCAGCACCAGCGCCAAGGCTATCGGCCAGCTTAACCGCTCATCAAGTAGCAACCAGCCGAGCGAGACACCGAAAACCGGGGTCAGAAAACTGAACGCTGCAACCGATGCTGCCGGATAGATCGAAAGCAACCACAGCCAGAGCAAGAACCCCGCCGCGGCCACGATCAGGATCTGAAAGCCAAGACCGGCCCAATGGATGGCTTGCGGATCGCGCAACAGCGGACCGAAGAAAAAAGACAACCCCAGAAGGATCGGGGCGGAAATCGACAATTGCCATAACAACTGTACCTCGGGCCGGACGGTCCTCAGCGACGTGGCCCGGGCGCACAACGCGATCCCGGCCCAGGCAAACGCTCCACCCAAAGCCAGCAGATCGCCCAAAAGCGACGCCTCCCCCGCATCCCCGCCGCGCAGCACAATGGCGATCACCACCCCTGCAAAGGCCAAGGCCAGCCCCGCGCCCTTTGTGGCCGTAATGCGTTCACCGGGGATCAGCACATGCGCCCCAAGCGCCAACCAGACAGGCATCGTGTAGAAAATCACCGAGGTGCGGGTCACAGTCGTCAGATCCAGCGCCAGGAACAACAACAGGAACTCGACCGCAAACAACGATCCGATCAACAGGCCGGGCAATAGTGTCCCGGGCTGAATGGAGATCTCGAGGCCGCGAAACCGCATCCACATGTAGATGCACAGGGCCGCCCCCATGGATCGCAGCGCGGCAAAAAACACCGGTTGCAGACCCTCGTTCACAACTTTGACGACAACCTGATTGAAAGCCAGTAGCAGCGCAAAGCCCGTCAGTGCCGTTGCCCCGAACGCATCAATCCGATCTTTCTGGGCCATCCGTGCATCCCTCGCGTTCGCCCTCGCTCGCCCATGCAATAGGGCAAGTCAATATCGCGTCTGCATTTTTTCACCGTTCACCCTCACGCTCGAGAGGGTGACACGCGCGTCCATCACTCGGATGGAACGCAGCCAAAAGCGGTCGCGCGGGGTTTTCCCGCGTGACAAAATCCCCTAGAACTCCGCGCGACCGACTGAGGGATCGTGGCGATGAACGATACAATCGAGGGCCGCTGCGAGGCCAAGGGCCTGCGCATGACAGACCAGCGGCGTGTCATCGCGCAGGTTCTGGAAGAGGCAGATGATCACCCCGATGTGGAAGAGCTTTATGCCCGCGCATCCGCCCGCGACCCGCGCATTTCCATCGCCACCGTCTACCGCACGGTCAAGCTGTTCGAGGAATCGGGCATCATCGACCGACTGGAATTCGGAGACGGCCGCGCGCGCTACGAAGACGCCGAACGCGACCACCACGATCACCTGATCGACATGAATTCGGGCGCGGTGATCGAATTCGTCGATCCCGACATCGAGGCGCTGCAGGAAAAGATCGCGGAAAAGCTTGGCTATGCCCTCAAGGGGCACAAGCTGGAGCTTTACGGGGTGCCCCTCAAGAAGCGGTGACGCCACCGCCGTGACCATGCGGATGCGCGCGCGTCCGCCGGTAACGGCACGTACATGTCTCTTTCCCTTCGGAGCGCCGCGCGTTACGCCAGAATCCCGACCCTCAAAAGGAATGCGCAAGTGGACAATCTCAAGGGTATGGCCTGGATGACGCTCGCCATGCTGACATTTGCGCTGACCGACATGTTGATCATCTTTTCCACCCGAGAAGTTCCGTTCGGGCAGTTCTTGGTCATGTTCGGCTTGGGGGGGGCCGTCTTGTTCGCCATCTGGGCGCGGTTTCAGGGCCACCGCTGGGTGTCGCCCGTTTTGCTGATGCGCCCCGTGATGCTGCGAAACGTGGCCGAGATCTTGGCGACGGTCAGCTTCATCCTGGCGCTGTCCCTGATCCCCCTGTCGACGCTTTCGGCGGTGATCCAGGCCACGCCGCTACTGGTGACGCTCGGGGCCGCGCTGTTTCTGGGGGAACAGGTGGGCTGGCGGAGATGGACCGCGATCATCGTCGGGCTGATCGGCGTCTTGATCATCCTGCGACCCGGCGGGCAGGATTTCGATCCGTTCATCTTGGTGGCCGCCGCGGCCACCATTGGCCTGAGCTTGCGCGACCTGGCCACGCGGCCGGTGCCCAAGACCGTGCCCACCACCCTGTTGGCCAGCTACAGCTTTGCCTCGGTGGGCGTGGCGGGCCTTGCCGTGATGACGTTCACCGGTGGCTTCGTCATGCCCGACGCGGCCACATCCGCCCTCGTTCTGGCGTCGATCCTGATGGGTATGGCGGCCTATTTCTCGATCACCGCGGCGATGCGGGTCGGCGACATCGCGGTGGTCACGCCCTTTCGCTACACGCGTCTGGTCTTTGCCTTTGTCATCGCGATGTTCGTGTTCGGCGAGACCCTGGACCTGATGACATTGCTTGGGGTCAGCGTGGTGATCGCCACCGGGCTTTATACCCTGATGCGCGAGGCAAAATTGCGTTCTGCACCGGCGGATGTGCCGCAGTAGCGCCCCGACAAGCCACTTCGCATGACCTTGCCACGCTGTTATAGAGCGGCCAAACGCCGATCCGGAGGGACCCAATGAGCATCATCTACGACATCCACGCCCGCGAAATCCTCGACAGCCGGGGCAACCCCACGGTCGAGGTCGATGTGACGCTCGATGACGGAACAATGGGGCGCGCGGCCGTCCCTTCCGGAGCATCCACCGGTGTGCACGAGGCAGTGGAAAAGCGCGACGGGGACAAGACCCGCTACATGGGCAAGGGCGTGCGCGATGCCGTGGATGCGGTGAATGGTGAGCTGGCAGAGGCGCTGGCGGGCTTTGACGCCACAGAACAAGAAGCCATCGACGCCGCCATGTGCGAGCTGGACGGCACCGACAACAAGGGCCGTCTGGGCGCCAATGCGATCCTGGGCGTGTCTCTTGCCGTGGCCAAGGCTGCGGCGGACTACACCGGTCAGCCCCTGTATCGTTATGTCGGCGGCACCGCGGCGCATGTCCTGCCCGTCCCGATGATGAACATCATCAATGGCGGCGAACATGCCGACAACCCGATCGACATTCAGGAATTCATGATCATGCCGGTCGCCGCCGAAAACATCGCGGACGCGGTGCGGATGGGATCAGAGGTATTTCATACCCTCAAGAAAGAACTGTCCGCCGCCGGCCTGTCGACCGGCATAGGTGATGAGGGCGGCTTTGCCCCCAATCTCAGCTCGACCCGCGATGCGCTGGATTTCATCCTGAAAAGCATCGAGAAAGCCGGGTACAAGCCCGGTGACGACATCATGCTGGCATTGGATTGCGCCGCGACCGAATACTTCAAGGATGGCGCCTATGTGTTTGCGGGAGAAGGAAAAACCCTGACCGCGGCCGAGAATGTCGCCTATCTGGAAGCGCTGGTGAATGACTACCCGATCCTGTCCATCGAAGATGGCTGCGCCGAAGATGACTGGGACGGCTGGAAGCTTCTGACCGATACGCTTGGGCACCGGGTGCAACTGGTGGGCGACGACCTGTTCGTGACCAACCCGGCGCGCCTGGCCGAAGGCATCGAAAAGGGCTGCGGCAACTCGCTGTTGGTGAAGGTGAACCAGATCGGCACGCTCAGCGAAACCCTGGCCGCGGTGAACATGGCTCATCGCAACCGCATGACCTGCGTGATGTCGCACCGGTCGGGCGAGACCGAGGATGCCACCATCGCCGATCTGGCGGTGGCGACCAATTGTGGGCAGATCAAGACCGGCAGCCTCGCCCGGTCCGACCGGCTCGCGAAATACAACCAACTGATCCGCATCGAAGAGCAACTTGGCGAATCCGCAATCTTTGCGGGCCGCTCGATCCTGCGCGGCTGACCCGGATCTCAAGGCAACGACGTGGATCGCGGGCAGCCCTTGGTTGCCCGCCCCCCATTCGGCACGGCCCGAGCCGCGCGGCCTTTGGGCATTGCCCCGCAACGCCACATCCAATGCTGACGGGCCTTTCCGAAATAGGTCTGTCCGCCCCCTGACATCGGCGCTAGGCTCGACTCGGCGGTGGGAGCGTTAAGGGGACGGCATGAACAGCCATTCCGCCAATTCGGCTGGAGAACACAGGCGACCGGACGACATCGCCCTTCTGTTCCGTGGGGAATTCGGGACACCGGTGGAGCTTGCGGTTCGGTTTGTCGTGATCGTGCTGTCGGGCTTGGGGCTCTATGCCTATCTGGGCTGGTGGATCGGTCCGATCTGGAGCGCCATTTACCTTCTGACCCAAGCGCTTGCCTATTTCGTCATGTCACATAGGGGGCAGCGGTTCGCATCTGCGCAATGGCCCCTGGCGCTATCGGCCTACATGCTGACCACATCCGTGTTCGTGACACTGCCGGCATTCCTGATCACGACGGACGATCCGGTGCTGGTGTTCTGCGCGGTCATGGCGCTGGTGGCACTTTGCGTCTTCACCTTGTGGCGCGAAACGCCGCCCGGCAGCCTGTTGTATTTCGATATCGGGATCGGATGGTTCACCGGGGCGCTTGCGATGGTCCATGCGCTTCCTTTTGCCGATGGCGCGATGGCGGTCCTGGTCATGTGTCTGACCTGCGGCGCGGCGGTGGGCTATTACAGTATGGCGATGATCACCACACGTGCGGCGCGGCAGACCCTGAAGGAGGCGGCCCAACGCAGTGCCGAAGCTCAGAAGATGGAGGCCGTGGGGCGACTTGCTGGCGGTATTTCACATGATTTCAACAATTTACTGACCGTTCTTCAAGGCAACCTGGAGCTTTACCAGGAAATCCCGGACCCCGAGGAACGCCACATGCTGGTGGTCGAGGCCCATGCCGCCGCGATCCGGGCCTCCGGGCTGGTCTCCCAATTGTTGAGTTTTTCGCGGCGCGCGCCCCTGACCCCTGATGATGCCCAGGTCGAAGATGTCCTGGCAGAACTCGCCTCGATGTCTTCGCGGCTTTTGCCGGCCACGATCACCGTGGAAACCGGGCCGCCGGCCGTGCGGATGATGGTTCGTGCCGATCTCAATCGCCTGAACGCGGCGCTGTTGAACCTGGTCATCAACGCGCGCGATGCGATGGAGGGGCATGGCACCCTGCGCCTCTCGGCGCACGCGGTCGATCGTGCCCGTGACCCGAACCTTCCACCCGAGCTTTCGGGTCGCGCCTTCGTGCGATTCGATGTCGCCGATAGCGGACCCGGCATGAGCGACGACCTGATCGCCAAGGCGGTAGAGCCTTTCTTTACCACCAAACCGGTGGGGGCGGGATCGGGCCTGGGATTGCCCTCGGCTAAGGGATTCGCGGAACAATCGGGCGGCGCCTTGTTGGTCCGGTCGGCTCCCGGCGACACCGTGGTGTCGATCTACCTGCCCCTGACAGGCTCCGGCGCGCCGTAACAAAACCGGGGTATTGCCGCGCGGCAGGTCCTTGCCCGCGCCCAGCCCCAGGGAATGCGGTTTGCACAGCCCATGACCCCCGCTACGCTGCGCCTTGAACCCTACCTGCAGCCGCGACCGTTGGATATCACCCATGACCGCAGATCAGATCATCGCCCACCTGGGCCTCGCCCCCCATCCCGAGGGCGGCCATTACCGCCAGACCTGGATCGCCGAGAACGATGGCCGCCCCAGCGGCACCTGCATCTATTTCCTGCTCAAGGCAGGCGAGGCGAGCCACTGGCACAAGGTCGACGCGACCGAGATCTGGCTCTACCACGCAGGCGCCCCCCTGATCCTGTCGCTGGCCGAAACCGATGCCGGTCCAGCCCGCGACCTCGTGCTGACCCCCGACCTGACCAAGGGCGCCCCGCAGATCATCGTGCCCAAAGGCCATTGGCAGGCCGCCCGGTCAACGGGCGTCTATACGTTGGTCTCATGCACGGTGTCTCCGGGGTTCCGCTTCGAGGGCTTCACCCTCGCCCCGCCGGGCTTCGACATTGCCCGGCAGCGTTCCTGAACGATCATTCCCAGGTTCATGACAGCCCTTGATCAGCGCCATCAGGATTTGCCGCTCGCCCGTCACGGATCGGTGCGCTATTCCGGCAGCATGTCTGAACACCCCCCCCAATCCGGCGATAGCATGGCAGGCTTCGGCTTTGCCGTCTCGGCCTATTTGTTCTGGGGGGTCTTGCCCCTCTACATGAAGGCCGTCGACCATATCCCCGCGGTCGAGGTCATCGCCCACCGCGTGTTGTGGTCGGTGCCGATCGCGGGCCTGTTGCTGATCGTGCTGCGCCGCACCGAAGATCTGCGCCGCGCCCTTGCCCAGCCGCGCATGATCGGCATGGCCGCGATGACGGCGGCGATGATCAGCATCAACTGGGGGGTCTATGTCTGGGCCATCGCCAATGACCGCGCGATCGATGCCGCCCTCGGCTACTATATCAACCCGCTGTTCTCTGTCGCCCTTGGGGCCATCGTCTTGCGCGAATCCCTGGCGTGGCTGCAATGGGCCGCCGTTGCGCTGGCCGCCATCGCCGTGATCATCCTGACCTGGTTCACAGGTAGCCTTCCCTGGGTGGCGCTGGTTCTGCTGGTCACTTTCGGCGTTTATGGCTACCTGCGAAAGACCCTGCCGATCGGCGCCAACCAGGGATTCCTGCTCGAAGTTCTCCTGCTGTCGCCCTTCGCGATCGCCTACATGATATGGCTTGGCCCCGAGGGGCATTTCCTGACCACCGGATGGCACGACACGGCGCTGCTGATCGGATGCGGGGCCGTCACGGCGACCCCGCTCATCTTGTATGCCAACGGGGCCAAACGCCTGAAACTGTCCACGATCGGGATCTTGCAGTTCATCGCGCCCACGATGATCTTCCTGATCGCGGTCTTCGTCTTCGATGAACCCTTCGGTACCGCGCGCGCCATCGCCTTCCCGCTGATCTGGCTGGCGCTCATCATGTATACCGCCTCCATGTTGCATAGCGCCCGCGCGGCAAGGACCCCGTGATGTCCCTTCTCTGTTTCTGAAATATCCCGGGGGTGTGGGGGCAGCGCCCCCACGCCTGAGCGCAGCGAGGAATGACCCGCGCGCGTCAGCGCACCATTGGATCAGGGGCGCGACACCCGCCCGCCGCCCACGGCAGCCGCAACGCCCGTCGTGCCCGGCGCCGACGTCGAACGCCCCCGGATCACCCGCAAGGCCAGGTAGGCAAATGCCTGCGCCTCCAACGCGTCGCCGTCCAGCCCAGCTGCCTCCACCGGTTCCACCGGGCGCCCCAGCGCCACGTCCAGCATATCCATCAGCCCCGCGTTGCGCCGCCCGCCGCCCGTCACGAGGATCCGCCCGGGCAGGCTTGGCAAATGTTCCATGGCCTGCGCCACGGCCCCCGCCGAACAGGCCGCAAGGGTCGCGACCGCATCGGCAAGCTCCATATCCGCGACCGCATCCGCCAGGCCCGGAAACCCGTCGCGATCCAGCGATTTGGGCGGCATTCGACGAAAATAGCGGTCTTGCAAGAATGCCGCGACCACATCGCCCGAAACCGCTCCCGAGGCCGCCAACCGCCCCTCAAGATCATAGGCCTGCCCCGTGCGGGCACGGATCACGTCATCCAGGGGCGCATTGGCGGGACCCGTGTCAAAGGCCAGGCAAGCCCCCGGCAGATCCGGCGCGGCAAGCCGCGGATCGACCCAGGTGATGTTGCCCACGCCGCCGAGGTTCAGGAAGGCAACGGGCCCCTCGGCCCCGATATGGCGGGCCAATGCCCAGTGATAGAACGGCGCCAGCGGCGCGCCCTGCCCGCCCAGCTGCATGTCCGCCGAACGGAAATCCCAGACCACCACCCGCCCCGTGACATCGCAGATCCGCCCGCCATCGCCCGCCTGGTGGGTGCGTGCGCCATCGGGGTCATGGGCCAGCGTCTGCCCATGAAACCCGAGGGCCGCGACCGGCTCCAAGCCGTCCAGCGCCTCCAGATGGGCGTTTTCCACGACGCGCGCCGCCGCATCGGCGCGCGCGTCTCCGGGCCATGTGCCAAGGGCCGCGCGGATCACATCCCGCTCTGCGTCGCTATAGGCGCGGTAGCGGGTTTCGCCAAAACCTTGCACCGTCAGACCGTCCGTTTCGATGACCGCGATGTCCACGCCATCCATCGACGTGCCCGACATCGCACCGGCAACCCGTACGACAGTGTCCTGAGAACCCTTTTCCTTCACGCTGCCGCCCGCTATAGCCTCGCCCCTAGACCCAAGCATGGACCGGACCCCCATGACCTACCAGCCCAAATCCGATTTCCTGCGCATCATCATCGCGCGTGGCTTTCTTGCCGACTGCACCGACCTGCAGGATCTTGATGCCCACCTGCTCAAGGGCCCGGTCACGTGCTATATCGGCTATGATGCGACGGCCAAATCGTTGCATGTCGGGCATCTTCTGAATGTCATGCTGCTGCGCTGGTGGCAAAAGACCGGCAACCAGCCGATCACGCTGATGGGCGGCGGCACCACCAAGGTGGGCGATCCGTCATTCCGTGCCGATGAGCGCCCGCTTCTGACGCCCGGTCAGATCGACGAGAATATCGCGGGCATGCAAAAGGTCTTTGCCCGCTACCTCGATTACGGCGATGGCAGCGGCGCGGGCCAGTCGGCGCTGATGCTCAACAATGCCGAATGGTTGGATCATCTGAACTATCTCGATTTCCTGCGCGATATCGGGCGGCATTTCTCGGTCAACCGGATGCTGTCGTTCGAATCGGTCAAGTCCCGCCTCGACCGGGAGCAATCCCTCAGCTTTCTCGAATTCAACTACATGATCCTGCAGGCCTACGACTTCCTGGAGCTGAACCGCCGCTACGGTTGTCAGTTGCAGATGGGCGGATCGGATCAGTGGGGCAACATCATCAACGGCATCGACCTGACCCGCCGGGTGCTGAACCAGGAGATCTTCGGCCTGACGACACCGCTTCTGACCACGTCGGATGGCCGCAAGATGGGCAAATCCCAGGGCGGGGCGATCTGGCTGAACGGCGATATGTTGAGCTCGTATGAATTCTGGCAGTTCTGGCGCAACACCACCGATGCCGATGTCGGACGGTTCCTCAAGCTGTATACCGAATTGCCGGTGGAGGAATGTGACCGCCTGGGTGCGCTGGAAGGCTCGGAGATCAACGCGGCCAAGATCATCCTTGCCAACGAGGTCACCACGCTGTTGCACGGCGCCGAGGCTGCGGCCGCAGCCGAGACGACCGCGCGCGAGGTGTTCGAAAAGGGCGGCGCGGGCGATGATCTGCCGACGCTGTCGCTGAGCGCGGGCGACATCGGCGAGGGTATCTCGATCGTGCAACTGATCACCCGCTCGGGACTTGCCAAGACCGGAAAGGAAGCCAAGCGACTGATTTCCGACAACGGTGCGCGACTGAACGATGCCCCGCTGACCGATGCGGGACTGATGATCACGGCAGGTGATCTGGCGACCCCTCTCAAGCTGTCGGCCGGCAAGAAACGCCACGCGCTGGTGGTGCTCGACGCCTGATCGACCGGCCCGGTTCCTTGGGGTGCAAACCGCATCGGGGACGTCGGGCGCATGCCCGGCTAGCCGGCAACACCCCGCAAGAGACGCGCGCGGGCGGGCGGAACGGCGCGAATTTCCAGCCCGGTGAACACGTGAAGCGTGCCCAGATCCCGGTCGATCACCGCATGATCGCTGACCCAGCCCCCCATCAGCAGATAGGTGCGCAGCAAGGGCGGCATCTTGGCTTGTGCCCGCTTCAGGTCGGGTTTGCGACGCAGGCGCGAGGCAAACCGGAACACACTGGGCGCCTTCACGCGCGGCAGCCACCGTTTGGGCGCGATATGGCGATCGCGCAGCAGTGCGAACGCATCGTAGTAGTCGCGCGCCTCGATGCCATGAAAGGACGAACAGCCAAACAGCATCTCGACCCCCTGCGCATCCACATAGGCGGTCATCGCACCCCAGGCCATGCGCAGGATGTCGGGATCACGGCAATCGGGATGAATGCAGAATCGCCCCATCTCGACCATGGGGCCGTCGAAGGATTTCAGCGCCTCAAGTTCGTAGAACTGGGCCGAATAGCTGCGCCCGATCTCGGCGCCGCTGCCCAGATGCAGCAGCCGGAAACAGCATACCAATGCCCCGGTGTTGATGTCCTCGACCAGAACATGATCGCACGCGCCATCGAAATCATCCGCGTCAAGCCCGGTAGCGGCGGGCCCGCGAAAGGCCAGCGTGCGCAATTGCTGCGCGGCCTGCAGATCGGCCTGACCGTCTGCCATTCGCGCCCGGTAGCGCCCCCTGGACAGGTTCAACATCGGTCCGTTCCTGCCTCGTCGATCCCTCACGCCTGATGTGGCGCAATGCTAGGATGCGCGCGTAACGGCCGCACGACAAGAGGGTTCGGCGCGGCGACCGAACGGGCCAGGCCGGGTTGATCAGCCGTCGGTTCCGTCGCCCACGCTGATCCGGCCGAAGGCCCGCAGGATCTGGCTCAGGAAGGTGACTTCCCGGACCGAACTTGTGGTCACACGGCGCGACAGCTGCACGATGTTTCCATCCTCGAGCGAGAACTCTTCGACGTTGGACACGCGGCCGCGCCCATCGAAGGATACCGCAAGGATCTGGCGTTCCGTGACCTCCGGCGCGCGATACGCGTAGTTGCGCACACGGTAGGCGGTGTAGAACCAGGCCTCGTCCCGCATGACACCCGCCACACCGGGTGTTCCGATGGTTTCGGTGACGGCCTCGCGGCTATCGCCGATGTTGATTGCGGACAGGTCTTCGGCCGGGGGAACATATCCGTGGTTTTCGAAGGTGGCCGAACAGGCGGCCAGACCGAAGGCCAGCACAGCACCCAACAGAACCTTCTTCAAATGGCGCGCTCTGCCCTGGCCAAAGCTGCTGTGATCGATGTGCATTGTCGCCCTCTTGCCCCGTCTTTCCCCGACCGCGCCGCCTGTTACCCTTGCAGCGCCTTCGAAAGCTTTCTATCCGCTTAACTTACCCCGGCCCACAGGGCAAGTTTCCGACGCCAACCCGAGGCAAGTTGCAAAGATGCCAAATGACCACATCATGCCCCTCAGCCGCCTGCCCCGCGCAAGCGACAAGGCATTCGAGCTTGTCCCGGACGCCACCGGGCGCGCCGAGTTGGCCCGGACCCTGGATCTGCTCGGTCTGCGCAAGGTGCGGTTTGCGGGCCGCCTGATCCCCGAGGGCAAGGCCGACTGGCGCCTCGAAGCCGCGCTTGGCGCGACGGTCGTTCAGCCCTGCGTTGTGACCACCGAGCCGGTCACCACCCGGATCGACGAGCCCGTCACGCGCCGATATGTCAGCGAGATGCCCTCCCCCCCGTCCGAGGACGAGGTGCCGATGCCCGAGGACGACACGTTGGAACCGCTTGCGGCTGAAATCGACCTGCATGCCGTGATGGAAGAAGCGCTTGCGCTGGCCTTGCCCGACTATCCGCGTGTCGACGGCGCCGACCTCGGACAGGCCGTTTTTGCCCAACCCGGCCTGGCACCGATGACCGATGAAGACGCCAAGCCACTGGCGGGGCTGGCCGCCTTGCGCGACCGTCTGGCAGGCGATAAACCCCCAGAAGACGAAGGGGGGAACTAGCCTTGGAAAAGGGGTTGCATGATGGGGGAATCAGAGTATGTTCCCGGCCTCATTCGCTCCCCGGATCTTGGCGCGGTTTTACTGCCCTTGTTCACGTGACCCGGCGCATGCCAGCCCAGGCGCGCAAGGGGTTGTCGGGCGACTGACGAGACGCGATTTTTGAAGTATCGGGCGGCCGAACCGGAGCGCCCCAATAGACCGAGGTTGAGACATGGCTGTCCCACAGAACAGAGTAACGCGCTCCAAGCGCGGTATGCGCCGCGCCCATGATGCGCTGTCCGGCGCAAACCCCAACGAGTGCGCCTCCTGCGGAGAGTTGAAACGCCCGCATCATGTCTGCCCGTCCTGCGGCACGTACAACGACCGTGAGGTCGTCGCCCAGGCCAACGAGATTGATCTCGACGACGACGCGGCGTGAGCCGGGTGAAGCCCAGGGGTAGGTGAACCGGGGCATGATCGACGGCACTGCACTGACCAATACAGAGATTCCGGGCACGGTCCTGTCCATCGATGCGATGGGCGGAGACCTTGGCCCGGCTTCCGTCGTTTCGGGCATGGCAAAGGCCGCGACGGAAAACCCGCAGCTGCGGTTCATCTTGCATGGGGACCGGCCCGCGCTGGAACAGCTGGTCGACCGCAAGCGCGTGTTGGCGGACCGCGTTGAACTGCGCCATACCGACCATGTCGTCACTATGAATGCCAAGCCGTCGCACGTGGTGCGGCAGGGCAAGGGCACATCCATGTGGTCATGCATCGAAGCCGTGAAAACGGGCGAGGCACAGGCCGCCGTCAGCTGTGGCAACACCGGGGCGCTGATGGCGCTCAGCATGATCCGCCTGCGCAAGATCGAAGGCGTGAACCGTCCCGCCATCGCCTGCCTGTGGCCATCACGGAACCCACAGGGGTTCAACGTCATGCTGGATGTCGGCGCCGATATCCGGGCCGACGCCGAGGATCTTCTGCAATATGCCCTGATGGGGGTCAGCTATGCCCGCAACGGTCTCGACCTGCCGCGTCCGCGCGTGGGTTTGATGAATGTGGGGACCGAAGAACACAAGGGCCGGGCCGAACTGAAGGTGGCCGCCGAATTGATCGAGCGTGTCAGCGGCCCCGCGGATTTCGACTTTGTCGGTTTCGTGGAAGGCGGCGATCTACCCTCGGCCAAGGTGGACGTGATCGTGACCGACGGGTTCACGGGCAACGTGGCCCTGAAAACCGGCGAAGGCACCGCACGCCAGATCAAGGACCTGCTGGAAGAGGCGTTCAAGAATTCGGCTTTCTCGCGGATCGCGGCGCTGCTTGCGCTCACCTCACTGCGGCGTTTGTCGCAGCGTATCGACCCCCGGCGCGTGAATGGCGGCGTGTTCCTTGGCCTGAATGGCACCGTCGTCAAATCCCATGGATCGGCCGACCCGACAGGGGTCGCGGCCGCCATCAAGCTGGCCGCCCGGCTGGCGACGGCAGGTTTCAATGAGCGGCTGGCCGCTCGCATAGCGGATGCGGAGGCCACAGCGGCAGCCGCCATACAGACAGAAGGCCGGATCGCATGACGATGCTGAGAGCTGTTCCAATCGGCGTTGGCCATTATCTTCCCGAACGCATTGTGCCCAACTCGGAATTCGAAAAGACGCTCGATACGAGCGACGAGTGGATTCGATCGAGATCGGGCATCGAACGGCGGCATTTCGCGGCCGAGGGGGAAACCACCAGCCAGATGGCCATCGCCGCAGGCAAGGCGGCACTGGCCATGGCCGAACTGGAGGCATCGGATCTCGACGCCATCGTGGTGGCGACTTCGACCCCCGACCTGACCTTTCCATCCGCTGCAACCATGGTTCAGGCCGGGCTTGGGATGCAGGGGGGATTCGCGTTTGACGTGCAGGCCGTGTGCGCCGGGTTCGTCTATGCGCTTGCCAATGCCAACGCGCTGATCCTGTCAGGTCAGGCGCGACGGGTCATGGTGATCGGGGCCGAAACCTTCAGCCGCATCCTGGATTGGAACGATCGCGGCACCTGTGTCCTGTTCGGCGACGGCGCGGGGGCACTGATCCTCGAAGCGCAGGACGGGGCGGGCACCTCGGCCGATCGCGGCATCCTTGCGACGGATCTCCATTCGGACGGCACCTACAAGGATCTGCTCTATGTCGATGGGGGTGTTTCGACATCTGGAACCGCAGGTGTCCTGCGCATGGAAGGCCGCGAAGTTTTCCGGCATGCCGTTGCAAAGCTTGCCGAAACTGCGCATGCGGCCCTGGAAAAGGCCGGCCTGGGCGCGGATGACGTCGATTGGATCGTGCCCCATCAAGCCAATCTCAGAATCATCACTCGCACCGCGCAGAAGATGGGCGTCGACCTCGACCGGGTCATCGTGACAGTACAAGATCACGGCAACACATCGGCCGCATCGATCCCGCTTGCACTGTCGGTGGGCGTGGCGCGCGGCCAGATCAAACGCGGCGATCTGCTGGTAGCGGAGGCCATCGGCGGCGGGCTTGCCTGGGGATCCGTGGTTCTGCGCTGGTGACCGGCGGCCTGCGGTGAACCGGCAGATAAACGCCGGATCGCAACCCTTTAGATTGACTTGAGAAATCTGATATATCATCCTGTTGTCACATTTTAGGGGCGGAATAGATGGGTTCGAAAACTCTTACACGAATGGATTTGTCTGAAGCGGTCTTCCGGGAGGTAGGATTATCGCGAAACGAGAGCGCGCAACTTGTGGAGCGCGTGTTGGAATTGATGTCGGACGCGCTCGTCGCTGGCGAGCAGGTCAAGATATCGTCATTCGGAACGTTCTCGGTGCGGTCGAAAACCGCGCGTATCGGGCGCAATCCGAAAACCGGGGAAGAGGTCCCGATCAGCCCGCGTCGCGTGCTGACCTTCAGGCCCTCTCACCTGATGAAAGACCGGGTCGCGGACGGCAATCGCGGCTAGGGGCCTGTTCGCGCGCATTGAGGCTGCGCGCAGCGGGTAAAGGGCAATTGGCACGGAGCAGGGGCAGGTTCACAAGACCATGTCAAAATCGTCGCAAGCCTTCAGGACAATCCGCGAAGTGGCCGACTGGCTGGATGTCGCAGCGCATGTGTTGCGGTTCTGGGAGTCGAAGTTTCCGCAGATAAAGCCGGTCAAGCGGGCCGGCGGGCGGCGCTATTACCGCCCGGCCGACATGGAATTGGTCGGCGGTATCAAGGTGTTGCTGCATGATCGCGGCATGACCATCCGGGGCGTGCAGAAGATGATCCGCGAAGACGGCATCGCGGTCGTGTCGGCGCTGTCACCCCCGATCGATTCCATGATGACCCCCGATGGCGCGATCGACGGCGAGGCGGCCGCATGGGTCCAGGACGCAGCCGCCGATGATGCCGCCCCGGCCGAACCGGAATTGGCCGCGACATCCACAGAACCGTCCGATCAGCCTGCCCCGCCGATCGACCCGGACTGCGCCGGGCAGACGCCCGAAGAACCGGATGCCGAACAGGTCGACGCCCCGCAGATGGCGGACGATACGCCAGGGCTTGGCCAGATCATCGGCAGGTTGGCGGTGCTGGCCGCTGATCCGGCCAAGATCGAACATCTGCGCCCCGCCACCAAGGCGCTCGTCGCGCTGCGCGACAGGATGCGCTGCTATCCCCCGAACAGCGTCCCCTGACCCCCTTGCGCCCCCGGCAAAAACAGCTAGAAGGACCGCAAGTCGGGCTATAGCGCAGCCTGGTAGCGCGTCCGTCTGGGGGACGGAAGGTCGCAGGTTCGAGTCCTGCTAGCCCGACCATATTTCCCACCGCATCGGTGGGTGACCGACGAAAAACCGCCTTGCGCCCCGGGCGCGGGCGGTTTTTTCTTGGGCATGGCGGAACGCATGGGGGATTGACCAGCACATGATCGAAAACACGCAAGGCGTGCTGCCCGATACGGCCATCCATGCGATGCTGTCTTCGGGTGCGATCAGCGCCCCGACCCCCGATACCGATCAGGTACAACCCGCCAGCCTCGATCTCCGCCTGGGTCACACCGCCTACCGCGTTCGCGCCTCGTTTCTGGCGGGTGACGGCAACCGGGTCGAGGATCGGCTGGCCGAGTTCGAAATGCACCGGATGGATCTGACCCAGGGCGCGGTTCTGGAAAAGGGCTGTGTCTACGTGGTGCCCCTGATGGAGGCGCTGGCGCTGCCCCATGACATCTCGGCCGTGGCAAATGCCAAGAGCTCGACCGGCAGGGTTGATTGCCTGACCCGGGTCATCACCGATGGCGGCGCGGAATTCGACCGCATCCCAAAGGGATACAAGGGCCCGCTCTTCGCAGAAATCTGCCCGAGATCGTTTTCGGTGCTGGTCAAACCGGGCCTGCGGCTGAACCAGATCCGGTTTCGCCGCGGTCAGGCCGTGCTCAGCGACGCGGAATTGTCGGAACGCCATGCGCAAGGCCCGCTGGTATCGGGTGAGGCCGTGATCCGCGAGGGGCTTGGCTTTTCCGTCGACCTGACACCCACTGATGCTGGCATCGTGGGCTACCGCGCCAAGCCCCATACCGGGGTGATCGACCTGACGAGGGTCGCGGCTCACAAGATCAGCGATTTCTGGGAAGAGGTGCACAGTGAATCGGGCCGGATCATCCTTGATCCGGGCGCGTTCTATATCCTCGTCAGTCGCGAAGCGGTCACGATCCCCCCCGATTGCGCGGCGGAAATGTCGCCCTATCTGGCGATGGTCGGTGAATTCCGTGTGCATTACGCGGGGTTTTTCGATCCGGGCTTCGGCCATGGCGTGCCAGCACGCGGGGTGTTGGAGGTCCGCTGCCATGAAGCGCCCTTTGCGCTGGAACATGGCCAGGTCGTGGGGCGACTTGTCTATGAGCGCATGGCCGCAGTTCCTGCGCAGCTATACGGGCAGGACATCGCGTCGAATTATCAGGGCCAGGGCCTGAAACTTTCCAAACATTTCAAGGCTTAATCCGACCGCAAGAGCCGCGAGTAATACATCAATCCTGCCGTGGTCAAAGCCTTGCTGACCCCCGCCCAGATCGGCGCGAAGGTCATCCAGTCGGTGCGGGCGGCGGCGGCGATGTCTTGCAGATTGTGCCGCCCGTCGATGTGCGCCAAGGCGCGCACGGCGGTGCCGGGTACGGGAATTTCCAGTTTCTCGCCATCATGGGTGACCGGGATCACACCCTGTTTCAACGCGACCTGCGCCAGTTTCGGCCCGGCGATTCCCTTGAGATGGGGCACCGCATGTGGTCCCGGCTCTGCCACGCGGCCGGCGGCTTTTTTCGCAGCGTAGATCACGTGCAACCGGATTGTTCCGCGCAACTGTTCGGCCAGCCCCATCCGGGCGCGCGCATCCAGCCCATGCAGCAGCTTGGGATCGCCCACCAGCGGAAGCGGATCATATAGATGCGCCTGCGGGCTGCCCGTCATCTCAAGACCCGCGCGGTCCAGCGTTTCAAGCAATTCGCCAATCCGGTACGGGCGATCCTGACTGTGCAGAAGCAGGTCGTAGAAACCCGCATCGCTGGCCTTGTGATCGCCAAGCTGCGCATTGCGTTTGAACGGATGGCCGTCCGGCAGACGGTCGAGGATCTGCCTGGCCCGGCGCAGCCTGTCCTTGGCCGATCCGGTCAGAATGGCCCCGAACGCCTCTTGCAGCGGATAGACCCCCGATCGACCATACGGCGCATAGACCATCAGGCCCATGCCGCCCTCGGGCGTCAGTGCCTTGGCCAGGGCATCGAAGCCGGCCTGCGGATCAGGCAGATGATGCAGCACGCCACAGCAATCGATATAGTCGAACTTGCCCATCTTGGGCGCATCCAGAAGCGACCCGGTCTCGAACCTGATATTGCCAAGCCCCCGCGCGGCGGCCCGTTTTTCGGCAATGCCGCGTGCTGCCCTGGACAGGTCGACATAGGTGATGTCATAGGGCCTGCCCGCCGTGGTCAGCACCTGCGCCAGTTGGATCAACGCATCGCCCGTGCCGCCACCCGCCACCAGAACCCGCAGCGGTTTCGACCAGTCGCGCGCCCCCGCGAACAGGAAATGGTCGATCTCGAGCGGATGCGAGGGCGATCCAGTGATCAACCGCTTGGCCTCATCCGCAGGATCGCGTTCAGGATAGGGAAAGGCCTCGTACTGTTCGATCACGCGGCTCATGCATGGGGCTCCATCTGGGCCAGGGCCGCGCGGGCGGCGGGGTCAAGTGCCGACACGGGCACCACGTAGGTATGAATGCTGAAGACCACGGCCCCGGTCTGGGGTAAACGGATCAGGCATTGCTTTTCGGATCGCACATAGCGCCTTTCGCGCGCGCTGTCATCGCGGGGTGCGGCCTCGCGGCGGGGTTGGTGAAGCGCCGGATCGGCATAGAGCAGCGCATTTTGCCGCCAAAGCGGCCGATCGGGTCTGATCGCGTCGAACAGGCGCTGAACACGCGCGGCCATGGTCTGCGTGTAGACGTCGACCGGGCCGTGAATGGCGATCAACGGGCGGCCGATCTTTTCGGAAAGGGTCCAACTGGCCGGGAAACACAACACGGCTCCGGTCAGGACATGGCCCGCATCGCTTGCCTGCAGCAGGCAAAGATCCTCCTGCACCAGACGGGCGGCGGTGATCAGCGGCGGCTCGGCCCCCAAGGGAACCGTGACCCCATCGGGCCGGATCACCCTGCCCTCTTCGCGCAGATAGCCGGGCCCAAGGCGGTCAACGATCAGCGCCAGAAGTTCGTGCGCGGCGGTCTCGGCCGGGTCGGTCAAGGTATAGACGTCATGCCGACGGCTCGACAGCAAATGGTCGCGCAGCGCCATTTGCGCGCCGAATGCATCGTCAACCTCGAGCCAGGCCGCCCAATCCAGCGGCTGCACCCCGGGAAGCCGCGCCATCGCGGGCTGCATCCAGGGGGCACGTGGCAGGGATTTTTGGAAGATATGATCCATTTCCGACCGGTCCGATGCCGCTTCCCGGCGCGCAAGGCCCAGGGCGCGCAGCCACGCTGATGAAGAATATTTGTCGCCCGAGGACAGCGTCATGAACAAACCGTATCGCGGCACCAAGCGCAAGATCGACCCCAGCAAGGGCGTCACGCTTCCGGATGGCACATTGAACGACAATGACCGGATCGAGATCGGGCCGACCCGGCTGGCCTATGACGAATGGGAAGCCGCCGGCCTGGTCTTGCCCAACCTGCCAGCCATGCGGCAATACCGACTGGACCGTCTGGTCAAGGCGCTGAACGACCGCGACTGGGGCGGAGTGTTGATGTTCGACCCCCTCAACATCCGCTACGCCACCGACAGCACGAACATGCAGTTGTGGAATACGCACAACCCGTTCCGCGCCTGTCTGGTCACGGCGGACGGCTACATGGTGCTGTGGGATTACAAGAACTCGCCCTTCCTGGCCGACCACAACCCGCTTGTGCGCGAGGTGCGCAGCGGCGCCTCGATGTTCTATTTCGCCACCGGCGACAACGGCCACAAGGCTGCCGATGCCTTTGCCGAGCAGGTGGCCGAGGTGATGGCAGCCCATGCCGGTACCAACAAACGCCTGGGCGTTGACAAGATCCTGCTGCACGGGGCCCGCGCGCTGGAAGCCAAGGGGTTCGCGTTGATGGATGGTGAGGAGTGCACCGAACGGGCCCGGTCGATCAAGGGACCCGACGAAATCCTTGCCATGCGCTGCGCCGTCGATGCCTGCGAGAAATCCCTGGCCGCGATGGAGACCGCGATCGAGCCCGGCAAATCCGAGGATGAGATCTGGGCCGTGTTGCATGCCGAAAACATCAAGCGCGGCGGCGAATGGATCGAAACGCGCCTCTTCGCGTCCGGCCCGCGCACCAACCCGTGGTTCCAGGAATGCGGGCCCCGGATCTTGCAGCCCAACGAGATCAGCGCGCTCGATACCGACCTTGTGGGCTGCTACGGGCTTTGCGTCGATATCTCGCGGACCTGGTGGACCGGACCCGGCAAACCGCGACCTGACATGATCGAGGCCATGCGGCACGGGGTGGAGCATATCCGGACGAACATGGAGCTGCTCAAACCCGGCGTCAGTTTCCGCGACCTGGTGTTCAAGGGCCACCAGCTGGATCCGAAATACGATGCCCGCAAATACTCGTGCCGGTTCCACGGTGTCGGGCTGTGCGACGAATGGCCGATCATCGTCTACCCCGACACCTACGACGAGGGCGCGTTCGAGGCCGAAGTTCAGCCCGGCATGATGTTCTGCGTCGAGGCCCTGATCGGCGAGGACGGCGGCGATTTCTGTATCAAGCTGGAGGATCAGGTGCTGGTGACCGAAGACGGCTACGAGAACCTGACGACCTACCCGTTCGATGCGGCGCTGTTGGGCTGAGCCCCCGATCGCAGACCGCAAGGGGTTTCAGGGTTGAGAACGTATATAACTATCTGTTTTCGTTTTATAATTAAATCGCATTAACTTTTCGGAAAGCACCTGGTCTCGCCTGGGCTGCCCGCCCGGGTTACGGCGGCCTTGTCACGCAGGGCTGCGGCGCGCGATCGGGCGCCCCCTCCGCCGCCGCCTCACTCGGCCGCTCTGGCCTCCTGTGCCTCGATCTCTCGCGTCATGCGATCTACCAGACCGCAGGCTTGGTGGTTCGGCCCAGCAGGACCGGTTCTGCCCGCCGCGTCTTATCGCGTGTCAGGTCCGCGACCCCATCGCAGGTCTGCCCTGCAAAGCCAGAGCCAGAACGGGGTCTGGAATGTGGCGTAGAAAAAGCGGCCGAACAAGGTTGAGACGCCGAAGATCTCGCCAGACGGCAAAGGCTCGCCATCGCAGAACAGGGTCGCATATCTTCCCCTGATCTCAAGCCATTTCTGCGCATGGCCTGGCGCGCGCGGCCGCTCACCTTGCGACACGCGCGCGTGATGAGGCTGACACAGCGGTTGTGATTGCACGGCTGCCATCCCATGCTAGTGGTCCCCGCTGAGAAAAGGCTGCCGCCATGCCCACAGAACGTTTTACCTTTCCGGGCCATGACGGTCACGACCTGTCCGCGCGCCTGGATCTGCCCGACGGGCCGCTGCTGGCGACCGCGCTGATGGCGCATTGTTTCACCTGCGGCAAGGATATCCCGGCCGCACGCCGCATCGCGTCGCGCCTGGCCGCGATGGGGATCGCGGTCTTGCGGTTCGATTTCACCGGGCTGGGGCATTCCAAGGGCGAGTTCGAGAACACGTCGTTCACCTCGAACGTGGATGACCTGAGGGCTGCGGCCGAGGCGCTGGCGGCGCGCGGCATGGCCCCCGCGCTGTTGATCGGCCATTCCCTGGGCGGGGCGGCGGTTTTAAGTGCGGCGGGCGACATGGACAGCGTAAAGGCGGTGGTCACCATCGGCGCGCCATTCGACCCCGAACATGTCACCCATAATTTCGGCGACGCGCTGGACCGCATCGCCGCCGACGGTGTGGGCGAGGTCAACCTTGGCGGGCGCCCGATCCGGATCGGCCAGGCCTTCGTGGATGATGTGCGTGCCGAAAAGATCGGTCCGGCCCTGGCCCGGATGCACAAGGCGCTTTTGGTGATGCACGCGCCGCGCGATGCCATCGTGGGCATAGACAATGCCACCCGGATCTTCAGCGCCGCGAAACATCCCAAAAGCTTTGTCACGCTCGATGATGCCGACCACCTGGTCACGCGCGCCGCCGATGCCGAATACGCGGCCGAGGTGATCGCGGCCTGGGCCGGCCGGTACCTGGACCTGAGGCCGCCCGCCCCGCCGATCGGCGCGCCCGAGGGCGTCACCCGCGTGTCCGAGGCCGATGCCACGGGGTTCTTGCAAGATGTCCAGGCCGGCCCCCATCATCACGCGCTGGCCGACGAACCGCTCAGCTACGGGGGCACAAATCGCGGCATGACCCCCTATCAACTGGTGGCAGCGGGCCTGGGGGCGTGCACGTCGATGACCATCCGCATGTATGCCCGGCGCAAGAAATGGCCATTGGATCACGTCGCGGTCGATGTGCTGCATGACCGGGTCCATGCCCAGGATGCGGCCGGTCGCAACACGCCGCTCGATACCTTCACGCGCCGCATCACCATCAACGGACCACTGGACGCGGACCAGCGGGCAAGACTGCTGGAGATAGCGAACAAATGCCCGGTTCACCAAACGCTGGAGGGTGGCGCCCGGGTGATCACGGAACTTGTTCAAGCGGAAGAAGCGGTGACGACTTGATCTCTTCCATGCTGAGCAGGGCCGTGACGTTGTAGATGCGCACCTCTGAAATCAGGGCCTGGTAGAACGCATCATAGGCGCGTGCGTTGGCCACCCGCACCTTGAGGATATAGTCGATCTCACCGGCCAGGCGGTGGGCCTCCAGCACTTCCGGGCGCGCGCGCAGGGCCGCAAGGAATTTCGTCTGCCAGTCGGCCTCGTGCTCGGACGTGCGGATCAGCACGAAGAAACACGCCTCGAGCCCCAGCGCCTCGGCATCCAGCAAGACGGTGTGCCGCCCGATGACACCGGCCTCGCGCAGTTTCTTGATCCGGGTCCAGACAGGCGTCTTGGACGAGCCCACGATTCTGGCGATTTCATCGAGCGAACGGCTGGCATCTTCTTGCAGGGCGCTGAGGATTTTCCGGTCCAGCGCATCAATTTGGACGGACATTCCGTGACCTTCCCCCTTGGCGGACGGATCATCCGCCCTCAGACTGATTACCGAACACTTGTCCCTTTCAGCAAGCGATATCTGCCATTGTGCGGGAAATTGTTCTAAATACCGGGGTGTAAACCAAGCGAGGGTTCGCCCATGGACCATTTCCCGATCTTCCTGGCCGTGCAGGGGCGTCGCATCACCGTTTCGGGCGGTGGTGAGGCCGCGCTTGCCAAGCTGCGCCTGTTGCTGAAGACGACGGCGCGCATCACCGTCTTTGCGGATGATCCGTGCGATGACCTGCGCGACCTCACCGGACAGGGGCGGATCCGCCTGGTCGAGCGCGCGTTGGAACCGGGCGATGCGATGTGTTCCTCGCTGTTTTACGCCGCCAATGACGATGACCGCGAGGATGCGCGGGTGACCGCGCTGGCGCAGGCTGACGGTGCGCTGACCAACTGGGTCGACAATCTTGAAGCCAGCCAGTTCATCACCCCCGCCATCGTCGACCGCGATCCCGTGACGATCGCCATCGGCACCGAAGGCGCGGCCCCGGTTCTGGCGCGGCGCATCAAGGCCGATCTGGAAGAACGGCTGCCGGCCTCTCTGGGGCTGCTGGCGCGCATCGGCAAGGGGTTTCGCAAGGCTGCCGATGCCCTGCCCATGGGGCGAAAGCGGCGCGACTTCTGGGCGGAGTACTACTTCAAGACCGGCCCGCAAGCCCTTGAAAGAAATGGGGCCGATGGCCTGGAACCGGCGCTGCATGCGTTGCTGGCCGACCACCTTGACGCAGCCCCCAGGCAGGGCCGTGTCGACCTGGTGGGCGCGGGCCCCGGCGATCCCGACCTGTTGACGCTGAAGGCCCGCCGCCTGCTGGACGAAGCCGATGTGGTGATCCACGACCGCCTGATCTCACCCGCGATCCTGGAACTGGTGCGCCGCGAGGCGGTGCTGATCGATGCCGGGAAAAAGGGCTTTGGCCCGGCGATGAAACAAGACGACATCTGCGCCCTGATGGTCGAACACGCCGCCAGCGGCGCCCAGGTCGTGCGCCTGAAATCCGGCGATCCGGGCGTCTATGGCCGGATGGACGAGGAACTGGACGCGCTCAACGCCGCCGGGATTGCCTGGGGCATCGTGCCCGGCATCACCTCGGCCAGCGCCGCGACCGCACAGATCGGCCAGTCGATGACCAAGCGCGACCGCAATTCCGCGCTGCGATTCCTGACCGGCCACGACATGAAGGGCTTTGCCGAACATGACTGGCGCGGGCTGGCGCGCCCCGGCGAGGTGGCGGCGATCTACATGGGCCTGCGCGGCGCGCGGTTCATCCAGGGCCGCCTGATGATGCATGGTGCGGCCCCCGACACGGCGGTGACGGCGGTCGAGAATGCCTCGCGCCCCGAAAGCCGGGTGATTGCGACCACGCTTGGCCGCCTGTCCGCCGACCTGGAGCGTCATGCCCTGACCGGCCCGGCGATCCTGCTTTACGGAATAGCCCCCCGCGCGGCCGCCCAGGCCGCCGCCGCCCTGCCCCCCTTGCAAGAGGAGCTTGCCTGACATGCCCCGCCCCTTCACGCCCAAGGTCGTCACCGCCAATGCCCTTCTGGAAGGCGATGTCGTCTACCTGAAGGCCGATGGCGCATGGACCCGCCGCCTCGCGGAGGCCGAGCTTCTGGATGAGGCCGGACTGGCGGAGTTGAGGCTGCTGGATGCGCAGGCGCGCGCCCACGAGGTCGTCGGCCCCTACCTGGCAGATGCCCAGGCGGGGCCGGATGGCCCGGAACCCGTGCATTTCCGCGAAGATTTCCGCCGTCGCGGCCCGTCGAACTACCACCACGGCAAACAGGAGGCCCGGTGATGTATTCCTATTCCGATTTTGACGAATCCTTTGTACGCGACCGGAATATCCAGTTCCGCGCCCAGGTCGAACGCCGCATCGACGGCGCGCTGACCGAGGAGGAATTCAAGCCGCTGCGCCTGATGAACGGTCTTTACCTGCAACTGCATGCCTACATGCTGCGGGTCGCGATCCCCTATGGCACGCTGAACGGGCGCCAGATGCGGCAACTGGCGATGATCGCGGACAGGTGGGACAAGGGCTATGGCCATTTCACCACCCGCCAGAATATCCAGTACAACTGGCCCGCCCTGCGCGATGTCCCCGACATGCTGGACGCGCTGGCCGATGTCGGCATGCATGCGATCCAGACCAGCGGCAACACCATCCGCAACGTGACGGCCGATCATTTCGCGGGCGCCGCCGCCGACGAGGTGATCGACCCCCGCCCGGTCGCCGAGCTGATCCGGCAATGGTCGACCGACCATCCCGAATTCCAGTTCCTGCCGCGCAAGTTCAAGGTCGGGGTGACCGGCAGCCCCAATGACCGCGCCGTGACGGCGGCCCATGACATCGGCCTGCGCCTTTTGGTGCAGGACGGCGTGATCGGTGCGCATGTACTGGTGGGCGGCGGGCTTGGGCGCACGCCGATGATCGGCAAGACGCTGAAGGATTTCGTGCCGCTCGACGACCTGCTGCCGTTTCTTGAGGCCACGGTTGCGGTCTACAACCTGCTTGGCCGGCGTGACAACAAGTACAAGGCGCGCATCAAGATCACCGTGCATGAAACCGGGATCGACGAGATCCGCCGCCTCGTGGATGCGGAATTCGAGGCGCGCAAACCCCTGTTCAAGGGGTTCGACCAGGCGCTGCTGGACCAGATCACGGCCGATTTCGCGCCGCCCGCTTTCGAGGCCACGGGCCCCGGCAGCTACGAGTCCCTGCGCGCCGCCGATCCGGTGTTCCGCGCCTTTACCGATACCAATGTCGCGGAGCATCAGCATCCCGACTACGCGATCGTGACCGTCAGCCTCAAGGCGCATGGCGCCACGCCCGGCGATGCAACCTCGGACCAGATGCGGGTTCTGGCGGATCTTGCGGAACGCTACGGGCATGACGAGTTGCGCATCAGCCACGAGCAGAACGTGATCTTGCCGCATCTGCCCAAGCGCCATGTGAAAGCGGTTCATCAAGCCCTGAACGCGGCCGGGTTGGCCACCGCGAATGTGGGCCTGATCTCGGATATCATCGCCTGCCCCGGAATGGATTATTGCGCCCTGGCCACGGCACGCTCGATCCCCATCGCGCAAGAGATCGCGGAACGGTTCGACGCATTGAAGCTGGAACAGGATATCGGGCCGCTCAAGATCAAGATTTCGGGCTGCATCAATGCCTGCGGGCATCACCATGTGGGCCATATCGGTATCCTGGGCCTCGACCGGGCGGGGGTCGAAAACTACCAGATCACCCTGGGCGGCGACCATACCGAGGATGCGGTCATCGGCGAACGGGCCGGGCCCGGATTCGGGGCGGAGGACCTGATCCCCGCCATCGAGCGGTTGGTGTACGCCTACCTCGACCTGCGCCAGGATCGCGGCGAGACCTTCCTGCAGGCCTACAAGCGGCTGGGCATGGCGCCTTTCAAGGCGGCGCTCTACCCGCAACAGGAGGCCGAGGCCGATGCGGCCTGAGGTGATCCCCTTTCCGCCGGTCGCGGCCCGGGTCGACGCCCTGAATGCGCGCTACAAGCACCATTCGGCGATCTCGGTCCTGGAACGCGCGCTGAGCGACGCCGACACCGGCAAGGTGGCGATGGTGTCGAGCTTCGGGGCGGAAGCGGTGGCGTTGCTGCACATGGTCTCGATCGTGGACCCGGCCACCCCGGTGCTGTTCATCGATACCGAGATGCTGTTTGCCGAAACGTTGCAATACCAGCGCGAGGTGGCCGACAAGCTGGCCCTGCGCGATGTCCGCGTCATCCGCGCCTCGCGCACGCGGGCGGCGGCGCGCGACCCGGAGGGCCTGCTGCACCAGACCGATCCCGATGCCTGCTGCCATCTGCGCAAGACCGAACCGCTGGAACATGCCCTGGCGCCTTTCGATGCGTGGATCACGGGGCGCAAACGGTTCCAGAGTGGCAGCCGCGTGGGGTTGGAGTTCTTCGAGGCCGAGGGGCATGACCGCATCAAGATCAACCCGCTCGCCCATTGGGCCCCCGAAGATCTGCGCGACTACATGATCAACAACCGCCTGCCCCGGCATCCGCTGGTGGCAAAAGGCTACCCCTCGATCGGATGCGCGCCCTGCACCACGCCCGTGGCGGCAGGCGAGGACCCGCGCGCCGGGCGCTGGCGCGGCAAGGACAAGGAAGAATGCGGCATCCATTTCATCGACGGAAAGATGGTGCGCGGCCCTATGCGGCAGGCGTCGTGACGGGTGGCGGGGACGGAATTTCCGTATTTGGAACAAGAAGAAGGCAGGATCGAGACATGACCGATACCGTGATTGTTCGTGACGAGGGTTTCGTCGCAGAGGATTTTACAGGCGCGATCGCGCCGGCATCGGACGGGATTGCCGCCAACCGCGCGGGTGTCGATCTGCTGCCCTCCGATGACGTGGCGGCGCTGGCGGCGCATCTGGACCGGCTTGCGATGATCCGGATCGCGTTTCCCAGTTTCGCGGACGGGCGCGGGTTCACGCTGGCGCGGCGGCTGCGTTCGATGGGCTACGCGGGACGGCTGAGGGCCCATGGTCATGTGCTGGCCGATCAATATGCCATGGCGCGCCGGTCGGGGTTCGACGAGGTCGAGATCAGCGCCGACCTGGCTGCCCGCCAGCCCGAGGACCAGTGGCGCGCGCGGGCCGATTGGCGGGCGGGCGACTATCAGGCGCGCCTGAGAGGCTGAGACCCGGGCTTTCCCTGCGAGGGATCAACTTGTATGCAAGGAGGGCGGCCCCGCCGCACCAGACACAGAATGACCGAGCAAAGACCCGTGAAAGACACTGACGCCAAGCCGGTTGCGGCGACCCCCACGCTTCCCGACGCGCAGACCGTGACCGACGTGAAGCACTACACCGACCGCCTGTTCAGCTTTCGCTGCACGCGGCCTGCCAGCCTGCGGTTCCGGTCGGGCGAGTTCGTGATGATCGGCCTGATGGGCGATCCGGACCCCGAGACCGGCAGGCAAAAGCCGCTGCTGCGGGCCTATTCCATCGCCTCTCCGTCCTGGGACGAGGAATTGGAGTTCTATTCGATCAAGGTGCCCGATGGTCCCCTGACCAGCCGGTTGCAGCATATCGAACCGGGCGATCAGATCATCTTGCGGCCCAAGCCCGTGGGCACGCTGGTGCATGACGCGCTGATCCCCGGCAAGCGGCTGTGGTTCTTTGCCACCGGCACGGGGTTCGCACCCTTCGCAAGCCTGCTGCGCGAGCCGCAGACCTACGAGGATTACGACGAGGTCATCATCACCCATACCTGCCGCGAGGTCGGCGAGCTGACCTATGGCCGCGATCTGATCGAAAGCATCCGCAAGGACGAAATGCTGGCCGAACTGATGGGCGACGGATTTCACGAGAAACTGCGCTATTACCCGACCACGACGCGCGAGCAGAGCCCCAAGATGGGACGCATCACCGACCTGATGCGATCGGGTGAGGTCTATGCCGATCTGGACGTCGCACCGCTGAACCCCGAGACGGACCGCGCCATGGTCTGCGGCAACCTGGCTTTCAACCTCGAGATCAAGGAACTTCTGGAAGGCTACGGACTTGAGGAAGGGGCCAATTCCAAGCCTGCGCAATACGTGGTGGAAAAGGCGTTCCTCGACTGATCCGGAGATCGTCAAGTCGCAAAAAAGCCCCCCGTGATGCAAGGATCGCGGGGGGCTTTTTCATGTCTTGCGGCGCGCTTTTTACTGGCTGATGCCCAAAGCGGCACGAGCCTGTTCAAGCGCTGCGCCCAGCAGTTCCGGATTGTCACGCGCGCTGGTCAGCGCCGTCGACACGGCCGTGCGGGTCACCGGCGAAATGTCGGCCTCGTTCAGAGCCGCGATGGCCCGGTCGTAATCGAAGCCATCGGCGGTGAAGAGATCGGACAGAGCGGCATCGGATGCCGGTGCGGGATCAGGCGTCACGGCCTCGACGGTTTCTTCCACGGTCTCTTCCACGGTCTCTGTGGTGGCGTCGGCCGCGGCTTCGGTGGTGTCGGCGACGGTTTCGGTCGCGTCCCCGGTGGCGCCGGTCAGGTTGTCCAAGGCGCCCTGAACGGCGTCGGTGGCCTGATCTGCCGCGGTTTCTGCGGCCTCGGACGCGGCCTCGACCGCGCCCTGGACGGCTTGGGCTGCCTCATCGGCGACACCTTCGGCCGCTTCGACCGCGTCTTCGACGCCCTCTTCCACGGCCTCTTCGACGGCTGCGGCGGCGTCTTCCACGGTTGTTTCGGCCTCTTCAGCGGCGTCGGCGGCCTCTTCGACAACGGCCTCGACGTCGTCCGCGGGGACCGCAACCTCCTCGGGTTCGGGAGCGCCCTGGGTCAGGAAATATCCGCCTACGCCCAGTGCTGCCAGCACGACGATGATAACAAGAATTCTACTCATCTCTTCCCCCATTGGGTGACACAGTTGTATCGCCCGCTTATCCCCGGGCATGACCTTGCACAATGCCGCAGCGCAGCATAATCAAGAAACCGGCAAGGCCATGCCCAAATCGCCTTGAAAGCGGAGGGCGGCGCAGATACCTTGCAGCATCCAGTACCGGCTATAGCAGGAGGCCCCCATAGCCCGCAGACCCCATAACGCGCCCCCCACCCGGGAAACCGGGCCGCGCATCAACGACCGCATTCGAGCACCCGAGATTCGCCTTATCGGCGCAGATGGTGAGAATGCCGGTGTCGTCACACCTGAAAGAGCGCTCGAGATGGCCGAAGAAGCCGGTCTCGACCTCGTGGAAATTTCTCCGAACGCGACGCCGCCCGTGTGCAAGATCATGGATTTCGGCAAGTTCAAATACGAACAGCAAAAGCGCGAGAGCGAAGCCCGCAAGAAGCAAAAGACCATCGAGGTGAAAGAGGTCAAGTTTCGACCCAACACCGATGTGCATGATTACGAAGTGAAAATGCGCAGCGTCACCAAGTTCCTGGAAAACGGGGACAAGGTGAAGGTGACCTTGCGGTTCCGCGGCCGCGAGATGGCGCACCAGAACCTTGGCCGTGATCTGCTGGAACGGGTCGCTGACGATGTCGAAGGTCTGGGCAAGGTCGAAAACATGCCCAAGATGGAAGGCCGTCAGATGGTCATGATGATTGGCCCCGCCAAGTAACAGGCCAGGTCGGTCTTGCACGGTTTCAAAGGCGCGCCCGCCATGGCGCGCCTTTTGTCTGTCCGACGTGACCTGTGGCGGCGGGCCGGTTTTGGGTGTATCATGACGTCCATGATCAGAGCCGCCCTGAGTGCCATCCTTTTGCTGTCCGGCGCGACCACGCTGGCCGCGGATGGCATCGAATTGACCGGTGCGGCCGAAATGGGCCTGGTCAGCACCTCGACCGACGCGGGCCCGACCGTGCGCCTGTTCACGGATCTTGACCTGGATGGGCGCGCGTCGATCACCACGGATGGCGGCCTGACCATCGCGTTCGAGTTCAATCTCGACAACCTGCGGATCAACGAGGACGATTGACCACGTGCGCTGTGGCGCTGTGGCAGCAACCTGCAGACTTTGCGGCGAACGACGCAAAATATGCTTGAGCACCCCGGCATCCTGACACACCGTCGCCGCCATGACCCATGTCTGCTTCATTACCTTTCCCGGCTGCCAGATGCTGGCCTACGTGCTTGGCATCGAAACGCTCGCCGCTGCGAACCGTGCCGGCCAGGAAGAGCTGTTCACATGGGAAACCCGGGTGCCGGGGCACCTGCCCGTCAAGGCCTCCAACGGGGTGGAGATCAGCCCGGACGCGCCAAACTGGAACGCGGCCGAGACCGTCGATCTGGCGGTGATCATTGCCGGGCCGGCGCTGGACGAACGCATCCCCAACGGGTTCCGGAAATTCGTGACGCAGGTTGCCGGGCATGGCGGCAGCCTGGCCGGCTTTGACACCGGCAGTCTGATGCTGGCGCGCATGGGGTTGCTGGATGGCAGACAGGCGGTTGTCCATGCCGGGCCCGACGCGGCCGAGGAACCGGCCTTTCCCGAGATCAGGGTGCTCGACCGTCCCTTTGTTCTGGACGGTGACCGGCTGACCTCATCGGGCGGGACGACGCCGATGGCCGCGATGCAGGCATGGGTGGCGCATGTCAGTTCGTCCGCATTGGCGGAAACCGCCGTGCACGCCCTGGCCCGCGGGCACATGCGCGACACCACGCCCGCGCCGGACCCCGACGCGCCACCGGCCGACCCGGTCGTTGCGCAGATGGAAGACCTGATGCGTGCCAACCTGGCCACCCCCCTGCCCCTTTCGGAGCTGGCGGAGCAACTCGGGATGAGCCGCAAGGCCCTGCGCGGGCGGTGCATGCGCGCCCTGGGCGTGCGCCCGTCCGACCGCTACCTGGCGATCCGGCTGGCCCATGCCGCAGACCTGTTGCGCAAGACCGCGATGCCGATGTCCGAGATCTCGGCGGCCAGCGGGTTCGAGACACCGGCAGGATTTTCGCGCAGCGTGAAACAGCAAATGGGCGTCAGTCCGTCAGCGGTGCGCAAACTGGCGCGAGCGGCCCGGATGGTATCCAGTTACGCCTGACCCGGCAGCACGCGCGCGGGGTTGCCTGCGACGCGGGCATTCTCGGCCACGTCGCGGGTCACCACGCTGCCCGCGCCGATGACCGCGCCCGGCCCGATACGCACCCCCGGCAGAATGATCGCCGCGCCGCCGATCCAGACATCTGCGCCGATCTCGACCGCAAGCGCGCGTTCCATTCCCTGCGATCTCAGATCCCTGTCGCGGTGATGGTCCGCGCAATAGATCTGAACCCCGGGGCCCAACATGGCCCCCGCGCCGATCGTGACCGGGCCGGTATCGAGGATCACGCATCCCGCGTTCAGGTAAACCCCGTCCGCGAGACGGATATTGTGCCCGTAGGCACAATGAAACGGGGCTTCGATGACCACTCCATCCCCGACATCCCCCAGGACGGCGCGCAATTCGGCGGCCATGGGGCCGCGTGCATCGGGTGGTGTGGCCTGATGGGCAAAGCACGCGCGGCGTGCAACCTGCCGCGCGGCTTCCAGGTCATCGTCGATGCAGGTGTACCACGCACCCGCATCGCGTTTTTGTCGTTCGGTGGGCACCGCCGCCCCCCGCGGTCAGCCCGCCGCGGCCACCGCACGCCCGGTCATCACCTTGACCAGGTGCGCGCGATACGCGCCCGATCCGTGCAGATCGCTGATCATGTCGCCCGCCGGCGGCGCAAGCCCATCCACGGCCGCCTTGGAGAAATCGGACGACAACGCCGCCTCGGCCTCGGCCCACCGGAACACGCCGTCCGACGACGCCCCCGTGACCGCGACACGCACGCCATCGGCAAACTTCGCCACGAACACGCCCACCAGCGCAAAGCGCGAGGCAGGCTGCACGAATTTCTGGTAATTCGCGGCCTGGGGCACCGGGAACTTGACCTCGGTGATGATCTCGCCTTCGTCCAGGGCGGTCTCGAACATGCCCTGGAAATAATCGTCGGCCGCGATCTCACGCGTGTTGGTCTTGATCGTCGCCCCCGACCCCAGGGCCGCCGCCGGATAGCAGGCGGACGGATCGTTGTTGGCAAGGCTGCCGCCAATGGTGCCACGGTTGCGAACGGCCGGATCCCCGATCCTGTTGGCCATGGCCGCCAATGCCGGGTAATGGGCCGCGGCCTCGGCCGCGACGGTGGCATGGGTGGTGGCCCCGCCGATACAGACCTGGCCGGCATCGTTGACGCAAACACCGACCATCTCGGCAATGCCGCCGAGACTGACAAGCGTGGCTGGTGCGGCCAGGCGTTGCTTCATGGTGGGCAAAAGCGTCTGTCCGCCGCCAAGCGCCTGTGCCTCATCCCCCGACAAGGCCGCTGCTGCCTCCGCAATCGTCGAAGGCTTGGAAAATTCGAAATTATACATTGGGTTATCTCCTTTCCCCTGGGCCTCAACCCTGCATGGCCTGCCAGACGCGCGCGGGCGTCACGGGCATGTCGATATGCGTCACACCAGTATGACCCGCGCGGTGCAGCGCATCAATCACCGCGTTGACCACGGCAGGTGGTGAACCGATCGCGCCCGCCTCACCGCAGCCCTTCACCCCAAGCGGGTTATGGGTGCACGGCGTGGCACAGGAATGATCGACCGTGAACATGGGCACGTCATCGGCCCGCGGCATCGCGTAATCCATGTAGGATGCGCTGAGCAACTGGCCATCGGCGTCATAGGCGGTGTTCTCGATCATCGCCTGACCGATGCCTTGCGCCACCCCGCCATGGACCTGCCCCTCGACCACCATCGGGTTCATCACGTTGCCGAAGTCATCCGCGCAGGTGAAGGACATGACCTCGACCTTGCCGGTGTCGGGGTCGACCTCGACCTCGCACAGGTAGGCGCCGGCGGGATAGGTGAAGTTGTTGGGGTCGTAAAACGCCGTCTCCTCCAGCCCCGGCTCCAGCGTTTCGAGCGGGTAGTTATGGGGCACGTAGGCCGAAAAGGCGATTTCCCCGAAGGATTTCGCCTTGTCGGTCCCGGCCACCTGGAAGGACCCGTTTTCGAAAGTGATGTCCCCCTCGGCGGCCTCGAGCATGTGGGCGGCGATCTTCTTGCCCTTGGCGATGATCTTGTCGAGCGCCTTGTCCATCGCCGAGCCACAGACCGCCAGCGACCGCGACCCGTAGGATCCCATGCCGAACGGGATTTTCGACGTGTCGCCATGGACGATGTCGACGTTTTCCTCGGGGATCCCCAGTTTGTCGGCCACGATCTGCGCGAACACGGTCTCGTGCCCCTGCCCGTGGGAATGCGCGCCGACCATGACATTGATCGACCCGGTCGCGTTGACGCGCACGGTAGCGGCATCGAACAGACCCACGCGAGAGCCCAGGACCCCCACAAGATGCGACGGCGCTATCCCGCAGGCCTCGATCCAGGTGGACAGACCGATGCCGCGCATCTTGCCGTTCCTGGCCGAGTCCGCGGCCCGCGCCTCGAACCCGGCATAGTCGGCCAGCTCAAGGGATTTATCGAGCGTCGCCTGGTAGTTGCCGGTGTCGTATTGCAGCGCCACCGGCGTGGTATAGGGGAACTGATCGGGTGTGATCAGGTTCTTGCGCCGCACCTCGACGGGGTCGAGTTTCAGCTCGCGCGCCATCTTGTCGATGGCCCGTTCCAGGCTGAAGGTCGCCTCGGGCCGTCCGGCCCCGCGATAGGCATCGACCGGCGCGGTGTTGGTGAAGACCGTCTTCAGGTTCACGTAGACATGGGGCACCTTGTAGGGCCCGGCCATCAACGTGCCGTGCAGGAAGGTCGGCGTCGCGGTCGAGAAATTCGACAGGTACGCGCCGACATTGGCCAGCGTGCTGGTGCGGATGGCCAGGATTTCGCCCTCCAGCGTCGCGCCGACCTCGATCGTGGTCACATGATCGCGCCCATGGGCATCGCTGAGGAAGCTTTCCGAGCGTTCCGCCGTCCAGCGCACGGGCCGCCCGACCTTCTTGGCCGCGGCCAGCACCAGCGCCTCTTCGCCGTAATGATAGATCTTGGAGCCGAAACCGCCGCCCACGTCGGGCGCAACCACGGTCAGCTTGTGTTCCGGGATCCCCATCACGAAGGCCGCCACCAGCAGCTTGGTCAGATGCGGGTTCTGGCTGGTGGTGGTCAGCTTCCATTCATCGTTCGCGGGAAAATATTCGCCGATCGAGGCGCGCGGCTCCATCGCGTTGGGCACCAGGCGGTTGTTCACCAGTTCCAGCGTGGTGACATGCGGCGCGGCTTTCATCGCGGCGTCCACCGCCTCGCGGTTGTCCTCGATCCAGCCCCAGTCGAAACACTGGTTGTCGGGGATCTCGTCATGCACCCGGTTGTCGGAATTGGCCAGAGCGGCGGCCATGTCGATGATCGCGGGCAGGTCCTCGATCTCGGTGCCGGCCGCCACGGCCTCGGCCGCGTCCTTCGCCTGCGCATAGGTCTCGGCGATGACGGCGGCATAGGCGTCGCCCACATGGCGCACCTTGCCATGGGCCAGCACCGGGCGCTTGGGCTCGCGCATGGGTTCGCCGTTGCGCGAATTGATCAGCCAGCCGGCAGGGTTGCCCCCCACCTCGGCGAAATCCTCGCCGGTGAACACGGCCAGGACGCCGGGCATCGCCTCGGCCGCGCTGGTGTCGATGGACACGATCCGGCCATTGGCCACGGTCGAGCGGACCATGACGGCATGGGCCTGGCCCTGTTTCGCCATATCATCGGTATAAACGCCGCGCCCGGTCAGAAAGCGGACGTCCTCGCGCCGCTTCGAACTTGCGCCGATGCCACTGTCTTTCGGCATGGTCTTCCTCCCTTGGGTCTGTCTCTCCCCCGGCCCGCCACGATAGGGGGCCCCTGGGTGCGAGGGCACATCGCCCCCTTCTTCTTGTTCCAAATACGGAAAATCCGGCCCGCCTCCTCCGCGAACCGGTCTGACCGTTTATTCCGCGGCCACCGCGGGCACGTCCTGCCCACTGGCCGCCATGATCGCCTTGACGATATTGTGGTAGCCCGTGCAGCGGCAGATATTGCCTTCGAGGTATTCCCGCACCTCGTGTTCGGTGGGCTTGGGGTTGTCCTTGAGCAAGGCCGCGGCGGACATCACCATGCCGGGCGTGCAGAACCCGCATTGCAGGCCGTGATGGTCCTGAAAGGCCTGCTGGATCACCGAAAGCGATCCGTCGGCATTGGCCATGCCCTCGATCGTCCTGACCTCGGCCCCTTCAAGATCCATGGCCAGCGCCGTGCAGCTCTTGATCGCTGCGCCGTTCACATGCACCACGCAGGCCCCGCACTGGCTGGTATCACAGCCCACATGGGTGCCCGTCAGGCGCAGACCTTCGCGCAAGAATTCGCTGAGCAGCGTGCGGCCCTCAACGTCGCCGGAAACGGGTTTCCCGTTCACCGTCATCGTTACCTGGGTCATTCATATCCTCCCTTGATTGTTGCCCTATCCAAACATGGAAGAGCGCGGTTGCAAATGTCTTTTTGGCGCCCCGGCGCCTCAATCTTTGCGCGCCGGCCACCCCTTGCCGATCATCGCGCGGCGCCCCGGCCCTCGCGCGGCTGCGGACGGGTCGGAATTTCCTTGAGCAAGCCGCCCACCCCCATGGCCGCGATATCCCTGCCGGTGACCGCAACGCCGCAGGCGATGCGTTCCAGCACCCAATCGGCCCCGTTCAACGCGGGCGAGCGCGCACAGCCCGGCAGGCCGATCACCGGGCGCGCGCCGATGCGGCCCAGAACCAGCAGGTTGCCGGGATCCACGGGCATGCCGAAGCGGATCACCTCCCCCCCCGCGCCGACGATCGCGGTGGGGGCCACGTCCGCGATATCCGACGTGGCCGACCCGGTCAGGATCAGCGCCAGATCGCCGTGGGAGGCTGCCAAAGCGTCCGCCACCGCGCCCGCCTCGTGGGGCACGATCCGCAATGCGCCCCGCATCAACCCAAGCCGTTCGACGCGCGCCCAGACAGATCCGATCCCCTTGTCGTCGGCACGGGCCGGCGCACCCGCGATTTCGGTCACGATCAGATCCACGTGGCGCATGACCGGCGGCAGGCGCCGCAACGCGCCGCGCCCCGCCTCACAGGCCTGCCCCAACGCGGCCTCGCCCACCGCATAGGAGATCATCTTGACGGTGCCGACCATCATGCCGTCCACGACCCGCTGCCAGGGTGGCACGGTGGCCAGCGTGATCATCGGATCGACCGCATTCAGCGCAGCGATGGCATCGGCCTCCAGCGCGATCACGCCGGGGCCCGTCGCGCGGATATTGACCCGGCCGGTAAACGGCGCGTCCAGCTTGAGGCCCGCCGCCTGCGGGTCTGGCACCAGGGCCCGGGCCAGCCGGACGGCCGCCGCGTTCTCGGCCACATCCCCCGGCTCCAACCGCGCCACGATGACCTCGGCCAGGCCGGCCCCGGCCAGCGCCGCGACATCCTGCGCTGCCAGCAAATGGCCCTTTTTCAGCCGCCCACCCGGCAAGGTGACGGCATGGGCCAGCACCGTGCCCTCGGCCTCGGACAGGGAAACGGGGCCGAACTTCATCCCTTTCGCAACCGTTGCGTGACCTCGGCCAGAACCGACACCGCAATTTCGGCGGGGCCGCGCGCGCCGATATCCAGACCCACGGGCGCGTGGATGCGCGCGATCTGCGCCAGGGAAAACCCGGCCTCGGCCAGGCGCGCGACGCGTTTGGCATGGGTGCGGCTGGATCCAAGGCACCCCAGGTAGAACACGTCGGAGGCCAGCGCCCTGCGGATCGCGGGATCGTCCAGTTTCGGGTCATGGGTCAGCGTCACAACGGCGGTCCGGGGATCAAGGCCCAGATCGTCCAGCGCCTCGTCCGGCCAGTCCTCGACAAGGGTCACACCCGGAAACCGGGCCGTCGCGCCAAAGGCGGGGCGCGGGTCGATCACCGACACGTCATAGCCCGCCATCGCCGCCATCGGCACCAGGGCCTGCGCGATATGCACGGCGCCCACCACGACCATGCGAAGCGGCGGATTGTGGATGTGCACGAAACGCCCGTCTTCGGTCATGCCCGAACGATCCATGCGGAACCGGTCGGCCCAGGCCTCAAGCCCCTCGATCCCGCGCGCATCGCGGTCCAGGTCGGCCACGTAGGCCACCGGACGCCGCGCCGCGCGGGCGGCCACCAGGTCTTCCAGCAAAGTCAGAGGCATGGAGCCGCCCACCGGTTCCAGCAGCACCTTGATGCGCCCGCCACAGGCCAGCCCGACGGCGAAGGCCTCGTCATCCGACACGCCGAATTCCAGCACCTGTGACTTGCCCGATCCCACGGCCTCCATCGCCTCGAGCACCACCGCGCCCTCGACGCAACCGCCCGAGACCGAGCCCTCCATGTCGCCATCGCCCGACACCACCATCTGCGCGCCGACGGCACGCGGGGCGGACCCCCATGTCTCGATCACCGTGGCCAGCACCGCGCCCTTGCCGGCCCGGTGCCAGTCCAGCGCCAGTTCCGGCATGTTCTCAAGGGATGCGTCGGTCATGAAAAACTCCTCCACCATGCGGCGACGATGGAGGAGCATTCGGCCCTTGTCAAAAGGCGACAGCGCATGCCCGGTTCAGTTGGCCTGCGCCGACAGCAACAGCGGCGTGATCCGGCGCACGACCACACGCCGGTTTTCGCGCGCGGCGTCCTGCGTTTCGATGCGCAGATCGGTTTCGCCATAGCCCTGCAGGATCATGTGAGCGGGCGGCACGTCGAAATATTCACTCAGCGCGAGTGACACCGATTCCGCCCGGCGGTCCGACAGGGTCAGGTTCGAGGCAGCACTGCCGACGGCATCGGTGTGGCCCTCGATCAAGAACACCTCGGCGGGGTTCTCGGCGATCAGGTCGCGCATCAACTGGCCAAGTGCGAACAATTCCTCGGCCTCGCTTGGCTGGATGGCCGCCGATCCGGTCTCGAAGGTCACCGACTCGATGTCGATCGCGGGGGCGAGGTAGCGAACCTGATCGATCTGGCGGATCTGGGCGAGCGAAAAGCTGCGGCTGATCGCGCCTTGCTGCAAGAGCGCGGCGCGCAACGCGGCGCTGTCGGTCGTGTCGATGGTGGGCAGGACCCGCGTGGAGACTTGTGGCAGCGCCGCCAGATCCACCGGCGCGGTGACGCGGGTGTCATCGAACAAGACCGTTTCCACCCCCACGGGATCGATCACGGTGCGTTTGAGCACCCGCAATTCTGCATCCCGAATGGTGACGATCCGGCTGCCATCGGGTTGCAAGATCGCGGTCTGGGTGGAGCCGTCGGCATAACTGCGGGTCGTGACCTGCGATCCCGACTGGCGCAAGATCGCGTCATCGTCGCGCAAGACCTGAAGGTTGCCATAAGGGTCCTGCACCACCACCCGGTCGGGCGAGGTGCTGACGATCTCGCGATTGCCCGACAGAAGACTGCCGACAACCACGCCGGTGGCGATGGCAAAGATCGCGCGTTCGACGGGCGACAGCCCGCCGTCGCTGCCCGATGCGTCGCCAGCAGGGGCTGCCGCGAAATCCTGGTCGGAGGCGCGAACATCGGCCGCGACGACGGTTTGTGTGGTTTCCTCGACCGGTTCCGTGGTCTGCGCGCCGGTCTCGGCGGCCAGGGCCTGGGTCGCACCGCCCTGGGCGGCGGCTTGGGCGGCGGCGGTCAATCCGGTGTCGGATTGTGCCGGATCGGAGGGGCGTTCGGTGGGCAGGACGGCAGGTGACGCCGGAACCTCGGCGGTCGCCGGCGCGGAGGTCTGTGGATCCGCGGTCGCCGGTTCGGCGGGTTGCGCCAAGGGGTCCGGCGCAGTCTGGGCCTCTACCGCCGCGTCCGGCGTGCCGGCATCCTCCGCGGGCGGGTCGGGTGTCACCGGGTCCTGTTGCGGCTCTGCCCCCGTTTGCGGCAGCGGGTCCGGCGCAGGATCTTGTGCGATCTTGGGGGGGGCTTCGGTCTCGGGCTGCACGTCTGGCGCGGGCAGAGTCTCGGCCGGTTGCTCGGGGACCACCGGCGGTGTTTCCACACCAGTCTCGGCCTGTGTTTCGGGTGCAGGGTCCGGCTCGGGCTCGGCCACTGGCACCACATCGGGGGCGGCGTCGGGTGCGACCACGGCATCAGGCGCAGGAACAAGGATCAGCGCGGCGCAGTCCGCCTCGCTCAATCCTTCGGGGCAATCTGCGGTCTGGGCTACGGCACCCTCCGGGGCAACCGCCGTTTCCTGGGCAAGAACGGAAAGTGGCATCGAAAACGAGACAGACAAACCCGCCACGAGGGCGGTGGTGGTGACAAGGAAACGACGCATGGGTCAACCTCGCATATGCGTGACGGTCCTTGTCATATAGGTACGCGGGAGACCCGATTGATGACGCCCCTTTCACATGGGCGGAAAGGCGCGCAGGGTCAGCTGTCCAGCAACCGCAGCATGCGGGCCTTTTCGCCCATGTCGTCGGGGCGCGACACGGCCTCGGCCAATCCTTGGAGGCTGGCGATGTTGTGCCCCGCCCGGAAGCTGTCGACATGGGGCAACATCGCGCGGATGCCGGCCGCCTTGGGTGCGAACCCGTCCCACCGCAACAGCGGATTGATCCAGATGACCCGCCGCGACGACAGATGCAGGCGTTCCATCGCGGCCGCCAGCCTGTCGGGATCATCGCGGTCCAGCCCATCGGTGATCAGCAAGACCACCGCCCCCTGCCCCAGAACCCGGCGCGACCAGTCGCGGTTGAAGGTCTCGAGACAGGCGCCGATCCGGGTGCCGCCCTCCCAATCCTGCGCCTCGGCGCCTGCGGCCTGCAGCGCCGCATCCACATCGCGCTGTGCGAGATGCCGGGTGATGTTGGTCAGACGCGTCCCAAAGGTGAAGGCGTGAACCTTGGCCCATCCCGCCCCTTTCTGGTTGGCGACCGCGTGCAGGAAATGCAGCACCGCGCGGCTGTAGGACGACATCGACCCCGAAATGTCGCACAGGCACACCAGCGCCGGCCATCTGGTGCGGCGGGCCTTGGTCTCGAACGCGCGGATCTCGCCGCCTTGCGCCATGGCCCGGCGCATCGTGCGCCGCCAGTCGGGCCGGGCCCCATGGGCCGCCGGGGCGGTGCGGCGGCTCTTGAGGGGGGGCACGGTCAGCGTCAGCCGCGCCAGCATGCGGCGGGCCTCGGCCATTTCGGCCACCGACATCTGTTCGAAATCCAGCGTCTTCAGGCGTTCCTCGCGGCTCATGGTGAGGGTGGCGTCGATCTCGATCTCGGTTTCGCCTTCGGGCTGTTCGATCTCGGGCAGATCACGCGATACGCCATGCAGCAGCGCCTCGGCGGCGCGTTTCTCGGCGGCGCGCGCCGCGCGTTCCTCGGCCACCCCGTGCAGGGCCGGCGTCAGCAGAGACATCATGTGTTCCAGGTATCGCGGATCACGCCAGTAGAGCCGGAACATCTGGTCGAACACGTCCCGATGTTCGGGACGCGAGATGAAACAGGCCATCAACGTGTGATAGAAATCCGCCCGCTCGGTAAAGCCCGCAGCCGCAACCGCCCGAATGGCATCGGCCACCCGTCCCGGCCCCGCAGGCAGGCCCGCCACCCGCAACGCCCGCGCGAAGTGGGTGATGTTGGTGACCAGTTGCGGATGGTCCGGCAACTCGAGGGGGGCGTGTTCAACCATGGGTCCAGACACAAAAGGCCCCCGGTCCTGCAGTCAAGACCGGGGGCCCGTTTGCGCATCGTCGTGATCAGTAGTTGTATTCGGTGATGATCAATTGAGCGGGGTTGTTGGACGACAGGTTATAGCTGCCGGTCCAGACATCGTACTGGCCCTGCAAGGGATTGAAGAACACGATGGCCGAGTTGAAACCGCGATAGTCATCGTTGTAGTGCCACTGCCCATCGGGCGAGTTGACCAGCAAGATGGTATCCACGTTGGAGCGCGCCTCGAGCGCGAAGGTCAGCCGCCCGGTGGGTGACGATCCATAGTAGAACAGGCGGAAATCGGGCCGTGTGACCACGTAGCCCGGCCATTGCCCGCCCGAGCAGTTGGACAGGTTCACCCGGCCACCGGCGGTCAGGTTGCGCACATAGGGATCAGGCAGGAACCCGGCGTTCAGCGTGGTCGACCCAAAGACGGTCGGGTTGTTGTAGCTTGGGCAGGCGGCCGCGATCTGCGCGCTGAACCCAAGGGTCATGGCGATCAGCGCCATGCTTGAAAGGATACGTTTGAAAATGGACATGATCTCTCCCCGGTGTTGGACCCTGACCCCGAGTTAACGCCAAGGATCGAATCCCTGTCAAAGAAAAGATGGAAAAAATCAAGGCTGGGGTGGCTGTTGAACCGGCGCGCACTG
>CAYWTM010000005.1:0-4205 GCA_964460185.1 uncultured Roseicyclus sp. | reverse complement strand
GCCGCGCAGGAGACAGGTGCGCGCCATCCGTCATCGGCGCAGGGGCCCCGGTGAAGGGTCACGGCCCCCGCCGGAGTTTTTGAACCCGATGCCGCAATCCCGCGACCTACGGGCACAGTTTTCAGAAATGCAGGACTTAGACACATGATCAAGATAGCACCGTTGATGATCGCCGCACTGATCGTCGTAGCAATCGGCGCGCAGTCGACCCCGATGGCCGAAGCACAGTCACGCGGCGCGGGCGGAGGATTTTCCGAGACACCCGACGGAGGCGGATCGGACCCGGATCGCGGCAACGGCGGATCGGACCCGGATCGCGGCGATGGCGACGGGTTCGCGCGCACCGGACATGGCGGTGGCGGCAATCCCACCACGGCCAGCAACGGCAGCTTCAGCTGCCCACCCACCTCGGACTCAGAGGCCACAGGCGTCTGCGGCCTGCCCCTGTTGGCAAAAGATGCAATTTGTAACGGGCGCGGCGGCGGCAGCAGCACAGGGCCCGATGGCGGTTACGTCTGCACCGTACCGGATTGATCGAAAGTCCCGGCGGCCTGGTCCCGATCAGGCCGCCGCGCTGCGCATCTCGTCGAGGATGCGTTTGGCCTCGGACCCTTCAAGGCGTTGAATGTCGTCTTGGTATTTCAGGATCGCGCCAAGCGTGTCCGCGATGACTTCGGGGCTCAGCTCGATCACGTCCAGAGCCAGCAGGCACTTGGCCCAATCGATGGTTTCCGCGACACCGGGCCGCTTGAAGAGATCGACGCCCCTGAGCCGTTGGACAAAGCCCACGATTTCGCGGCTCAACTGCTCGGAGGCCTCGGGCACCCGCGCCTTGAGGATCGCCAGTTCGCGGTCGACATCGGGGTAGTCGACCCAGTGGTAGAGGCAACGCCGCTTGAGCGCATCATGAACCTCGCGCGTGCGGTTCGACGTCAGGATCACGATGGGCGGTTGCGGGGCCCGGATCGTGCCCAGTTCAGGGATGGTGACCTGGAAATCGCTCAGCGCCTCCAGCAAGAACGCCTCGAACGGTTCATCGGTGCGGTCGATCTCGTCGATCAGCAACACGGGCGGACCTGCAGGATCGGGGCGCATGGCCTGCAAGAGCGGCCGCTCGATCAGGAAATCGGGCGAGAACAATTCGGATTGCAGTGTCGACCGATCCGCCTCGCCCGCGGCCTCGGCACTGCGGATGGCGACCATCTGCGCGGCGAAGTTCCATTCATAGACGGCAGATGACGCATCCAGACCTTCGTAACACTGCAACCGGATCAGGCGCCGGCCCAGCGCCGCCGCGATCGCCTTGGCGATTTCCGTCTTGCCGGTGCCCGCCTCGCCCTCGAGGAACAACGGACGCCCCAGCGTCAGCGACAGGAACACGACCGTGGCCAGCGCGCGGCCGCACACGTAATCGTGCTGCGTCAGCTTTTCCTGCACTTGGTCTATCGATGAAAGCGACATGGCGCAGGGCCTCCCCTTGTTCCCACCCCCATGAACGCCACGCCGGGGCGCAGGGTCAAGGGGGGCTATTTGACCTGCCCCACGGTCCAATCGACGGGAATTGTTTACGAGGTGGAAACCAATACTCCGCATTTCGCCGCGGCTTTAGCCTAGCTTTGCCTTAGTCGGCCGCGATACCGATGTCAGCAAGCGGAGACCCGAGACACCACCTCCGCAGATCCCTTTCGGAGACATCATGTCAAACCCTTCCGCACCCCTCGTTGATCGCAACCCCCTGGGACAGACGCGTGCCGAATGGCTGTCGCATCTGGGGCAGATCGGCGCGCAACACGGGTTTTTCGAACGCCTGGGCCCCGATCACCTGGCGCTGTTCGTGCAGGAAGGCGATGTCCTTGTGGTCAGTTTCGACAAGGCCGGGCGCGTGTTCGCGCAGGCCGATGACGGCATGCCCCTGGGGTTTGCGGCCGTCAAACGGCGGCAATGGTCGCTTCTGAACATCATGGCCCTGCGGGAAACCGGATTCCGGGATGAGGATCTCTTCGATTTTTTCGATGGCCTGTCGCAACAGGGGTTTTTCGACAGTTTCGAACAGGTGATCTTTCTGGGGTTCGGGGCCCTGTGCGGGCATGCCGCGTGCAGCTACTCGGCCGCGGCGCCCGGATCGCATGTGCTGGCCACCAATCCCGCCGCAACGCTGCTGGCCGAAAGGGCCGGGTTCGACCGCAGGTTCCGACATCTGCGCGGCCGGGATTTTTCGCGCTACGGCGACGCGCCGGCCGCCCTGTCAACGGCCGGGCGCGCCGTCATCGTGTACGATCCCACCGACGCGCCCAGCGCGGCCCATGCCGGGCAGTTCCGCGGCGATGCCATCACGCAGATCCCCCTGCGGTTCGCCGGGCCCGAGCTGCATCAGCTGTTCAACGCGGATGCGACACTGGTGCCGATGCTCAGGGCGCTGCTCAACGGCAGGCTGACGCGCGCCCGCGTGGCCAACCAGGTCCGCCCCGAGCGGCGGCGCGTGGTGTCCTACCTGTGGCGACTGGCGCAACTGGCGCAGCGCGACGGGCGGTTCGACCGCGCCGCCATCGTGGCCGATTACGCCGCAGCCGCCACCGGCGAACAGCGCTTCAGCGACCTCCTGCGCCAACTCGATCCGCAGATGGCCTGAGATCGCGGCACCATGATCGCCCCTACAGGCCGCCCGCATCCTTGATGAACGCGACCACCTCGGCCACACCGCGCCCCTGGCGCAGCGACGCCATGACGAAAGGCCGGTCGCCGCGCGCCGCGCGCGCGTCCGCCTCCAGCATGTCGGCATCGACACCGACATGCGGGGCAAGGTCGACCTTGTTCACGATCAGGAAATCGGACCGCGTCACCCCCGGTCCCTTCTTGCGCGGAATGTCCTGCCCGGCGGCCGTATCGATCACGTACAGCGTCAGATCGGCCAGTTCCGGACTGAAGGTCGCGGCCAGGTTGTCGCCACCCGATTCAATGAACACCACGTCCAGATCGGGGATCTGCGCCCGGAATGCCGCCACCGCCGCCAGGTTGATCGATGCGTCCTCGCGGATCGCCGTATGCGGGCAACCGCCGGTTTCCACGCCCTTGATGCGCTCCGCCGGCAGCGCCTGTGCGCGCAACAGGTACTCCGCATCCTCGCTGGTGTAGATATCGTTGGTGATGACCGCGACGGAATAGTCCTGGCCCATGGCGCGGCACAGCTTCTCGGTCAGCGTGGTCTTGCCCGCCCCCACCGGCCCGCCGATGCCGACCCGCAATGGCCCGTTCGCACTTCCCATGCCTGCTCTCCTTCTCACCACATCGCGGCAGTCGCGCCCCGTCGGCGCGTCCAATCCACCGCATCTTTATCCCGCAAATATGGCGGGGGAGGCCGAAGGCCGGGGGCAGAGCCCCCAAGACACCATCCGCCCCTCGGTCTCACGTCCGAAATATCCGCACCTCTTGGGTTTCATGCTCCATCGCGGCCAGGTCGGCACCGAAGACGCCGGTTCCGATATCCGCCGGCGTCGCGCCACAGGCCTCGGCCGCAACCGCATCGATCACCGGCTGCAGGCGCGCCAGCACACCCTGCCCCTGCGCCTGGCCCAGTGGCATGAACCGGACCGCCGCCGAGACCAGGTTGGCCGCGAAAGCCTGCACCACCAGGGCCGCAACCAGGTGATCGTCCAGATCCAGATCCCGGCTCGCCACACCCAGCGCGACCGGATAGGGCCGCGCCACCCCGTCCCCGTGGCCAAGCGCGCCCAGCGTCATGGCCAGCGCCGCGCCCTGCGCCTGCGTTTCTTCCAGCCGTTCGCGTGATCCGGCCAGCGCCCGGGCCAGGTCGGCCAGCGCGTCCGCGTCCCCGCCCCGGCGCGCGGCCAGCATCAAGATGGCATCGCTGCGTCCCGCACCAACCGCCACGATGGCCGCGACCCAGCGTTCCAGCGCGGCCGCATCGGTGACCCGTCCCAGGGCGATCTCGGTCTCGAGCCCGTGGGAATAGGCATAGGCCGACACCGGGAACCCCGGCGACAGCCACTGCGACAGCTTCATATGGTCGGCGACGCTGGCCAAGGGGTCAGTGCCCGTGGTCGTGGGCCGGTTCGGCCCCGTGATGATGGCCATGGGTGCGCCCATGCCCATAGGCCCCGCCCTCGGGCGTGAACGGCGCCTCGACCGGGCTGACCTGCCCACCCAGGCCGCGCAACATCTCGGCCAAGACGTGATCGTCCCGGATC
>CAYWTM010000004.1:0-67269 GCA_964460185.1 uncultured Roseicyclus sp. | reverse complement strand
TAACCGCTGAAGGCATCTAAGCGGGAAGCCCCCCTCAAAACAAGGTATCCCTGAGAGCCGAGGTAGACCACCTCGTCGATAGGCCGGAGATGTAAGCGCAGTAATGCGTTCAGTTGACCGGTACTAATTGCTCGATAGGCTTGATTTGATCCAGTAGAAGCCAGGCTTCTATGAAATCACAAGCATCACCATAGTGTCCTTGACTTGGATGTGTGTTTCTTTCTCGGTTTGGTGGTCATAGCGTAAGCAAAACACCCGGCTCCATTCCGAACCCGGCCGTTAAGTGCTACTGCGCCGATGGTACTGCGTCTTAAGACGTGGGAGAGTAGGTCACCGCCAAACCTAGAAAGAAACACACCGTATCTCTCTGACGATTTCACCCCGAAAATGGAAGCCCGACACAGCGCGCATTGCCGCGTGCCGCGTCTTTGCATCGCCCATATCCTTGGCACCCGCGCGAAAGCGGCCTGTCGGCAGCCGAACGCCGTGTTTCAGGCCCGTGAAAAGTGATGCTGGAAGATCGGTTTGAGCTCGTCGGTGCCCCTGACACCACTCAGAACCTGTTCGACGTCTCCTGCCCCGTCCAGCAACAGCAGCGTGACATGCGAAACCCCGTGGCGCGCGGCATAGGTTGCCCCCTCGGTCGTAAGCATGCTGGCGACCAGGTACAGGGGCTCTGCCCCCTCCACGCATCTAAGGGCACGTCGTGTGTTCCGCTGAAGCTCGGTACACATGGAACAGGTGGGGTCGTGAATCTGGACGATCGCGCGCTGCCCATCCCCGATCCGCCCCAGATCCTGCTCGGCCGCGGTCGCCCGAATCCCGGATACGACCCAGACACCGGCCCCCCCCAGCGCCAGCGCGCCGAGGCTGCCATACCCGGCGAGCCTCAGGATATCCCGCCGCGAGGACGTGGTGTTGGCCGCTGCGGCCTTGACCGCCGCCGCATTGCCTTTGCGCTTGGATGTAGCCGCCGGGCGCTTCGATTTCTTCATGATTTCCACTCGTTAAGCCGGTTTCAGTCCGTATCCGAACCCTAGAAACAGGGTGTCGTCACTGCAATTCACGCCTTACCCCTTTTGGGTCACAAACCCGTCAACGCCATCGCCAAACAAATTCCATGAGACTGGCTGTTTTCCCATGTCCTGCCCTTGCGGCCCCGGGCGATGACGGTTACATGACACTCATTGGCGCGGGGTGGAGCAGCCCGGTAGCTCGTCAGGCTCATAACCTGAAGGTCACAGGTTCAAATCCTGTCCCCGCAACCAAATTCCTTGATTTCAAATCAAGCGCTCAAAGGCCTCCCATTTGGGAGGCCTTTTGCGTTCGGGGGGGGCTCTGGCCACGTGGGCATCGCGACTGTAGATCGTGTTCTGAACGCGAGGGCACCCGTCGCGCCTGACACCGCCGCGCGGGTGGTCGCCGCTGCAGAGGCAGTGGGCTTCCACGGCAAGGCTCTGCTGCGTCATCGCCTTTCCCAGCTCGCACCAACCTGCAAGTTGGGCTTTCTGCTTCAGAAAGAGGGGAAGTGGGTCTACCAGCGGCTGGCGAATGCGCTGCGCATTGCGGTCGACGAATGCCGGAATGTCCGAGCGGAGCCGGTCTTCTCGTTTGTGGGGAGCCTGTCTGCCGATGCGCTGGCGGCAGAAATCAGGCGCTTGGGCGCTGAGGTCGATGTTCTGGCCGTCGTCTCGGTCGACCACCCCGCAGTCTCGGATGCGGTCCAGGAGTGCAATGCGCGTGGCGTGCCGGTTTATGCGCTTCTCAGCCCTCTCCGCGCGCCAGATATCGCGGGATATGTTGGCGTTGACGGGGTCGTGGCAGGCCGGACAGCTGGGTGGGCAATGGCCCGCATGACGTCTTCGCAGGGCGAAATTGGCATTCTTTTGGGGTCTCACCGTTATCTGGGTCAGGACGCGAATGAGCGGGGTTTCCGCAGCGCGATGCTTGACTACCAGCCTGGCAGGGCGATCTGCGATACGATGGTCTACCTCGACGACGAAACCGTGGCCTATGGTGCGGCGCAAGAGCTTCTGGATCGTAGCGCGGGCCTGGCTGGTATCTATCATTCGGGCGGAGGCGTTGGCGGGGTTGCCCGTGCCCTGGAGGAATCCGGTCGAGCGGGTGAGATCACGTATATTTGCCATTCACGCTCACCGGATAGCGAACGGGCTTTGATGACGGGCACGGCCGACTTGGTGATCTCGGCCGACTTCAATCAACTGGCGAAGCAGGTTGCCGATGCCATGGCCGATGCCGTGCTGCGGGGCCACGCCGGGCCGGAGCCCGCACCGCTGCGGTTTGAACTCCTCACCAAGGAAAGCCTCTAGCCAAAAGTGGCCCCAATGATGTTCTCGCGGGTGATGACGCCGGTCAGCAGGGCGCGTGGTTTGAACGTGCGGTGCTCAAGGTGGGCACAAAGCGCTTCGACGGCTTCTTCGGCCACCAAGCGCATGTTGACGTGCAGGACCAAGTCGATGGTTCCATCCAACAAGAAGCCTTGCGTCCGGGACGTCAGGTTGTGGCAAATGAAGACGATTTCGCGCGACAGCCCGGCCTCACCAAGTGCACGCGCAATGCCCATGTTCCCGCCGCCGACGCTGTAGATGCCGACGATATCATCCCGTTCATCCAGCAACCGTCGGATCGCCCGATAGTTTCCCTCGGCGTCGTCCTGTGCGCTGCAGGTGATGATTTCGCTGATCTGCTGAAAGCCCTGACGAAGGGCGAGCCGAAAGCCCATCTCGCGATCTTCATGGCTGCGATACAATTGGCCGGAGGTCACGACCACGACGGCGCCCGGGCGTTGCGTCAACCGCCCCATGAGGTAGCCGCCCGTCCGCCCCGCAGCGCGGTTGTCGAGTCCGATGTAACTGACCAGCGAGGGATGTTCGATCTGAGACAGGATCGCGAGGGTCGGCACCTTCAGTCGTTCCAGCTCATGCACGGCATTGTGGACCCGTGGATCGTCAAGTGCCTGAAACGCGACGGCATCGATGCCGTGCCCCGCCGAGGCGAGCAACTTGCGCGCCAGGATGCCGGGCTCCATCTTCTTGGTGTAGATGCATTCGACTGTCGCAGTGCCGCGCGCGCCGAATTCGTGAAAGCACTGCCCCAGAAACTCGGTCGAGGGGCCGGCATCTTCCGGCAGCAGAACCCTGAGCCGCCATGGCCGCAGGCGCGAGGCCGGTGTGACCCCGGTTTCTATAGCCTCCTTGGCTTGAAGTACGCGTTGCCGCGTCGATGACCCGACGTGATCGCGGTCGTGCAAGACCCGGTCCACGGTGGCGGGACCCACTCCGGCAAGTTTTGCAATCTGCGCAACCGTGGCCCGTCGCCGGATCCCGAGATTCGATTTGGTATTGGAATTATCCATCATTTCACACCAATACTGCACCTTTTGAGCACTGTAAAACCTCAAGAAACATCAATTGTCTCATTTGATGGTCTTTTTTGTTTACGTATTTGCATCCTTTCAACAGATTGATCGACACAACGGGCCCTTAACGGGTCAAGGGAGGAAGAAATGTCAAATATCAAGCTGCTGTCGGCGAGCGTCGCCGGCATTGCACTCTTTGCGTCTGCCGCTGCAGCACAGGATTTCACGTTCCGGTATGGCAATGCTCAACCGGAAACGGCTATTCGCTCGCAATCGATGGTGTTCTTCGAAGAGCAACTCGAAGAGCGTTCCGGGGGACGGATCGAGGTCGAAAACTTCTTTGGGGGGACGCTCGGCAACGAACGGGAAATGATGGATCAGGTCACGTCCGGCCTGCTTCAGGGAACCCGGGGCGGCTTCTTCGCGGATGCGTCCGGTTCGTTCAACCTCTACCAGTTGCCGTTCCTTGTATCGGGGTGGGACGAAATGGAATGTCTGGTTGCCTCGGACTTCACCGGCGACGTGCAGATGCGCGCCGCAGGCAACGGCTATCACATTCCGGCGACAGGCATCAGCCAGGGCTTCCGAGCCTACACCACGAACGCGCGTCCGATCACGCAAGTGTCCGACCTGGCCGGTCTGCAAATCCGCGAGCCGCAGTCCGATCTGATGATCGCAACCGGCACGGCGCTTGGGTCTGTGCCGGTGGCAATGCCGTTCTCCGAGGCCTATCAGGCCTTTCAGCAGGGCGTGATCGACGGGCAGCACAACCCGCCCCAGAACATCTGGGACTTCAACATTCATGAAGTGCAGGATTACCTTTCGCTGACCAATCATATGACCGGTCCCGATCCGTTGATCGTCAACATGGCCTGGTACGAGACCCTGCCCGAGGACCTGCAGCAGATCTTTGACGAAGTCGCGGTCGAGGCATTGGCGATGTCCGATCAACTCTATCGCGAGGCCGAGTCGTCAGTGATCGAGGATCTGGCAGAGTTCATGGAAATCAATACGCTCACCCCGGAGGCGCTTGCGGAATTCCAGGAGCGTGTCCAACCTGTGTACCAGCAGATGATCGATGCGGGGCATTTCACCGCGGAAGATGTCACGGCGGCGCGGGCCGCCGCGCAATCCTGCGGCTAACGTGATCCTCCCAGAACGCGCGGGGCCTCGATTCATGCCCCGCGCGTTCGAACTGACCGCAAGGAATGTGCCATGAAATCGCTCGCGGCGTTCGACGCCTGGCTAACCCGTCTCGTCGAAGCGGTCATGGTCATCTTGTTCGGAATTTTTCTGGTCATCGTCTGCACGAAGGTCCTGTTGCGGCCATTCGATCAGTCGATCTTCGGCGTCGATGAACTGGTAAAGATCGCATTCCTGACGACCAGCGCCCTTGGGGGCGCGGTGGCGATCAGCAAACGCGAGCACATCGCGATCACTTTTTTCATCGAGGCGCTTCCGCGTCCGTTCACCATGGCCTTCTACATTCTGGGCCTTTTGCTTGTCGCGGTCATGAACGGGGCCCTCGTCTACCTGTCAATCGACTGGATAGCGGGGCCGGGCGGCAACATCTGGCAACCGTTCGGGATGCGACAGGCCTATGTCTTCATCGTGGTTCCAATCGCCTGCTCGCTGGCGGTCTTTTACAGCTTCGTGAAAATCGCGCTCACACTGGGGGGCGAAGAAGGCCTCGACCGTCTCTGGATGCCCGAGGACTGACATGCTCGTACTTTTCTGCGCCCTGTTCGTCCTGCTCTTGATCGGTGTCCCGATCGCCTATGCGCTTGGCCTTGCCAGCCTTGCCTATTTCCTGCTGGAAGCCCCGTTCGGGACCGGTTTCGTGGTTCAACGCTTCTTTGCCGGGATCAATAATTACGCGCTGGTGTCGCTTCCGTTCTTCATCTTGATGGGCCTGGTCATGAACTCCGGTGGGATCACCCGGCGGCTTCTGGACCTGTCGATGTTCTTTGTCGGGCGGCTCAAGGGCGGTCTTGGGCTGGTCAACGTCGTCGGGTCGATGATCTTCGGAGGTATTTCCGGGTCCTCGGCGTCTGACACGGCGTCGATCGGGTCGATCCTGATCCCGGAAATGGTGCGGCGCGGCTACCCGATGAGCTTCGCCGCGGGGATCACCGTCGCGTCGTCCACAATGGGGATGATCATCCCGCCCTCCGTGCCGATGATCATCTACGCCATCGCGGCAGAGGAATCCATCGGACGCCTGTTTCTGGCCGGTATCATTCCGGGCGTCATGGTCGGCGTTTTCCAGTTGGTCATCGTCTGGCGCATTGCCGTCGCCCGGAACTTTCCAACCGAAGCGGTGCCGTTCACGCTTGAAGAAGGCCTGCGCCAAATGCGCCGTTCGGCAGCTGTCGTCCTGATGCCCGTCCTGATCGTCGGTTCGGTTGTCTTCGGCTTCGTCACGCCGACGGAAACAGCAGGGGCAGCAGCGGTCTACGGCCTTATCATCGGGCTGTTCATCGTCGGTTTCGGCGTGCTCCGGGAGATGCCGGGGGCCATGCGCACGGCGATCATCATGTCAGCCAAGATCATGATGATCATCGCTTTCAGCCAGGTCTTCATTACCGTCCTCGCGCTTGAACGTGTGCCCGAGCAACTCGCGGGTTTCGTGGAAGGCCTCGGGCTGAATGCAACGACTTTCCTTCTCGTGACGGCCTTGCTGATCTTGCTGGCTGGTACGTTCATTGATGTCAGTCCCGCGATCTTGCTGCTGACACCGGTTCTTTTGCCCGTGGCCGAGCAGTTCGGCATCTCGGGCGTGCATTTCGGCGTTGTCATGGTCTGTGGCCTTGCGGTCGGTGCCTGCACGCCGCCGGTGGGCAATTGTCTGAATGTATGCGCTGCGATCTGCCGCCTGCCGATCGGGACAATCTTTCTGGGGGCCGCGCCTTTCCTTCTGGGCAACGTGGCAGTGCTGTTCCTCATCTGTGTGTTTCCGAACTTGGTGATGTGGATACCGGACGCCGTGATGGGGCCATGAATTGATGAAGCCAATGGGCGTTGGGGTGTCTTCCGGACCGGCCCGTCTCCGCGGTTTGCGGCGACCGAAATCTCCAGAATTCAATTGCGGGCCAAGCCCGCGCAACAAGAAAAGAGGTGCGTCATGCGCGTAAGTGTAATTGGTCTGGGCGACATGGGTTCGGGCCTGGCCAAGAACCTGATAGAGGCGGGTTTCGACGTCGCCGGGTTCGATCTGAGCCCGGCCAGAATGGCTACGTTCACAAAGATGGGTGGACAGGCCGCGGGGACGATCCCTGAAGCCGGAAAAGGCGCGGACGTCGCCTTCGTGATGGTCATGAACGGCGATCAGGCGAAATCGGTGATCCTTGGCCCCGACGGGCTGGCTGCCGCCATGGCTGATGGTGGGGTGATCATCCTGACCGCGACCATCAAGCCACGTGAGGCGCGCGAGATCGGGGCCGCGATGGAAGGCGGCACGATCGCCCTGATCGACAGCCCGGTCTCTGGCGGATTTCCCGGCGCGCAGGGCGGGACGCTGACCATGATGGCGTCGGCCCCGGAAGAGGTCATCGCGCGGGCCCGCCCGGCAATGGAGGCGGTATCGGCTACGATCCATCACATCGGGACTGCGCCGGGGATGGGTCAGACAGTCAAGGCCTGTCTCCAGACACTGATTGGCTCGATCTTTTCGGCAACGTTCGAGGCGGCTGTTCTGGCCGCCAAGGCGGGGGTGAAGGGAGAGGATCTTTACCGCGTGTTTTCTACCAGCGGCGCGGGTTGCGGCTGCACCAACACGGCGCTGGAAAACATCATCGACCGAAAATTCGAGAATACCGGAAGTGGCATCGGCACCATGCACAAGGATCTGACGATCTCGCTCAACCTCGCGGAAGAGCTGACCGTGCCAATGCACATGGCCGCAGCGGCCATGCAGATATTCCATGCGGGCAAGTCGAAATATCCCGACGCCGATAACTGGGTCTGTGCCCGGGTCATCGAAGACATCGTAGGTGCCGAACTGCACCGGGAGGGCGCGCAATGAAACTGGGTGTAATCTGTGACGGCATCAGCCGCGAGTTGAAACACACCATCGACGTGATGGATGAGTTCGGCTTGGAATGGGCCGAGCTGCAATTCGTTGGTGACACTGAAGTGGGCGATCACAGCGCACAGGAAATCCGCGAGATCGACACGCTTTTGCGGGACCGTGGCAAGCCGGTGTCTTGCCTGAGCCGTCATATCTTTGCCGGAATGACTGGGGCGAACCGACCCGGAGACGCGTTGCACACCCGGCACATGGATGCGCTCAGGCGGGTGATCGACATGGCCGATGTCGTCGGCAGCCCCTTGGTGCGGATCATGACGCCCAAGAAGGAACAGATCCTTTGGGGCCGCAACGGGGCCGAGCGATGGAACGTCGCCAATGGTGCGTGGGACGCCATGCTTCCGCTGATCGCCCCGGCGGTTGACGTGGCCAGGGACGCGGGCGTAACCCTTGTGGTCGAAACCGGCAACGGCACGATGGTCAATTCGAACTACACGGGTCGGAAGATGATTGACGATCTGGGGGCCAAGGACGTTCTGAAGATTCTTTGGGACCCTGCCAACAATTGCTGGTGTCACGAGGTCGCCTACCCGGACGGCTATGACGAGGCAAAGGACGGCTACCTGGGCCATATCCACATCAAGGACGTCCAAGTCGACACGCCGCGCGCAACGCTGGAAGTGCGGCGAATGGGCGAGGGGCAGCTGGCAGATCAATTCCAGCCGATGGCCGATGCCTTGCGGGCCGATGGCTATGACGGGGTGATCTCCTTCGAGAGCGTTTATCACGCAGGCGATGGGAATTTCGAGAACGGCTTCCGCCTCTGCATCGATCGCTTCAAGACGATCTTCGGGGACATGCCGTAATCCGGATCTGCGCGCGCTATCCCAAATCGGATTCGTTCCATCTGTGATACAAAACGAAGCAAATCAGGATCGATGGCGGCACTGGACCGGAGGCGGAACTGCCCAGGGGCGCGGAACTTCTCCACGCCCCTGGGTCGTCGATACCCATTGACCGTGCTTGTGGGACCGCGAAGGTCGCTGACCCGTTGGAACTGAAACTGTGACCGCGCGCCTTTTGCGCCCGGATCGGCAAAAGCACTGGCGGGCGTTTGCCTAAAGTGCACCCAATACCCGGCCCACGCGATAGGCGTTGTCCGCTGCCCGTGATCCATCGGCGTCAAAGACATTGTTCTCGAAACCGACCCGGATTTTTCCACCGCGTTTTGCAGCCGCTTCGAGGCAGATCGTTTCGGTCTTTCCGAAGGCGCAAGCTGCCCAGTCGACCTGTGAGCCGAGGGGGGCCAATGCCTCGAGAAACGGCGCTATGTCTTCAGGTCGGCCGTCACGTGGAGGTGCGTAGGCCCCAAGCACGAACAGACACTGGACGGCTGCAGGAAGACAGTCGCCTTCCACAAGCGCAGCAAGTCGGGCGGCGTCCTCGGGGGTGTAGAGAATGTGCTGGACGGCGATACCTTCATCCTCCGCCCAGGCGTAGAAGGTCCGCGCATCGGCATCGGGGCCGTCAGTTGGCCACATCTCGCGCAACGCGACGGACACACCTTCGGGGCGGACCTCTCGCACGACTTTGCGCTGACTGTCCGGCCCGAATTTTCCGGCAGCTTCGGTTGTGATCTGCACCGGCATCTCCGGCACGACGCGGTCCATCTCCTTGATGAGTTCGCGATAGAGACCGGCGTCAAGGCTGTGCTGTCCGTCAGCGTCGCGCACATGCGCGTGCAGCGCATCCGAGCCTGCCGCGAACGCGTCCCGGGCGGCCGCCACGGTCTCGGCGATCGTCATCGGCAACGCGGGGTGATCCGCCTTGGTTTTTCTTGCTCCGTTCGGCGCCAGCATCACCCGTGGCAGGGGTATCAAACGGTTCACTGATCCAACGCGTTCTCAAGCGCGCGGGAAAGTTTTCCGACCAATTCGTCAATTTGACCGTCTTCGATAATGAAGGGTGGTGCGATCAGGATGTGATCGCCGTCGCGCCCGTTTACCGTCCCCCCGGCCGGGTAGACAATCAGCCCCTCGTTCATCGCGGCCGACTTCAACCTCGCGTGCAGTTTGCGCGCCGGGTCGAACGGTGTTTTCGTGGACCGATCTTCGACCAGTTCGATAGCCCGAAACAGACCGCGACCGCGGATATCGCCCACATGGGCGTGCTGGCCGAACGCGGCCGTCAGCGCGGCGTTCAGCTTTTCACCTTGCTGTTTCACGCGATCGACCAGGCCACGGTCGAGAATCGCCTTGACGACCGCCAGGGCGGCCGCGGCGGAAAGCGGATGGCCATGGTATGTGTGCCCGTGCTGGAAACTTCCTGATCCAGACGCGATCGCATCGTAAATCCGGGCGGAGGCCAGCATCGCACCGATGGGCATGTAGCCTGCGCCGAGGCCCTTGGCGATGGTCACGATGTCTGGGATCACGTCGTCTTGTTCGCTGGCAAACAGGGTGCCCGTCCGACCCATGCCGCACATTACTTCGTCGAGGATCAGGAGGACGCCGTAGCGGTCGCAGATCTCCCGGATGCGCGTGAAATAGCCGGCAACCGGCGGCACGGCACCGGCGGTCGCCCCGACAACGGGTTCCGCGATGAAGGCCATCACCGTTTCGGGGCCGAGGCGCAGGATTTCCGCCTCCAATTCGTCGGCGGCGCGGTGGCCATAGGCCTCGGGGCTCTCGCTGTCTTGCCGTTCGCGGTACTCGAAGCAGGGCGCGATGTGATGGGTTTCGACCAGAAGCGGGGCGTATTTCTCCCGCCGCCACGCGTTGCCACCTGCGGCCAGCGCACCCAGCGTGTTGCCATGATAGCTCTGCCGCCGCGCGATCAGGCGGTGGCGCTGCGGCTCGCCGATCTCGAGGTAAAACTGACGGGCCAGCTTGATGGCCGCCTCCACCGCCTCGGAGCCGCCGGAGAGCAGGTAGACCCGCTCGATCCCCTCGGGCGCGTTCTGTGCCAAAAGATGCGCGAGCTCTTCGGCAGGCTCGGACGTGAAGAACCCGGTATGGGCAAAGGCAATTTGATCCAACTGACCGTGGATCGCGGCGCGAACGGCAGCATCGGAATGACCAAGACAGGACACCGCCGCGCCGCCCGAACCGTCCAGATAGGCACGCCCTTGGGCGTCGTAGATGTAACAGCCTTCACCACGCACAGCGGTAGGCAGTGATGCAGACCCGCGTCCAAATATGTGGCTCATGACCCCTAGTCCCCGCGAACTACGAACACGGATTGCTTTGCGTGACGCACCACCCGCGCCGCGTTTGGACCAAGCAGGTAGTCGGTCAGCTCCGGCCTGTGTGACCCCATGACGATCGCATCGACCGACAGTCTGTCCGCGGCCATGATGATCTGGTCATAGACCCGGCCATGGACGACGTGGGGATGGATCTCGGTCACGCCGGAGACGTGTTCGCCCACCCAGTGCGACAGATCCTCACCTACCTGGTGCATCGCCTTTTTTTCAAAGCCCGGTTCAAAGTAGCTGCCGACCACGGACATGCCGAAGTCGGGCACGACGGTCAGCACGTGCAGGATACCGCCGTCTTCGGGCTGACAGAGACGCAACGCGGCTGGCAGCGCCTTTTCCCAACTGGACGGCGCCGACAGGTCGATCGGCAGAAGTACGGATTTGAACACGGGATTGTCCCCCCTCCTGGCCCTCAGAAGGCCGGTTTTGTCTGACGTCGACGTTGCAGCATGATCACCAGACCCAGAAGCAGGAGCGCCGGAATGTAGAACACCTGCTCCGGGAGGCGCGCTTGTTCCACCTGAATCGAGGCAAGCGTCACAGGGTCGTCGGCATAGAAATCAAAGTCAATCAGTGCTTCGGCGGTTTCCGTTCCGAACATGGGTTCGTCGAGCCGCATGACATCCCCTTCGGGCAACAGCAGCAAGCCCGAGTTGGCCAGTCGCTGTGCAGCACTTGTCCCGGTCGCGTTGACGACGAGTGTCGTTTCCGCGGTCTCGCCCGTGTTGAAGTCAGGGCCGCTGATCAGCAGGCGAAGCTGTTCACCCTCTTCGACGTCGCCCAGAAGCGTTTCGAACTGGCTGGCCTCCACCGTACGGAACGGGTCCTGCACCATGTTGAGCCAGACGTTCGGCACAAAGAGCGTGAACGCCACCAGCAACAGCGCCGCACTTTCGTAAATGCGCGAGCGGGCGAGGAAATAGCCCTGCGTGGCCGCCGCAAAGAGCAGCATCGCGAAAGTCGCCACAATGAAGACGCTGATCGCCTGGAAGATGCCAGACCAGGTCCCCAGATCGACACCATAAAGGATCAGCGTCGGGTTGAAGATGAAGAGGAATGGCAAGGCCACCGTCCTGAGCGAGTAGAAGAACGCCGTGAAGCCGGTTTTGATGGGATCGCCCCCCGACACGGCGGCGGCAGCAAAACTGGCCAGGCCCACGGGTGGCGTCACGTCCGCCATGATACCGAAATAGAACACGAAGAGGTGCGCGGCGATCAACGGAACGATGAGCCCCTCCTGCGCGCCAAGGCTCACCACAACGGAGGCCATGAGCGAGGACACGACGATGTAGTTGGCCGTCGTCGGCAGGCCCATTCCGAGGATCAGCGAGAAAAGACCGATCAGGACCAACATCACGAAGAGAACGCCGCCTGACAGTTGCTCGACCAGACCGGCAAGTTCGGTCCCGATGGGTGTGCGCGTGACGGTTGCCACGATGATGCCCGCGGCGGCCGTGGCCACCCCGATCCCGATCATGTTTCGTGCGCCCGCGATGAGACCCTCACGCAGGTCCGCAAGGCCACCCATGAATTCCGACCAGAGGTGCGCACCATGTCCCCGGAACAGCGCCTTCAGCGGCCGCTGGGTGGCGATGATGCCGATCATCAAGGCAGTGGCGAAGAATGCCGAACGGGCAGGCGACTGGCGTTCGACCATCAGGAACCAGACCAGCACGACGATGGGAAGCACGTAGTGCAGACCCGTGGAGTAGATGTCCTTGACCTGCGGCAGTTCGATCTTTTCGGCGTTCGGGTCATCGACCTCGAGGTCGGGTTTGCGGGCAGCAATGGCGACAAGCCAGATGTAGACCGCGGCCATCACCGTCATCATGATCGGTGCGCTCAGCGAAGGCACGGCGGCTTCGAGCGCGCCGACCCCGTAAATCAGCGCCGTGAAGCCTGCGCCCGCGACGGCAAACCCAATGAAGAATTTGACGATCATCCCGACGAAGGACTTCGCTTCGCCCAGCGCCGGCATGTCCTTTTTCAGGGCCTCCAGATGCACGATGTAGACCAGCGCGATGTAGGAGATGACCGCCGGGATGAACGCATGCTTGATGACCTCGACGTAGGAGATCCCGATGAATTCCACCATCAGGAAGGCCGCGGCACCCATCACGGGCGGCATGATCTGACCGTTGACGGACGATGCAACCTCGACCGATCCGGCCTGTTCGTTGGTAAAGCCAACGCGTTTCATCAGCGGGATGGTGAAGGTGCCGGTCGTCACCACGTTGGCGATGGAGGAGCCCGAGATCAGGCCCGTCATGGCCGAGCCGACAACCGCGGCCTTGGCCGGGCCGCCGCGCAGGTGCCCGAGGCCGGCGAAGGCGAGCTTGATGAAGTAGTTGCCCGCCCCGGCCTTGTCGAGCAGAGAGCCGAACAGGACAAAGAGGAACACGAAGGCCGTCGAGACGCCCAGCGGGATGCCAAAGACACCCCCGGTGTCGAGCCATTGCGCATTGATCAGGGCGGTAAAGCTCAGCCCCTCATGTTCGATCAGGTCGGGGATCAACCAGCCGGTGCCCATATAGGCGTAGAGCAGGAAGAGAGATCCGACGATCGTCAGCGCAGGACCAAGCGCACGGCGGCTGGCCTCGAGCAGGACCAGAATGCCGACCGCACCCACGATGACCTGGAACTGCGTCGGCAAGCCCGACCGTGCCGTCATCGCAAGCTCGTCGGCCGCCCAGAAGATGTAGAAGGTGCAGAAACCGCCCACCGCCAGCAAGATCCAGTCGGTGACGGGGATGCGGTCGCGCGGCGAATTCTTGAAGGCCGGATACGCCAGGAAGGCCAGGACGATCGCGAAGAACAGGTGCAGTGGCCGGGTCTGGGACGAGTTCATCACTGAGAACCATTCCCCGAACCACAGCATCGGTTGCGCGATCCAGAGCTGGAACAGCGACCAGACCAGCGCCAGCCCGGAAATCAGCAGCGCGATGTTGCGGTTCGTCGGATTTCGCGCACCGCTGTCGGTGCTCGCGACCAGGTCCTGAAGTTCCTCGTCGGAAAACTGGCGCGCCTCGCGCCCGCCGGGTTCGTTGTTGTCCGCCGCCATCGGGCCGTCCCCCTGTTCGGCCGGTTCATGCGGCCGGTGTCTTGGGGTCCGGGCGAGCCTGCCGCCCGGACCCTGTGTGTACAGGTTTGGTCAGCCGATCACTCGATCAGGCCGGCCTCGCGGAAATACCGCTCCGCGCCGGGGTGGAGGGTTGCGGACAGGCCGTCATTGGCCATTTCCGCCGGATCAAGATTGGCAAAGGCCGGGTGCAGGCTGCGGAACTGGTCGATGTTCTCGAAGACCGCGCTGACCACGGTGTAGACGACGTCTTCGGGCACGTCGGCCGAGGTGACGAAGGTCGCGCCGACGCCGAAGGTCACGGTGTCCTCGTCATTGCCGCGATACATGCCGCCCGGGATGGTCGCGGTCCGGTAGAAGGAGTTCTCCTCCACCAGCATGTCGACCGCCTCGTTGGAGACATTCACCAGGACCGAGTCACAGGCCGTCGTCGCTTCCTGGATCGAACCGGAGGGGTGACCGACGGTGTAGATCATCGCGTCGATATTGTTGTCGCACAGCGCCTGTGACTGTTCGGCGGCCTGAAGCTCGGAGGCGACGGCGAAGTCGTCCATCGTCCAGCCCATGGCCTCCATCAGCACTTCCATCGTGCCACGCTGACCGGAGCCGGGGTTGCCCACGTTCACGCGCTTGCCCTGAAGGTCCTCGAAGCTCTCGATGCCGGCATCGGCGCGGGCCACGACGGTGAAGGGTTCGGGGTGGACCGAGAAGACGGCGCGCAATTCCTCGAACGGGCCCTGCTCTTCGAAGCGCGAGGTGCCATTGAAGGCGTGAAACTGCCAGTCGGACTGCGCCACGCCGAATTCCAGCTCTCCGCCCCGAATGGCGTTGATGTTGAAGACCGATCCGCCGGTCGATTCCACACCGCAGCGGACGCCATGCTCGGCCCGGTCGCGGTTCACGAGGCGGCAGATTGCGCCGCCGGTCGGATAGTAGACGCCAGTCACGCCGCCGGTGCCGATCGCGATAAAGGTCTGGTCCTGAGCGGACGCTGTCCCGCCGACAATCGCCGCGGTACTGGCGACCAGGGCCGCCAACATATACGATTTCATTTTTTTCTCCCTGAAAGACTCACTGGTGGATAGCGCGGGAGTGAAACAAATGTTTTAAAAACCGTCAAGGTTTGTATTGATTTGTTTTATTTTGATGAAAGACATTGTACCAATGACAAAGACCCTCGACGACCTGAGCCGCGACCTGGCCGCGCTAGCCCGCGAAGGATCGCCTGCGATCGCGTCCCTGGCGCAATGGGTCCTGGAACGACCACAGGAGATTGCCTTCAACTCGGTCCGTGGCCTCGCAGAGCTTGCCAACGTCAACGTCAACACGGCCTATCGTCTTTCCATCACACTAGGGTTTTCGGGATACGATGAATGCCGCCGCGAATTTCAATCGGCCCTAAGGCTCAGCAAAGGGCTCTATGGTCGGCGGGCCGAGCAGCTTGCCGGCCTGAGCGGCAACACATTGATCGACGGCCTGCGATCAGCGGCACATGCCAACCTTGACGATGCGCTGTCCGGCGAGAATGTCGAAAAGATCAGGGACGCTTCGAAGCGGCTTCTGACGGCCCGGCGCGTTTACTGCATCGGTGTGCGGAGCTGTTTCTCTCTGGCCCACTACCTCGCCTACACCGGTGGCATGGCATTCCGCAGCTTCGAACGTCCCTTGGTGGAAACCGGCAGCATCGCGGACACGTTGGCATACGCGGATCCGGGCGACATCGCGATCCTCATCACCTTTTCGTTGTACTCGGCAGAGGTGGTGCGCGCCCATGAAGCCGCACTCTCGAAGGGTGTCGATGTCATCGCGATCACCGACAGCTACGCATCCCCGATAGCAAGAAAGTCCAAGATCGTTTTCTGTCTGCCAATGGCGGGTCCACAGCCGCTCCCCTCTCATGGCGCTGGGTTTGCATTGGCCGAAGCCATCATCGCAGAGATGATCGCCCAGAGCGCAAACGCCCCTGACCGCATTGCCAGGTTCGAGGACCAGATGGTGCGGTTGGGAAACTATGTTGCTCCTCACAAATAGCTGGCGTCGATAGTCGGGTGCAGCCGTCGCCCGAAAAGAGGCTGCCCTGCGACGCAGGTCTTTCCAATGCGTGTCCGTTTCGTCCGCACGGGAGGGCAGCGCTTCGAGGTGCCTGAACGGGACGCGCCGGTTGCTGCCCCAATGGCACCTTGATTCGGCTTGGATCGGTCCCTGACCGGTCCGAGTCCCCCTCGGAAAGGCCCTGAAGACTGTTTTCGAGGCATAATCACAAGCCTCACAAACCCACGAATTGCCATAATCGCCGCTTTCGCGACTGACGCCTGAACACGGAATCCGCGTGGTAGCAGCTGCAGAATGAGGGTTCGTCAACAAGCTGAACCTGGGACCAAAGCTTGGCGAATCCTGATCACAGCGGCCGAGCTGCGCACGAAATGCCCATGGGAATTCCGGCTCAGTTTTTTCAAGATATTGAATTTAAACAAAAATATTTGGAGGATCGGACTCTGTGCAAATAAAGCACAAGGCTGCCGGAAAGAATCACCAAGGGCTGCGCATCAGGTATTGCTTAAGATTTTCCTAAGCCAAGGCAGGCCGCCGTGGTTTTCGGGACTGGAACCAATCGTCTTGAAAATGACTCTTTTGAGTCAAGTTTCGAACAAACACAGTCCGGAAAAATGTCCTTGTGAAACAATCCACAGGGAAACCCCACAATGTCTACGGATATCTCTGATCTGCGCGACACCACAGGCTTTATCGGGGCCTGCCTTGTTGACAGTGAATCCGGGCTGATGCTGGCGTCCGAGTCGTCGGGCACGAAGTTCGACCTCGAAGCCGCCGGAGCGGCCAACACAGAAGTGGTGCGGGCGAAGAACGCAACCCTGGCCGCACTTGGCCTCGATGATTACATCGAGGACTTCCTCATCACGCTTGGCACCCAATTGCACCTGATCCGGCCCTTGGCGTCGAACCCGGCGATCTTCTTGTACCTGGCGGTTGAACGAAAGACAGCGAACCTGGGCATGGCCCGTCTTGCGCTGAAGACCGTCGAAGGGACGCTCAAGGTCTGAAAGGCCCTGGGAACCCCCTTTGCGCAGCTCATCTGACGCGCAGGGGGGAGAGGTTTTGAACTGACCGCTGCTCATATAGATGCGTGCCGCGCCCTGGCACGCCCCCTGCCAGGGAGACGTGCTACATGCCCCGCGCCGAAACCAATTTCGAAAAGCACCGCGAAGGATTCGAAGAACTCAATGCACTGTGGGAGCGGCTGGACACGCTCGAACGCGCATTGAAGCAGTTTTCGGAAACGGCGCTCACCTTTGTGGAAGAACCCATCGAGCGGGTCATCGAAAAGATCTACGCCTTCGAGCCGTCGGTCAGCATCATCGGACAGGTCAAGTCAGGCAAAAGCACGCTGCTCAACGCGCTGGTCGGGCAAACGGAGATGCTGCCGTCGGATGTGAATCCCTGGACGTCCGTCATCACGGCCCTGCATCTCAACAGCCGCCATCGCCCCCTGAACACACGGGCGTTGTTCCGGTTCTTTGATGCGCATGAATGGGATCGGCTGGTGGCAACCGGCGGGCGTCTTGGCGAGATGGCAGAACGGGCCGGCTTTGCGACGGAAGCGGCAGAGGTTCGTTTGCAGGTCAGCGAGATGCGCCAGACGACCGAGGCCAGGCTGGGCGATGAATTCGAACGACTGCTTGGAAAAAGCCATGTCTTTCCGGATCTGAAGAAAGACACGATCAATCGCTACATCTGCTACGGTGATCCCGATGATCCGGCCGATGGCACCCTGGAAGGGGTTTTTGCCGATATCACGAAATCGGCCGACCTATATCTGGATCTGCCTTATCTGCCAAAAGGCTTGTGCCTGCGGGACACGCCGGGTGTGAACGACACTTTCATGATGCGTGAACAGATCACGCTGAACGCGATCAGCGACAGTCGGGTCTGTGTTGTCGTGTTGTCGGCGCACCAGGCCCTGTCGACCATGGATGTCGCGCTTTTGCGGATCATCTGCAGCGTCGAAGCCCGCGAAGTCCTGATTTTCGTCAATCGCATCGACGAGTTGGAAGACCCCGAAGGCGAGAAGGAAAAGATCCGCGCGTCCATCGAGAAAACGCTCAAGCGGTTGGGCCTGGGTGAAGAGGTCCAGATCCTGTTCGGCAGCGGATACTGGGCGAATTGCGCCATCGACCCCACGGCGGTCATGGCCCCCGCAAGCCGCGCCGCCCTGGCGCATCTCTATGGCGACGACACGTCTGACCCCGAACTGCTGCGCACCCGCGCGATGGAGGCCTCGGGGGTTTATGAATTGCTGAGGGCCATCGCCCGCCGGGTGATCGAAGGGCCGGGATCGGCGATCCTCAATGACGTTCAGAACGAGATCAACATGATCATCGAGATGAGCGAAACCGTCGAGAACCTGGCGGACCAGAAGAACGTCAAGCTTGCGTCTCCGGGCAACCTGTCGGCGGCTGAGCTCAACGCACAGCTCTCTGATCTGCGGGACAAGGCCCTTCACAGTCTCGACACCAATGCCGACGAATTGCGCAACATGCTGCGCGGGCGGCTGGAACGGGCACAGACCACCTTTCTGGCGTCCGCCCTCGAGGCCCTTCAGGCCCATATCGAGGCCTTTGGCGAAATCGGATCCTGGAACCACGACCCAACCGTGTTGCGGATGATGATGAAGACCGCTTTCACGTCGTGCTGCGCCAAGTTGCGGCGCGAGGGTGAGATCGCCTTCGATATCCTACTCGATGGCGTTCAGGAAATACTCGAAAACGATCTGGGTGTTTTCCGCGATGGCGGGACGGTCGATTTTCCCGAACAACCCGCAGAAAAACCGCCCACCATTCTGGCGCGGACGCTGTCACTGGATCTGCAGGGGCCATGGTGGCGCAAGTACTGGCGCTTCGGTGCCGTGAGCAAGGCGCGCAAGCGATATGAGGCCGTAATTCTGGCCGAGACGAGCCCATTGATCGACGATCTCATCAATGACGTTTTCGATCCTGCCGTCGAACGGACGCGTGCGATTGTCGACGCGTTTGCAATGGATCAGGCAAGGTTCTGCAAAGCGGTCTTTGAGCGCTCCAAGGGGGACGGCGGCGTTCTGGACCCCGAACACAAGAAGCTTTCGGCATGACATACATGGGCACCACACCCGAGACCGCGCAAGACGGCGGCATGGACGCATCAGAAGGCCAAAAGCGCGGCCGCAAGCCCAGGCTGATGGTCGCGGGCGAATTCAGCGCCGGAAAGACCAAGTTGATCAACGGTCTTTTGGGAGAGCGCATTCTGCCGTCCAACGTGACCGCCACCGCGTTGCCGCCGGTCTGGCTGATCGCGGGCGAAAGGTTCTGCATGACGGTCGGTCTGGATGGCCAGACCCGGGAAGTCGCGTCTCTGGATAGCGTCACGGTCGATGATACCCGGTATTGCATCTTGTCGCATCCCGCGCCGATCCTGGAAGCCTGCGATATCATCGACACGCCCGGCACATCGGATCCGAACATACCCACGCAGAGCTGGGAATGGATGCTGGATCACGCGGACGCGGTGATCTGGTGCACCAATGCGACCCAGGCCTGGCGGCAAAGCGAAAAGTCGGTTTGGAATGAAATGCCCGATCGCCTGCTTTTCGACGCGACGCTCTTGATGACCCACGCCGACCGTTTGCCGGACGAACGTGCCGGTGATCGGGTCCTGCGCCGGGTTCGCCGCGACGCGGAGTTCTATTTCAAACACTTCCTGATGGCGTCGCTGTTGGACGAGGGTGACATCGCGACGATCCGAGCGCATCTTGAAACGCTGACGCAGGGCTTTGGGCCTTTGGAACAGACCTCCGAACAGATCGCGGATGTCTTCGAGGTGTTCCGACGGGCGGCGGCAAGAACGCCGGTCATACCCCGGCGCGTGATCCCGCGGCGCGTGAGCGCCGGCACCATCGCGCCGAGAGTAGAAACCATTATCGAGCAGGCCCCACCCGGCGTTCCGCCAGACGCTGCCCAATCTCAAACCCCGGCGCATCATGAGGTGACCGAACCGCAGATCGTCGCACGACATCCCGAAGAGGATGCGGCGCAAACTGCGAGCGACCCGGAACAATCGCTTCTGGCGGCGCTGATCGGCTTGCAGTGGGACGAGCCGGAGGCCGAGCAGGAGGAGGCTGACGAGCCAACGGTCGCGACGGAAGAGGCTGCCGAGCCTGAGGCCGAGCAGGAGGAGGCTGACGAGCCAACGGTCGCGACGGAAGAGGCTGCCGAGCCTGAGGCCGAGCAGGAAGAGGTCATCGAGCCAACGGTCGCGACGGAGGATGACCTTGGCCCCGAGGCGGACCCCGAGTTCGATACAAGCATTGCAGACAATGTGCATCTCCTGGTGTCCCTCGCCTCCGAGGAAGAAGCGCCAGCCGTGTCACCGCCCCCGGACGTCGTGCAACCGGCAACCGCGCGATCCATCTGGGAAGACCTGGTGCGCGGTGTCGATCTCGCCGATGCCGACATGGTGCTGAGCTGCGTCGAAGAGCTGATCGTGACACTGGACGGACAGCAGAACGCCCCGGCCATAGGTGCGCCACGTCGCGATGACACACATCAAGATGTGGCCCACGCGCTTGTGCAGCATGTGGTGAATAGGAGAAAGCCGTGAAGATCGCGCCCAATCAGCGGAGAGAGCTGGATTTCCTGCGTGAAACGCTCGACCGCCTGCAAACCATGGTTGACCGCAAGACGTGGCAGAATTTCCAGGACCTCAGGCAGCGGTTGGATCAATGGGCTGCCAAGGTCGCCGTGATCGGGCAGGTCAAGGCCGGTAAATCGACCTTTCTGAATGCTTTCCTGGAACAGCACGAATTTCTGCCCTCGGACGTGAACCCATGGACGTCGGTGGTGACGAATGTTCGGATAAACCTGCCCAAGGATCCGTCATTCGGCGCGCGGTTCGAATTCTTTGATGAAAAGGACTGGCAAGAGATCATGTCGGGCGGCTCCAAGGTCCGCAAACTGACCGAGCAGCTCTTGCCGGGGTTCGACACCGATCTTCTGCAACGGCAGAGCGAAGAGATGCGCGAACGCGCCAAGAAGCGGTTGGGAAATTACTATCACACCCTGCTTGGCAGCAAGCACGACTATGATTTCCTGACGCCCGATCTGTTGAAGCGATATGTTTGTGCCGGCCCCGGATCCGACCATGATCTGGATGACAAGTCGCTGGGCCGCTATGCCGCCCTGACCAAGGTGGCCAATCTGTATTTGCGGGTGCCTGATTTTCAGGTTCCTACCATACTCACGGACACGCCCGGCGTGAACGATCCGTTCCTTGTGCGCGATGAATTCACCTGCCGCAGCCTGGACAAATCGGATGTGTTCATCGTTGTTCTGTCTGCGCATCAACCCCTTACCGAGGTCGACGTTGCGCTGATCCGCATTCTGGCAAAGCAGGATGCGAAAGATGTGTTGATCTATGTGAACCGCATCGACGAACTGGATGACTACAGCACCGAGGTGCCCCGGGTGATGGCGGATGTTTCGCGCCGGTTGCGCGATGCCATCCCGGACATCGAGTTCAAGATCGTGGCAGGCAGCGCATATCTGGCCGATCTCGTGATGCGTGATGACGACGAGGTGGAAGCGGCCCGGGCATCCGTGGATACGCCCGAACTGGCGGAGTATATCCGGTCCAGGCATGGCCATGTTCCGAACGATCGGGCCGAGCGGTTGCTGCTGGCCTCCGGGTTGAATGAGGTCAAGGCGACGCTGTCGGAGATCATCGACAACGGTGTCGGGACCAGGCAGCTGGGTCAGCTTCTGGGCGACATCCGCGCAGAACTGACCGGCACGCAGTTCGTGGCGAAACGCAACCGTGACGCCCTGCAATTGCAGGTGGAAAGCATCCGGGCCGACATCGCCGAAGCCGCCGCTGCAGAACTCGAGTCGGAAATCGCAAGCATGCGCAAGGTGCAGTCAGAAATCGCCGCGCATGTCGAAGCCGCTGATCTGCAGATCGAAAAGGTGGTGACGAAATCCTGGACCAGTCTGGAAGGGAAGCTTTTGTCGTCGATCGAAACCTTCGTGGAAAGCCAGAAGGCGGTCTTTGAGGAACACCTGTTCAGATCGTCCGTCCGGGGCCAGGCCACGAAGGCGCTGGAGATCGAGACGACACCGCTTCAGTTCGCGATCGAAAGGGACGTGCTGCGATACTATGAAAAATCGCGGGCCGCCACGGATGTCGCGCTGAACAACTGCATCCATGCCTGCCGCCACGCCATCAAGGACAAGTTCCAGGACCCGTCCGAGAACATCGCGTTGGACGATCTGCCCTATGCAGAGTTCATGTCGACCCTGACCCTGCCAAGGCGGACCCTGCGCGCGGGGCTGATCGCAGATCGCGGCTGGGCGTTCTGGCGCCAAAGGACGGTCAATATCGAGAGGTCACTCGCCGCCCTGCATTTGATTGCCGCCGCCGAATTGAGACCATCGGTCGAGCAGATCCTTGCGGCCTTCAACGAGGCGCAGGTGGAACGCGCGACAGCAGGCATGTCACGGATTCAGGTCATGCTGCGCATGGTCGAGGACAGCCTTGCCGAACACACTCTTCGATTGAAGCAGGACAAGGCCGAGATGGAAAAGATCGCCCATGATCCCGAGATGCGGGCCAATCTGGTCCGGCGTCTGCAAAGCCGAATGGAGGTGCTGGAACGTCTTTTGCTGAACCTGTCGGCGCTTGACAGCGCGCTGTCCCGATCCGACCTGCCCGAAGCCGCCTGAGGATATCCGCAATGCCGACACAGCAGACCGTCATCGACGATGCGGCGCGGACCAACAACTGGCCGGTGCTCAAGGTTGCCGTGTGCGGCGAGATCAGTTCGGGAAAGTCCACGGTTCTCAACGCACTGCTGCGCGCGCGGGTCCTGCCGGACAATGTCGGCCGCGACAGCCGGCCTGTCATCGTTGCGTCGTACCGTGCACAGGCGGGTCTGGACATTCACGATGCTGACGGCCAGCACACGAGGTGTGACGGTGCTGCGGACCCCGATGTATTTCGCGGCGCCGCAAAGGTGCAACTCTGGACGGATCAGGCGCATCTTGTCGGGGTCGAACTGGTTGAAGTGCCGCTGACGACCGCCTCGGATCTGACCGAGGCACAGTGCCGCCTGATCGGGTCTTGCGATGTCATGATCTGGGTTACCATCGCATCCCAGGCCTGGCGATTGACGGAACAGAGCATCGTCGAGCAGTTGGGCGATGCCCGCCCAAGACACGGGATCCTGGCGGTGTCGAGGGCAGACAAGCTGCGCACCGCCCGTGACCGACGCCGCCTCAGGGAACGCCTGGTCAGGGAAACCGGCCCCTATTTCGACAGCTGTATCTTCGTGTGTGGGTTTCGCCAGACCATCGACGCCGCCGCCGGTTCCGAAGATGTCTGGATCGAAACGGGCGCGCCTGAAATCCTGTCGACCATCCGGTCCTTCGGCCCGGGGATCCGCAACCCGGGTTCGGTTCTCGAGGAAGCCCCGGCGCGTCCTGCGGGCGATGCGGGTGACATCTGCGACATCGCTGAATTCCGCGCCCGGTCGGTGGCCTCGGGGGATGGCGCGCCCGATGTGGAGGATGCCACAGCGGACGTTCCGGATATCGCGGAGGATATGGCTGGCGTCGCCCCGGACCCCAAGCCGACGCCAGTTGAGGCGCCGAAAGCCAGGATCGCGGCACCACGGGCCAACCAGTCCGGCCCGGGCGTGGCAGATGTCACGGATAGTCTGAGGCAGATGGCCGGCAACCTGGCGGGGGCCCGTGCCGTGGGCGTGACGCTGTTTTCTGCGCCGGATGCATCCGAAGTCTTGGCAGGTGACGAAACGACGTGCCGCGAACTCGGGATGTTGTGTGACGAAACCCTGCGCCGCCTCACCACGGCCTTCGGCGTTTCCGACATGCGCGGGAAAGTTTCATCCCTGAACCTGTCGATGCACAAGCACCGGTTGCTGTTTCAGGTCATCCCGGATGTCGGGCTTGTCTTCATCCTTGTGGATGCGTCGGTCGTAAGCTCCGGGCTTGCGCAGATATCGCTCAACCGGATGTGCCGGGCATTCGATGCGGAAGCCTGACCGATCGTCTGCGTTTCGATCATCCGCGTTCCCCTGCCGTTGCGCATCGCATGTGCAATCCCCCCTTGTTGCACAATTCGCGGACCGGTTTATGATTCATGCACACTGAGGCTTACCGTCTGAACAGGCTCCAACAGCGAGGATGGAATGGCGACATCTTGGAAGCATGACGGCGGCGAAGACTGGGGCCCCTGGATCATCCATGATGGCAAGGGCTGCCCCGTCCAGCCGGGCACCGTGGTCGAGGTCGTGTGCGAAGACCGCTTCGGCTTTTCGATGCGCAAGATTTCGGTGGCGATGGGCGGCAGCTATTCGTCGTGGGACTGGTCGCATTTTCCCAAACTCAAACGCATCATCCGATACCGGGAAAAGAAGCCGAAGGGCCTGGGCATGCTGGAGGCGGAAATGGACTTGCTCCCCTCGCCCAGCGCGCCTGACCGTGTCGGAGAAAGCACACAAGGCGCGCGTTGACCCGCCATGTCGAAACGATCCGCAATGGTGAGTCCGTCACCACGCCAGGCCTTCGAAAAACTATATAATTAGGTTTTAACTTGTGCGGTATGGGCCTTTGTGCAAGGAACCTTGCAACATGCATTCTGCCCGGAAAGACGATTGATGGAGCTTGAAACACTCAAGGTCGAGATCAGCGACTACATCGCGCGTGTCACGATCACCCGCCCCCCGGTCAATGCGCAGAACAACAAGCTGCGCGACGAAATGCAGGGTGTCATCGACAGCCTTGGCGACAGGACCGACGTGCGCGCCATCGTCCTGACCGGCGAAGGCAAGGCGTTTTCCGCCGGTGCCGATTTGTCCGAACGGCCGACGCAGGACCCGGGAAACTATACCGCGCATAACCGCCGGGTCCGGGCCAGTTTCGATTGCCTCATCGAATGTCCCAAGCCGATCATCGCTGCGGTCAACGGGCCGGCCATCGGCGCGGGCTGCGTGACGGCGCTGTGCTGTGACATCCTTGTGTTTTCGGAAAAAGGGTACCTGCAGATGACCGAGGTCAATGTGGGTCTGGCCGGTGGTGTCGCCCATGTGCGGCGTCATCTGGGCGAATCCGATGCACGCCTGATGCTGTTCACGGCCCGGCGCATCTATGGCCCCGACCTGCTGCGGATGGGGGTCGTATCGGCCTGTACCGCGCCCGAAGACCTGATGGAAACGGCGATGGGTATCGCGCGGGACATTGCCCGGGCCAGCCCGTCGGCGGTGCGCGCGGCCAAGGCGTCGTTCCAGATGACCGAGAACCTGTCGATCTATGAGGGGTACCGTTTCGAACAGGGGCAGACCAAGGCGCTGTCCACGTCTGACGACAGCGCCGAGGCCATGGCGGCATTCCGCGAAAAGCGCGCGCCGGTGTTCAAGCCATAGCGAAGTGCCCTATGCGCGCCCGGCGAACCCATGTCGTATCGACATGCGGGGCAGTCCGCTTTCAGAGCTGTGCGCTTTTCGATAAGACCCGGCCAGGCGCGCTGTTGCGCCTGACCGAATGAAGGTGCCCCATGCCCGCTGATGACACGCCTGGCCACCGCCGGAAAATCGCCGTTCTGGGGCCGGTCGCGCCCGATATGCGCGCAGGTCTGGCAGACGACTACGATTTGCTGGATGCTGCGGGGGTTGCGGCGCTGGGCCCCGGCGCGCGTGCGGCCATCACGCACGGTATCAGCAACGCCATGGCCGGGGCAAAGGTTGCAGATGTGGCGCACCTGCCCGGACTGACCACGATTGTCAGTCTCGGCGCCGGAATGGACGCTTATGATGTGCCCGGACTGGCGGCGCGTGATGTCATCGTGGAAGCGACCGGTTCCGTCATGACCGAGGACACCGCCGAGGCGGCCGTCGCACTGACCTTTGCCCTTTTGCGTCGCGTGGTCAGCAATGATGGCTTTGTGCGCCAGGGGGACTGGTCGCGCGGACGTGCTCCGATGGGGTGGCGGGTGTCGGGGCGCAAGGTCGGCATCGTCGGGCTTGGGCGCATCGGCAGCCGGGTGGCGGAAAAACTATCGGCGCTTGGCTGTGACGTGGCCTATACCGGCCGCAGCGCCAAGGATGTGGTGTGGCGGTTCGAACCTGACTTGATGGCGCTGGCGCGATCGGTTGACGTGCTGATCCTGTGCTGCGTGGGCGGGGATGCGACGCGCGGGATCATCAATGAAGCGGTGCTTCGCGAGCTGGGCGCGCAAGGGTTCGTGGTGAATGTGTCGCGCGGGTCCGTTGTCGTCGAGGAGGATTTGCTGGACGCGCTTGAACGCGGTGTGATCGCCGGCGCGGCACTGGACGTGTTCGAGAACGAGCCCAACCCCGACCGGCGTTTTCTCGAGGTTCCCAACTGCATTCTGCAACCGCATGCGGCCGTGTTCACCCACGAAAACCGCAGCGACCTGCTGGCTGAATTGAAGCGGCTGCTCACCGAGTATCGCTAAAAAGTCATGTTATTGATCTTTTTGTGGTGCCGATGCTAGACTTGGGTCTGTTCGGAGGGGCCACCCACCGCTCGGCTATTGGTCATGGACGATGGCGTCTTGGAACGCTGTCGATAGGGGCGGAGGCACAAGGACCGCGATGGCAATCACGGACGACATGATCTTCGAGGCCACCAAGCAGCTGTATTCCCGATCGTTGCGCAAGGTGCCAGAAGACGCCAAGGCGGCCCTCGCGGCCGCGATGCAGACCGAGACCAATGAAACCGCCCGCCGCACGTTGGAATTGCAGCTGAAAAGCGCGGAACTGGCCGAACGCAAGGATCGCTTCGTGTGTTCCGACAGCGGTGTGCCGGTCTATTTCGTCAAGATCGGCAGCAAGGCCGAACTGGCCTGCGATTTCAAAGCCTCCATCCGCGCCGGCTACGAAGAGCTCGTCGAAACGATCGAGCCGCCGCTGTTGAAGCATGTGACGAACCCCCTGACACTTGAACGGGGTTATCACGGCAAGGACATGCCGATCGTCACCTACGATTTCGAAAGTGGTGTGGATTACGTCGAGATGACTTGTTCCCCCAAGGCGTTGGGCTCGGGGCGTTGGGCGGCATTGGAACTGTTCACCTTTCCCAGCCTCGAAGAAATCGAAACCTATGTTCTGGACGTCGCCATCAAGGCGGGTGCCCAACATTGCCCGCCGGTCGTGATGGGCGTCGGCATCGGTGGAACCTTCGATCATTGCGCGGGATTGGCCAAGAAACAGACCCTGCGCCCGATCGGCGAAATCAATCCCGATCCAACGCTGGCCGCGATGGAAGACCGGCTGACGCGCGCGGTGAATGGGCTGGGTTTCGGCCCCATGGGAACCGGCGGGGATACGACCGTTCTGGGTGTGCATATCGATTTTTCCAGCGGCCACGGGTTCACGCCGGTCGCTGTGTGTTTCAATTGCTGGATCAACCGCCGCACGCGGGTCCGCATCTGGGGCGACGGCCGGATGGAGTGGGGCGAATGAGTGTTACCGAACACGATCTGACCCTTCCGCTGACCGAGGATGCCGTGCGCGCGCTGAGGGTCGGGGATTTCGTCTACCTGTCCGGCGAGATCTTTGCGACGGCCGGTCTGCCGACCCATGATCGCCTGCTTGGATGTCTGGATGGGGTCGAGCCGCTGCCCTTCGACATGCACGGCGGCGCGCTTTTTCACCTTGGCAGCCTCAACCAGGAAGCCGAGGACGGGTCATTGGAAATCTTGTATATGAATCCGACCACCAGCACGCGGTTCAACGGGCATATGCCACGTTTGATACCGGGGCTGGGGTTGCGTGCGACCGGCGGCAAGGGCGGTCTCGGCGCGCCTTCGGCGCAGGCCATGGCAAAAGCGGGGTGCGTTTACCTGTCGTTTCTGGGGGGCGGTGCCGAGATCCTGACGGCGGCGATCCGCAAGGTCACGGGCATCGGCTGGCCCGAGATGATTTCCCATTACCGCATCGCCAGGATCGAGGTTGAACGGTTGGGCCCTTTGACCGTCGGCATCGATGCCCATGGCAACAGCATCTACGATCAGACTGCGCGACACGCCCGTGATCGGCGCAGCGCCCTGTTGGCCGAGATGCGCGAGGCCCGCGACGCCTAGGCGGCGGCCCCTGCACATCTGGGCGCGGCCTGCAAATGAGCCCATGGACAATCTTCTTGCCCGGAGGCTCAAAATGTGAAAACGCTAAATAACTAGCTTTTAAGCTGACCTGTGCGGGAGTCGCCGGCGGCAGGAAATACATCAAAGGGAGGATTGATCGAATGTCCACATTGGTTTGGAAGACCGTCGGCCGCGTATTTGCAGCCGGCGCCATGGGCGGGCTTGCCATCCTGGCGGCCGGAGCGGCGGCTGCGCAGAGTTATCCGGAACGACCTGTCACGCTTGTCGTCGGCTTTCCTCCGGGGGGATCGACAGACGTGGTGGCGCGGATCCTGGCCGAACATATGACCGGCACATTGGGTCAGCCCGTGGTCGTCGAAAATCGCCCCGGTGCGGGTGGAACGGTCGGTATCGGCCATGTCGCCAGCTCTGATCCCGATGGTTACACATTGGGTGTCAGCGGGGTGGGTGCATCCATCCTGGTCGCCGCGATGGGTCGTGAAACCGGTTATGATTTCGACAATGAACTTGATGTGGTTGGCGTCATGGGCACCCTTGGCCTCGTGATCGCGGGTCGCAACGGGCTGGAGCCCCAGACCCTGCCCGAACTGATCGCATACGCGGGTGCAAACCCCGATGCGCTGGCCTACGGGACGTCGGGTGTCGGCACGCCGGGACATCTGGCCATGGAATACCTGCTCAGCATCGCGGACGTCCCGATGCTGCATATCCCGTACCAGGGCAACACGCCGCTGATGAATGATGTGCTGGGTGGCCATGTCGATATCGCCATGCTGACCACGCCGGGTGCCGCCGAACAGGTTCGCGCCGGCGGCATCGTGGCTTATGCCGTGTCGTCGCCTGATCGTTCGCCCCTGATGCCCGAAGTTCCGACCGTCAGCGAAGGCGGGTTCGACGGGTATTCGGCAACGCTGTGGAATCTGTTGGTCGCGCCACAAGGCACACCCGACGATGTGCAGGCGACGCTGTCCGAGGCGCTGAACGCCGCGATGCAGGATGCCACCGTTCTGGAGTCTTTCGCGCAGGCAGGTCTGTCGCCGACGTTGACCGCGCCCGCAGAGGCAACCCGGTTTCTCGAGGACAACCGCACACTATGGGCGGGCGTGATCGACCAGTTGGGCATCGCGGAGTAATCCTTGTCACAGGGGGCGGCCGAGGTTGCCCCCTGTGTCCGGTCTTGAGGAGGGATCTGCATGAATATCGTCTCTCTCCGCCTTGTGGTCGCAGCGATCCTTGCGGTGATCGGTGCAGGCGCGTTTGCCATCGCATTGGGCTATGAATTCGGCAGCGCGCGCCGGATGGGGCCGGGGTATTTCCCGGTGGTACTGTCCGCCATTCTGACCCTTCTGGCGATCAGCGAGATGGTGTCCGCCGCGATGAAACCCGAGGCGATGTCCATCGACTGGCGACCCTTTTTCGCTATCCTCGCCGCCGTCGTCGGGTTCGCCGTGACCATGCACCTGTTCGGCATGATCCCCGCCTTTTTTGTCGTCATCGGTGTTGCAACACTGTCCGAGCGCCGGTTCGGCCTGCTGCCGGCCGTGATCCTGGCAATCGTGACCTCTGCTGGCGCGTATCTCCTGTTTTCGCGGTTTCTGGGGATGACGATGCCGCTGTTCCAGTTCGGGCCATAGTCGCGATGCTTGAGAATATCATCCTTGGGTTCGCCACGGCGCTGACGCTGGAAAATCTCGCCTATTGTTTCGCGGGTGTCTTTCTGGGGACGTTCATCGGCGTTTTGCCGGGGCTTGGATCATTGGCCGCGATTTCGATGTTGCTGCCGCTGTCCTTTTATCTTGAGCCGACCACCGCGCTTATCATGCTTGCGGGGATCTATTATGGCGGGGAATACGGGGGCTCGATCGCGTCGATCCTGCTGAACCTCCCCGGCACGCCCTCGGCGGCGGTCACATGCCTTGATGGCAATCCGATGGCAAAGCAGGGCCGGGCGGGCGTGGCGCTCTTCATCACGGCGATCGCGTCCTTTGTGGGCGGATCCTTCGGGGTGATCGCGCTGATGGGATTTGGTCCCGCCATCGCGCAGGTCGGTCTGGGCTTTGGGCCGGGGGATTATTTCGCGCTTATGCTCCTGGGGCTTGTTGCTGCCGTCACCGTGGGGGGCGGGTCAGTTGTGAAAAGCATGATCATGGTTGTCCTGGGGCTGCTGCTTGGCACGGTGGGCACGGATGTGACCTCGGGCGAATTCCGCTACACGTTCGGCTACCTGGAGCTGCGTGACGGGGTCAGCCTTGTGGCCATCGCAATGGGGCTTTTCGGGATTGCCGAGGTCATCAGTTCCATCCGGGATGCGGGGAAACGGAAGATCACGGAAAAGGTCACGATGCGGGGCATGATCCCCACGCGGGACGACATGCGAAAAGCACTGGGGCCCATGGCGCGCGGCAGTTCGATCGGCGGCTTTCTGGGGGCCTTGCCGGGCGCGGGTACGGTGATTGCCGCGTTCCTGGCCTATGCCACCGAGGTTCGCGTCGCAAAGGACAAGTCGATCTTTGGCAAGGGCGCGATCCAGGGCGTCGCAGCCCCTGAATCCGCCAACAACGCCGCTGCGCAGACGGCGTTCATTCCCACCCTGACCATCGGCATTCCGGGCAGTGCGACGATGTCGATCATGCTGGGCGCACTGATGATCCACGGGATCACGCCCGGCCCGCTTCTGGTTTCGGATCATCCGACCATCTTCTGGGGCCTGATCGCCAGCTTCTGGATCGGGAACTTTTTCCTGCTGATCCTGAACATCCCGCTGATCGGGCTGTGGGTGCGGGTCCTGCAATTCCCGTACAAGTACATCTATCCTGTCGTGATCGCGCTGATCTGCATCGGGGTGTTCAGCATGCGCAACAGCGTCTTCGATGTATGGCTCGTGGTGATTTTCGGCGCGCTGGGCTACCTGCTGCAGCGGGTGGGGTATTCAGCGGCCCCGCTGATACTGGGCTTCGTGCTTGGCCCGATGCTGGAGGAAAACCTGCGCCGCGCCATGTTGCTGGCGCGTGGTGATCCCATGCGGCTGATCGGCGATCCGTTGACCGGGTCGATCCTCGCGCTGTCGGCGCTGATGCTCATCTGGGCGATGCTGGGTGGCGTCCGGCAGCTGATCCGGGCGCGCCGCGCTGCAAGGGTTCCGCCGGGCGAGGCCTGAGAGGCGCGGCTTTCAGGTCAGCAGCTTGATATCCACGCGGACCATGTCGCCCCGGTAAATCCCGTTGGCGATCAGCGCCATAGTGCCGTCCTGGGCCACAGCGATACGCTGGACATAGGCAATCGGATCGCCCAGAGGCACGCCAAGCAGTTCGCTGATCTCGGGGTCGGCGGATCCGATTGTCAGCATCTGGCGCGCATCGACGATCTTGAGGCCGGGCACATCCGCGATCAGCCGCATGGATGTCTTGCGCTCGAAATCCGCCTCATCGATTTTCTCGCAGATCCGTTCGTCGATGAAGACGTCGGCCAGCAAGAACGCCTCTCCATCGCGGCCATGACGTCTGCGCAGGTGCAGGTAACTGTCGGCAAGTTTGGCGACCCCGGCCGGGAAATCCGACGGCTGAACGGATCTTTCGACGCCCAGAACCTCGATTTTGGCATTGTCGCGCGACATCAGCAGGCCATTCCAATCGGTCTGCACTTCGCACCACAAATCGCGGCGGTTGCGCTTGCGCACGAATGTGCCCTTGGCACGGAACCGTTCGATCAGGCCCTCCTGCTCCAGAAGGCTCAGCGCTTGCCGGATCGTCATGTTGGCGACGCCACATTCCTTTGCCAGTTCCTCGACGGTGGGGATGCGCGCGTCCACCGCCCATTCGCCCGTCTCGATCCGACGCCGGAACAGGCCCGCAAGCTGCAGGTAACGGGCCACGGCGCTTTTGCGCAGGGCATTGGCGGTTTGCGAGGTCCTTCCGGTATCCGGCATTGGTGGCTCCAGTCTCATGGTCCGCGTCACAGGTCGCCGCGGCGATATGGGCTAGTTATGCTAGCTTATTGTATTTTCAATGGATCGCGCAATGACCACCTGCTATGAATTGTTCAGCTAGATCATATGATGAAACGGCACCGATCTGGTGCCGGAAAGGGGATCCAATTGGCCGGAGCGTTGTCGCATCTGAATGTGCTCGACCTGAGCCGTGTCTTTGCCGGGCCGTGGGCCGGTCAGATGCTGGCCGATTTCGGCGCCGAGGTGATCAAGGTCGAACATGTGCGGGGCGGTGATGACGTGCGCCGGATGGGGGTGCCGCATCTGGATGCCGACGGGGTCGAGACCGGGCTGACGTCATCGTTTCTGTCGATGAACCGGGGCAAGCGGTCGCTGGCGGTGGATCTGTCCAGGCCCGAGGGGCAGAAGATCGTCACCGATCTTGCGGCCAGGGCCGATGTGCTGATCGAGAATTTCAAGGTCGGGAACCTCGCACGGTTCAACCTCGACTATGCGAGCCTTGCCAAGGTCAATCCGCGCCTTGTCTATTGTTCCATCACGGGCTTTGGCCAGACCGGGCCACGGTCGCATCTGCCGGGCTATGATCCGGTATTTCAGGCCATGACCGGTGTCATGAGCATCACCGGCGTGGCCGATGGGCAACCGGGGGCGGGGCCGAACCTGGTCGGGTATTCGATCTCGGACATCAATGCGGGATCCTATGCGGTGATCGCGATTCTCGCGGCCCTCAACCACCGCGATGTGGCGGGCGGACCGGGGCAGCACCTGGATATCTCGCTATATGATGCGCAGGTTCACGCGGCCTCGCACGTGGCGATGAATTACATGTCGAACGGAAAGGTGCCGATCCGCAATGGCACCGCGTCCCAGATCACCTGCCCCTGGCAGGTCTTCGAGGCGGCGGACAAGCCGATCATGATCGCCGTCGGCAACGATATGCAGTTCGTGCGGTTGTGCGATCTTTTGGGATGCCCCGAACTGGCCGCCGACCCGCGCTATGCCGCCAATCTTGACCGGGTGCGCCACAAGGACGACCTGGTGCCGCTTCTGGCCGCGCGGATCCGCGACTGGCAGGCCGGCCAGTTGCAGCAAAAGCTGGAGGCGATGGGCATCGCGGCGGGGCCGATCCTCGGCTTTGACGAAGTGATCGAAGACGAGACGTTTCGCCACCGCGAGCTGCGCCGCCGGATGCAGCACCCCAGGGTGGGCGAGATCGACGTGATCGCCAACCCGATCCGGTTTTCCGAAACGCCAAATGTCTATGACCGCGCGCCACCGGAATTCGGCGCGGATACGGATTGGGTTCTGTCCGAACGGTTGGACCTGCCCCCGGAGCAGATCGCCGAACTGCGCAAGAATGGCATCGTTGCAGGCGACGACTAGGGATTGGTCGGCAGGCCGCAGAATGGACGGGCGTGCAGGGCTAGTCGCCGACCACGGGGCGCGCCATTTCGAACACGTCATCGGTGATCGCGTAATCCATGTATCCCAGACGGGCGAGCGGACGCATCAGGGTGATATCCAGCTTGCCGTCCACGATCACACTGTCCGCAATATGGATGCCCACGACCTCGCCAAAGATGACCTCGGACCGGGCTTTCGTGCCGTCCCGCGCCGTCAGCGGCACGATCTGGTTCAAGACGCATTCCAGCGCCACCGGCGAAGCCGCCACACGGGGCACGGCCACGTTTCGGCAGGCGGCCTTCTCAAGACCGCAAAGGTCGAATTCATCCACGCCGGGCGGGACCGTCGCGGACGAGATGTTCAACGCCTCGGCCAGGTCGGCGGTCGCCATGTTCACCACGAATTCGCCCGTGGCCTCGATATTGGTCTGGCTGTCCTTGCGACCGGCCGACGAGAACATGACAAAGGGCGGCATACCCGACACCGCGTTGAAAAAACTGTAGGGCGCCAGGTTCGCGACGCCGTCGGACGCCAGGCTTGAGATCCAGCCGATGGGGCGCGGCACGATCAGGGACGTCCATGGATTGCGTGCCAACCCGTGATCTTCGCTGCGTGGATCGTAGAACATCGGCCTGACCCTACTGTGCGGTTGCGGGACGCAGGGATGGGGGCAGCGCCGTGCGGGTGTCCGGTGTGCTGTTCAGTTCGGCCGGGATATGGTCAGGCAGTGGAATTCCATGCGCGTTCAGCGTCATGGCCACCATGGAGTAATACCCGACCAGCGCCGTCAGTTCCACAACGCCAAGCGCATCCCAGCGCGCCCGCACAGCCGTGTAGGAGGCCTCGCTGACGCGTCCGGTCTCCAGCAATTGGCGGCTGAATTCGTAGATCTCGCGCTCTGCCTCGGAGGTGAAATCCGGCAGGCGGCCCGCGCGCAGCGCCTCGATCACGCCTTCGTCCAGGCCGGCGCGCCGGGCGGCGCCGGCGTGGATCGTCCATTCCAGTTCGCTGTTCCAGTGGCGCGCGGCGACAAGGATCGCCAGTTCATTGAGGCTGTCGGGCAGGCTGGTTTCATACCGCAACACCTGCCCGAGCGCTTGCCAGCAATCCGCCAGCGCCGGGTTGTGCATGGCAGCGCGCAACGGGCCCACCAGTGTCCCGCGCGGGCCGCTGACGATCTTGTCGAAAACGGCGCGTTGCGCGGCGGTCATCTCGTCCGGGCCGGGCAGGGGAATTCGGGGTGTGCTCATGGGGTGCCCTCCAACGTCAGGCCGAGCTCTTTCAGAACGGCATCGGTATCTTGCCCCAAAAGCGGGGGCGGTCGGTCGAAACTCAACGCGGATCGGTCGAAACGCATCGGGCTGACAACCGATTTCACGGTTCCCGCCAGCGGGTGCGGCAGGTCGCGCAGCATCTTGCGATGTTTCACCTGGGGTTCGTCGAACACCATAGGCACCGTGTTGATGGGCCCGCACGGGACCTTTTCGGCGCCAAGCGCCGCCAGCCAGTGTCCCAGATCCCGTTCGGCGAATTTCGCGCTGATCAGCGGGTGCAGGGTGCCAAGGTTGTTCACCCGTTCGCGATTGGTGGCGTAGCGCGGATCGTCGGACAGGTCGGGCAGGCCGATGGCGCGGGCGAAACGGACGAATTGTTCGTCATTGCCGACGGCCAGAACGATGTGCCCGTCGCGAACCGGGAACACGTCTTGCGGCTGGATGTTCGGGTGTTTGTTGCCACGGCGCACCGGCACCTTGTCCGAGACGAGGTAGTTCATCGCCTGGTTGGCCAGCATGGCGGTCGCGACATCCAGCATGGCGATATCGACGCTGTCGCCCTTGCCGCTTTGGGAGCGTTCGGCCAGGGCCGCCAGAACCGCGATCGCGGCATACATGCCGGTCATGATGTCCACGATCGGCACGCCCACTTTTTGCGGCCCGCCACCGGGCGCGTCATCCGGCGCACCGGTGATGCTCATCAAGCCGCCCATCGCCTGGATCATGAAGTCATACGCGACGTCATCGGCACGCGGCCCGTCCTGGCCAAAGCCGGTGATCGAGCAATAGATCAGTTCCGGGTTGATCGCCTTGAGATCCTGCGCCCCAAGGCCGTAGCGTTCGAGGGTGCCGACCTTGAAGTTTTCCAGCAGGATATCGGATTGCGCGGCGATGCCTTTGACGATCGCCTGCCCCTCTGCCGTGGCCAGGTCGATCTCGATCGATTTCTTGCCCCGGTTGACCGACAGGTAATAGCCCGATTCCGCGGTGTCCCTGCCGTCGGACCCTTGCAGGTAGGGCGGCCCCCAACGGCGGGTATCGTCGCCCACGCCCGCGCGTTCCACCTTGATCACCTCGGCACCGAGATCGGCCAGGATCTGCCCTGCCCACGGGCCCGCCATGATGCGGGACAGGTCCAGAACGCGAATGTGTTTGAGGGGTCCGGTCATTGGTGTGTCTCATAGGTGAAGGCAGGGGTTTCATCGGCGGGCCCGGCAGGGCCGGCACCATCATCGACAATGGCGGTTGCCGCGACGGACGGGCGGGTGGCCACCTCGGCCTCCCATTTGGCAAGGCCGGGCAGGGCGGCACGCCATCCGCAACCGGCATAGCGGAAGTCGAGCTGGCCAAGGGCGCAGATGATCGCGATATGGCCAAGCCCGAAGGGCACCCGCGCCAGATCGGCGCTTTCGGCTTCCAGCGTGGCAAGTGCTGCGCGGGTCTTGGCCTCGAACGCGGCGAGGATAACGGGATCCGCCCTGTCGCCCCGTGCGCGTTCGGTCCGCCACAAAAGCAAGATGTCCGTCAACCCATCCCCCAGGGCCTGCCAGCGCAGATGCGCGATCCGCGCGGCGGGGTCCGATGGCAGCAGGTCGGGGCGGTTGGCCAGCCCGATCAGGTATTCACAGATGACCCGCGAATCAAACAAGCGCTGGCCGTCATCGGTGACAAGAACCGGGATCTTGCCCAGGGGATTGTCCGCCAGGATATCCGGATTGGGGGGGGCCGCGAACACCGCGACCGACCGGATGCGTTCGACCGCATCGGTCATGCCGCAGTCTTCCAGCACGATATTGACCTTGCGCACGAATGGCGACCGGGGCGACCAGTGAAGCTTCATGCCGACACCTGTGATGTGATGTTGTCCAGGAATTCCGAGAGTGCTGCGGTAAACGCCTCGGGTTGTTCAAAGCAGGGCACGTGGCCCGCATTCGGGATGACCGTCATCGAAGCCCCAGCGATCGCCGGCAGAAGCTTGGTGGCCATGCTGTCGGGCATGGCGCCATCCTCGGCCCCGGCCAGCAACAGGGTGGGGCAGTCAATGCGCCCAAGTTCGGACAGGTAGTCATAATCCATCAGGGCCGTCGCGCAAAGGCTGAAGCCTTCAAGGGAAGTCGCGGCAATCATGTCGACAAGTCGCGCACGCATGGTTGGTCCGGCGGATTCGGTCAGCCAGCGGTCGGCCGTGGCCTGCGCGAACGCGGCCATGCCCGAGCTTGCGGCCCCGGCGATACGTTCTTGCCATCCTGCGGCGCCGCCGGGCGCTGTCTTGGCTTGCCCGTCTGAAAGGACCAGTGCGTCGAACCGCCCTGCAGCCAGCCGGTGCGCGGCCAGCCCGGTTGGCACGCCCATCGAAAGCCCGACAAAGACCGCTGTCCGGACGCCGGCGGCATCCATCACGGCCAGGACATCGCGCCCCAGACTGTCGAAATCCACCCCGTGGCCCGGCTGCCCTGATTTTCCGTGGCCCGCCTGGTCGTAGCGCAGGAGGCCGAACCGCCCGGCCAGCGCTGCGGCCTGTGCGTCCCATATGGTCAGGTCGGTGACCAGGGAATTGCTGAACACGATCCATGGCGCGTCTGCCGTGCCCGGAGCGATGACCTCGGCGTGCAGATCATACCCGTCGCGTGAGACCCGAAGAATTCTGGGGGCGGTCGTGGATGGTCCCATTGCGTTCGCCGGCGTCCTTGTTCAGGTTTTGGTCATTGCAACCGCTTCGGCGCGGACTGCACGTCTGGTGACGTGGGGCGTTGACCGCCATAAAAGCTAGTTATATAGTTTTTTGGTGCTTACGCAATTGGGATTTGTTGGAAAAAGGCGCTCTCATGCTTGTCTTGCAGACACCAGCGGCATTCGCCGATCACATCGGCGAGCGACTTGGCCCTACGGCGTGGCGGTCCTTGGGCCAGGACGAGGTCAATTCCTTTGCGGATCTTTCGGGCGACGATCAATGGATTCATGTCGATGCAGAGCGCGCCGCGCGTGAGTGGCCGGATGGGCGCACCATCGTCCATGGCCTGTTTGTGCTGTCGCTGATTCCCGCCTGGCAGCGAGAACTGTTTCGTATCGAACGCCGGGGTGCGGGTCTGAACTATGGCTATGATCGCGTCCGTTTCACCGCGCCGGTGCCGGTCGGGGCACCCATTCGGTTGATGCAGACAGTGGCCGAGATCTGCCCGCATCGGCATGGCACGCGAATTTCCCTGACATCCACGATCGAGGTCGACACGCCGGGCCGGACCGCCCTGGTTGCCGATTGCATCATATTGATCAGCGAACCCTGAGACGGCGCCGAGATCTCGGGGCAAACGATTGGATCGACACCGAAAGCCAGGTTTGTGGCTGTGTGGCAAAAGACGAGAGGCCGACAATGGAACCGGATCCCGACGGCTGGATCGAAAACATCCGCATGCTGAGCGACAGCGCGAGCGCGGTGGTGCCTTCAGACGGCACGCTCGACCGGGTGCGCGCCATCAGGTTTGTCGAGCCGGGGTTTTCGCCCGAGACCTGGGCCAAGATGCTCGACCTTGGCTGGCTTGGTATTCTTGTATCCGAGGATGCCGGCGGTCTTGGGTTGGGTTTGCGTGAAACCGTGGCGCTGTGCAGCGTCCTGGGGCAAGGGGTGGTGCCCGAGCCATTCATTCCTGCCGTGCTTGGCTTGGGCCTTCTTGAAAAAGCGGGGCTTTGGGAGGAATTGAACGCCGGTCTTGGCGGAGAAGTCCTGCTGGTTGCCGCATGGCAGGCCTCGGCTGACGGGATGGATCCGCGCGGTGGGGTTGTCGTTGCGGACGGCCGACTGAGCGGCAACAAGATCGCGGTCGGGGGCGGCATGGGTGCGGACCTGTTCGTTGTCACCACGCCCGAAGGCGTGACGCTGGTGCCGCGTGGCGCGGCCGGTCTGACCGTCACTCCAATGCAGATGCATGATGGAACCTTTCACGCGCACCTGATCTTTGATGAGGTGCCTTGCGATGTGCATCCGTGCATCGGTCTGGACGAAAGCCTTCAGGACGCAATGCTGTTGCATGCGGGGTATTTGTTGGGTGTTTCGGATCGCGCCTTTGCCATCACGCTGGACTATTTGCGCACGCGGCAGCAATTCGATGCCCCGATCGGGCGGTTTCAGGCGCTTCAGCATCGCGCGACCGAGATCAAGGTGCAGCTTGAACTGACGCGGGCCGTGATCGGGGCTGCCGCGTCGGCCCGCGATCTGGGCGGGGATGCGACCCGCACGCACATGGCGATCTTGCGTGCCCGCGCCCGCGCGGCGGGTCTGGCACGTCTTGTCGCGCGCGAAGCCGTTCAGATGCACGGGGCCATCGGCTACACGGACGAGGCCGATATCGGGCTGTTCGTTCGCAAGGCGATGGTGGAGGCCGGACAGTTCGCGCCGGAATACCGCCTGCGCAAGAGATTCATGGATCATTGGGATGCCGTCATGCCGGATCATGTCGGAACGGGTTGCACATGACGCATATCGACGACACGCCGCCATTCATCGCGGATCATCCGCCACATCCCGATTTCAACGCGATGTCCGACGATGACTTTCGCGCCATGGTCCGGGCATTTGTCGAGACGCACTACCCCGACATTCCGCGCTACGCTCAGCGTCGCCTGCGCTGGCCCGAAGTTCGCCCATGGTACGCGGTTCTGGCCCGCAAGGGCTGGATCGCGCCGACTTGGCCGCTGGCATCGGGGGGCATGGGCCTTGGGGCTGGCAAGCATTTAATTCTGATAGAAGAATTTGAGCGCTTCGGATGCGCGCGCGTGCATGACATCGGAACCGTGATGCTGGGCCCGCTCTTGATGCAATACGGCACACAAGAGCAGCGCGAATACTTCTTGCCTCGTATCTTGAAGGGGCAAGATATCTGGGCGCAGGGCTATAGCGAACCGGGGGCCGGGTCCGATCTTGCAGCACTCAGGACAACGGCTGTTCGGGATGGGGATGACTGGGTCATCGACGGGCAGAAGACATGGGTCACGCTGGGCGCGGATGCCAACATGGTCTTTGTGCTCGCCCGAACGGACAAGACAGTCAGGAAACAGGCCGGGATCAGCTTTCTCCTGGTGCCGATGGATGCCCCTGGCGTGACGGTGAGGCCCATCGAGAACCTGGAAGGACATGCGGAGTTCTGCGAGATATTCCTGGACACGGTGCGCATCCCGTTCGGCAACATCGTGGGCGAGGTGAACGGCGGCTGGACCATGGCCAAGGCGCTGTTGGGCCATGAGCGCGTCTTCATCGGCGCACCCCGCCTGTCGGCGAATGCGTTGGCGCGGCTCGAGGCCTTGGCCAGACAGAACGGGCTGTGGGACGATGGAGGGTTCCGGGATCGGTTCGCGGCGCTGGCCATGGATCTGGGGGATCTGACGGACCTGTTTGAAACCTATGTCCAGCGTCTTCAGGATGGCATTCCGATCGGGGCAGATGTGGGCGTCTTGAAGATCTTTCAAAGCGAGCTTTACCAGCGCATTTCCGAAGAATTGATGCAGGTCTCAGGCAGCCTTGCCGGGGTGAAACCTGCACAGGGCGAAGATCGTCGACACGACGCGGCCGGCACCTACCTTGCGGCGCGTCCAACCACGATTTTCGGTGGCTCGACCGAAATCATGCGGAACGTGCTCGCCCGTGCCAGCCTCGACCTGCCCAAATGAAGGGGGCTGTCATGATGCGTGACAAGGCGCCCCGCGATGGTGAAAGGGTCGGCAAGACTGCTGGCCGAAGGCATCGCCCGATGCCTTGGGGATATCGACGTCGCGGCGGTTCGCGGGTATGGGTTCGCGCGCTGGCGCGGTGGCCCGTCATGGTGAGCGTTTCGGGAAACATCGGACCGCGTGATCCGAGGGATCGAAGCCACAGCGGCGGCAAAGGGCCCGGTGTCGAACCCGCTCCGTTGGACGGCGCCACTACGTCAATGCGCGGCGATCGCGCCGAGATCGAGAACAGGAAGGCTGGACATGCGTGACGTCTACATCTGCGACTACATCCGCACCCCCATCGGGCGCTACGGCGGGGCGCTGTCCTCGGTCCGGGCCGATGACCTGGCGGCGATCCCGCTCAAGGCCCTGATGGCCCGCAATGCCGCCGTCGACTGGGACGCGGTCGAAGATGTTTTTTATGGCTGCGCCAACCAGGCCGGTGAGGATAACCGCAACGTGGCCCGGATGGCGGCGCTGTTGGCCGGTCTGCCTGTCTCTGTGTCGGGCACCACGATGAATCGGCTGTGCGGCTCTGGCATGGATGCTGTCATCACCGCCGCGCGCGCGATCAAGGCGGGTGAGGCGGATCTGATGATTGCTGGTGGCGTCGAAAGCATGTCGCGCGCGCCCTTTGTGATGCCCAAGGCCGACAGCGCGTTTTCAAGGTCGAACGCGGTCTATGACACGACCATCGGATGGCGGTTCATCAATCCGCTGATGAAGGCCCAATACGGCGTCGACAGCATGCCCGAGACGGCCGAGAACGTGGCCGAGGATTTCAAGATCAGCCGCGAAGATCAGGATGCCTTTGCAGTCCGGTCTCAACAGAAGGCCGGGGTCGCCATGGAAAGCGGCCGGTTCGCATCCGAGATCGCGCCGGTTGCGATCCCTCAGCGCAAGGGGGATCCGCTGGTGGTGGACGTCGATGAACATCCCCGCCCTTCAACCACGCTGGAGGCGTTGGCAAAGCTGCGCGCGCCGTTCCGCGAGGGCGGGTCGGTGACGGCGGGCAATGCGTCGGGCGTCAATGACGGTGCGGCGGCGTTGATCCTTGCATCCGAGGCCGGCGCAAAAGCCCATGGTCTGACGCCGATTGCGCGGGTTCTGGGCGGGGCGACGGCGGGCGTGGCCCCGCGCATCATGGGATTCGGGCCCGCGCCGGCATCCAAAAGGCTGATGGCGCGGCTGGGGCTGTCCCAGGCGGATTTCGATGTCATCGAGTTGAACGAGGCGTTTGCGAGCCAGGGCCTTGCCACCCTGCGCGATCTGGGGATTGCCGATGATGATCCGCGTGTGAACCCGAATGGCGGCGCGATTGCCCTTGGTCATCCGCTGGGCATGTCGGGCGCGCGGATCGTGGGCACCGCGGCGCTTGAGTTACAGGTCAAGGGCGGAACGCGCGCGCTGTCGACGATGTGTATCGGTGTGGGGCAGGGAATTGCCGTCGCGATCGAAGCGGTCTGAGGGCAGGGTCCGGGGCTTCGGTTTGGGTGCTCAGGTTTGAGCATTCAGTCAAGCGACTGTTATATATATAAAATGGCTCGGACCTTCCTGATCGGGGTGGGCGTCGGGCGCTTGCCGTCAAGGCATCCAGCGTTCCGGTGCTTGGCAATGCCCCTGCCCGCCGAAATGCTGGAATGCGCCCCGCTTTGGTCGAAACCGGGCGAGAACTCCCGATCCGCACCACCTGATGCTGCACCGGGACCACCGGACAGGATACATGCCGCAGGTCAGCTCTGACGTGATCGGCTACGAGCGCTTTCCAATTCACCATGACGGATCCGAACCAGCCGCGTTGGCCGGACGGGCTCGCACCGACCTCGCGCATGACGGGCGTGCGGGCTAGGGGCATAGCAGTTGCAACCGCACCAACGGCTGGTTTGCAAAGGGCGGTCCCAACCTTCCCGACGACGATCTCCGGCGACGGGTTTTCGACCGCTCAAACGCGTGCGTGCCTGCCGACAGTTTCACGATGGACGGCACCGGAACAACGGGCGTGACGCGGACCCGGCTCAGCCTTGTGTATCCGGCAGGCCGGCGATCCAATCGCACAGGGCCCTTGCCACGGACGCGGGCTGTTCCGGCAAGAGCGCGTGGCCAGCATTCGGGATGACCACGCAGCTTGCCTTTGGCCCGATCGTGTCGCGCAGCGCTGCAAGCCGCGGGGGCGGGGAAATCACGTCATCGGCCGCGCCGACATAAAGCGTCGGATGCCTGTCCGCCACGCGAATCCAGTCCGTGTCGGGGGTCTGGCTGGCCGCGCGCCTTTGGGCGGCTGACACGTCGGGCCACCAGCCATCCAGCCAGACGGTGGCGTCCGCGCCCGGTGCGAAATAGACTCGCGCCAGGTGGCCAAGCCGGTCTTGATCCGACAGCGTCATGTCAAAGCTGGCGGAAATCGACGCGCGCATCTGCTTGTCCACGGTATTTGTCACGATGGCGGCCAGCAAGACGACGGCGCGTGTCAGGTCGGGCCGGTCATGGGCCAGCACGCGGGCCACCCAATTGCCCGCCGCATGTCCGGCGATGATGGCAGGCTCGCTGCGGTCTGCATCGATCATGGCGGCAATGTCGGCCGCCATGTCATGCAACGTATCGGTTTCGGCTAGCGGGGTGGTGCCCTCGATCCCGCGCGGTTCCGGCAACATGACCCTGTAGCCCGAGGCGACCAGCGCATGGGCCAGCGTGTCGAAATCCTCGCTCCCGCGCCCAAGGGAGGGGATCAGGACCACCAGTGGCCCTCTGCCGCCCACCCGGCAGACCAGCGATGCGCCAGCGCGTGTCAGGTCGTGCCGGATCATCTGGAGGGGGCGTTCGTCCGGGTCGGTCTCAGGTTTCAAAGAACGGGGTTTCCTCATCCCATGATCCGCGCAGCAGGATGTCGAAGGAATAGGTCTGCACACCGTCCTCGATGCCGCCATCGCGCATCACGAGACGGTGGCGCATGTCCTGGGGCAGGATCGACAACACAGGGTCGGCGGCGTTTTCAGTGACGTTTTCGGGGAAATAGAGGGTGGTGCCGACGGTCCGCATCAGGCCGATCCCCATGACGATGATATTGAGATGCGGCGCGCGATTCTGACCGTCTTCGGTATAGCCGCCGGGGCGGATCGAGTTGAACGCATATGCGCCATCCCCGGTGGACCACGCGCGGCCCCATCCCAGAAAGTCGGGGTCCGCCTGATCGGCCTGGGGGTCTGCAGGGTGCCGGAACCGCCCGCCCGCGTCTGCCTGCCACATCTCGAGGATGGCGTTGGCGACGGGTTCGCGCCCTTCCTTCAGGACGCGCCCGGTCAGGGTGAACCTATCGCCCCTGGAGGTGGGCGCGGCCTCTGGCGAGATACGTGTCAGGTCATTGTCGCCGGGCTGAAAGTAATCCGCCGGAAAGAACGGGCCGATGGTTTGCTGGGACAGCGGAAACCGGCGGGACGTCGTGGTGCTGGCCATCATGCCTCCGGCGTTGCGTTGCGTCCGCGCAGGACGATGTCGTGACGATAGCCCAGGAAATCCCGGCCCATCTCGGCCGGGTGCACCTGGGTGGCCACCATCCGGCTCCGGGCGGCGGCATCGCCGATGGATTGCAGGATCAGATCCCAGTCGTTCAACGGGTCGCCCGGAAAATACATCTGTGTAACCAGTCGCGACAGCGTGCTGGGCCCGAGAACCGAGAAGTGGATATGCGGCGGGCGCCACCACGCATCCTTGACCGGCACCGGATAGGCCCCCGGTTTGATCGTCAGGAAAGAGAAAAAGCCGTCTTCACCCGATCTGACGCGGCCATGCCCGAGGAAGTTCGGATCCAGCGGCGCTTCGCGGTTGTCGAGTGAATGCCGGTAGCGCCCGGCGGCATTGGCTTGCCAGAGTTCGACCACGGCGTTGGGCACCGGTCTGCCGTCTTCGTTCAGGATCTGGCCGAAGACCCGGATCAACGACCCTTGCGCCAACTGGCCCGTGGCAGAGGTGGCCAGGTCGTTCCCGCCACATTCGAGCTTGCGCCACAGGTCCAGCGGGCCCGTCGCCTCGGTGCGCGTCACGGGCCGGTGAAAGGCGGGGCGCGACGGGGTGTGGGTCCAGGTGTTGGTGTAGCCCTCGATGGGCACGCTGGGGTCTATACCCGGTGCAAGCGGGTCAAAAACGCCCTTGGGTGCATCATTCCGCATAACCGGCCCCTCCCGCCGACGTCAGTGTAAGCCATGCGGCCATCATCCGGGAGTCACCATTGCGGGGCTGCACGTTTGGCTGCTGCTATCAATAAGCTATATTTATATATTAAGGTCAAGCATGCGCCGGCGTGCAGCAAGGGAACGTGTTTGCATGGGGTGGCGTTCACGGTCTTGGCTCCGAAGACACCAGACGAATTCCCGATACATGCGGCCATTTCCCCGCGTCCAAGGGGCGACTTGACAGGCGAATTGGAACGATCCAATAATTCTATGGGAACGATCCAGAAATCTGCTGAGTCGGATGCTGGGCGAAACAGGGAGGAGGCTCCGCATGAAGTGGGGATTGATTGGCGCAAGCTCTATCGCGGCGAACCACATGATCCGCGCCATCCGGGGGCAGGGCGGCGAGATCGCCTCGGTGCTGAGCTCGCATGCGGACCGCGCGGCGTCTTATGCCGAAGAACACGACATTGCAGCGGGGTTCACTGACCTGAACGCCCTGTTGGACGACGAGAGCGTCGAAGCGGTCTACATCTCGACCACCAATGAAAAGCACTTTCCGCAAGCCATGGCCGCCATCGCGGCGGGCAAGCATGTGTTGTGCGAAAAGCCGCTCGCGATGAAAGTCGAAGATGCGGTGACCATGGTGCGCGCCGCGGCCGAGGCGGGCGTGACCTTTGGCACAAATCACCATCTTCGCAATGCGGGTTCGCACCTGGCCATCCGCGAGGCGGTCCAATCCGGCCGTATCGGCGAGGTCTTGAGCATACGGGTGTTTCACGCGGTGTTCCTGCCGCCCTTCCTGCAGGGCTGGCGCATCGACAACCCGTCGGCGGGTGGCGGCGTGATCCCCGATATCGTGGTTCACGACGCCGATACAGTTCGCTTCCATCTGGGCGAGGACCCGGCAGAGGTTGTGGCCATCGACGGGTCGTCGGGGATGGGTCAGGGCGTCGAAGACAGCGTCATGTCGGTCTGGACCATGCCATCGGGCGTCATGGTGCAAGCCCATGAAAGCTTTACCCACGCCTTTGCGGGCACGGGGATCGAGGTGCACGGCACCGATGGATCGATCCTTGCGAGGAATGTCATGACCCAACGCCCGATCGGCGAGGTCATCCTGAGAACCGAGCATGGAGAGCAGGCGATCCCGTTCTCGGACCACAACCTCTATGACCGATCCGTGCGCCTGTTCGCCGAGGCCGTGACCGGCAAGGGCCGACCCGCCGCCGACGGTGTCGATGGCGTCAAGTCGCTGGCCGTTGCATCCGCCGTTGCCGAGGCGGCGCGAACAGGCCGCCGCGTCGCCGTGGATTACGGGGGCATCTAGGCCATGGGAAAGCATGTCAGCGCGGCCCGGGCCGTTGCCCGCATAGCCGATGGCGCGGTCGTCACGGTATCGTCCTCTTCCGCATTGGGGTGCCCCGATGCGGTGCTACAGGCGATGGGCGAGCGGTTCGAGGCCGAAGGGCATCCGCGAGATCTGACCACGCTTCACCCTATTGCGGCCGGTGACATGTATGGCGTCAAGGGTATCGATCACATCGCAAGGGACGGTCTGCTGAGCCGGATCATCGCGGGCAGCTATCCGTCCGGGCCGTCGAACCTGCCCATGCCTGAAATCTGGAAAATGGTGACCGAGGATCGCGTCGCCGCCTACAACGTTCCATCGGGCATCTTGTTCGACATGCACCGTGACGTGGCCGCGCGAAAGCCCGGCGTGATGACGCAGGTGGGTCTGGATACCTTTGTCGATCCGATCCGCGAAGGCTGCGCGATGAACGCGCGCGGCGCCGCGGCGCCGATTGTCCGGCGGCAGGAATTCGACGGCAAGACATGGCTGCATTTCCCCAATATCGCGCCCGACGTCGCGATCATCCGCGCGACCACGGCGGATGAAAAGGGCAACCTGACCTACGAGCATGAGGGCGCGTATCTGGGGGCGCTCGACCAGGCCATCGCGGTGCGCAACAATGGCGGGCTGGTTATCGCGCAGGTCAAACGCATGACGGCGTCCGGCAGCCTGAGGCCCCATGATGTGCGTGTTCCGGGGCACCTGGTGGATCTGATCGTGGTCGCGCCCGACCAGAAACAGACCACCGAAACGCCCTATGACCCCGCCATCTCGGGCGAGATCATGCGCCCGTGGGACAGTTTCTCCCTGGCCGAACATGGCGTCGAAAAGATCATCGCCCGACGCGCGGCCATGGAATTGAAGGCCGGGCAAACGGCCAACCTGGGCTTTGGCATCTCGGCCATGGTGCCGCGCATCTTGCTGGAAGAAGGCCATGCGCAAGCCGTCACATGGGCCATCGAACAGGGCGCTGTCGGGGGCATGCCGCTGACCGGGTTTGCGTTTGGCTGCGCATCGAATGCCGATGCTTTCGTGCCAAGCCCGAACCAGTTCACCTATTTTCAGGGCGGCGGGTTCGATCAGTCTTTCCTGTCGTTTCTGGAGGTCGACGTGGAGGGCAATGTCAATGTCTCCAAGCTTGGAAAAAAGCCCTACCTGACCGCCGGCTGCGGGGGATTTGTCGACATCACCGCGCATGCGAAAAAGATCGTATTCTCGGGGTATTTCGAAGCGGGTGCGCAGCTTGAGCTGGATGACGAGGGGTTGCGCGTGGCCAGCCCCGGCAAGTTCACCAAGATGGTCGAGGCGGTGGAGCATGTGACCTTTTCGGGCAAGCGCGCGCTCGAACAGGGGCAGGATGTTCTGTACGTGACCGAACGCTGCGTGATCCGGTTGACCGATGCGGGGTTGGTGGCGACCGAGATCATGCCGGGGATCGACCCCGCGCGCGATATCGTGTCGGCGTCCCATGGGCGTGTCGGCGTGGCCGAAAACGCGACGCGCATTCCGGCGGCGATCTTGCGCGATGCGCCGATGGGGCTGGTCCTGTGAGCGCCGTGCATCTTGATATCGCAGACGGGATCGCGCGGATCGCGCTGGACAACCCCGGCAAGCTGAATGCCTTCACCCCCGAGATGTTGAGATCGCTCGAGGCGCATTGCGCAACTGTGGACCAGGACCGCGATGTGCGCTGTGTCATCGTGACCTCGCAAGGGGATCGCGCCTTTTGTGCCGGGGCCGATATCAAGGCCTGGGCCGCGCTGTCGCCCTTTGATTTCGCGCGGCACTGGGTCCGCGAAGGGCACCGGGTCTTTGACCGGCTGGCGCGGTTGTCCAAGCCCACGATCGCCGTGATCCAGGCCCATGCCTTTGGCGGCGGCCTGGAACTGGCCGCGGCCTGCGATATGCGGGTGATGTCGCCCGCGGCCCACCTGGCGCTGCCAGAGGCTCAGGTGGGCATCGTGCCCGGTTGGTCGGGCACCCAACGGCTTGCCCGGCTGCTGCCGGAGCCGGTGTTGAAGGACATGGCGCTGTTCGGGCGCAGGCTTTCGGCGGACCGTGCTTTTGCGCTGGGCTTCGTGGCAGAGGTGGCGGATGACCCGTTGGCCAGCGCCCGGGGCATCGCGTCCGGCCTGCTCGGGTCCAGCCCGCGCGCCATCGAGGTGGCGAAATACCAGATCCACGCGGCGGTGGGTGAAGATCGCGGTGCCATGATCGAGGCGCTGGGCGGCGGCATGATCGGCGCCAGCCACGACAAGGCCGAAGGCGTCGCGGCCTTTGCCGAGAAACGCAAACCACAATTTCCGGGGTCCTGACCGATGCTTGATCTGACCATCATTCCCTCGGCCAACGCCGATTTGCCCGCTGCGCCGATGGTGCTGCGTCACCTGATCGGCGGCGATTGGGTCGACAGCGCCGATGGGGCCATGACCGAGCGGGCGTCGCCCGCCCATGGGGTGCCGGTCAGCCGCGCCGCAAGGGGGGGCAAGGTCGAGGCCGAGGCGGCGATTGCGGCCGCCCGGTCGGCGTTTGACGCCGGTCACTGGCCGCAAGGCTCTGGCAAGGATCGCGCGACGCTGCTGTTGAAGGTCGCAGATCTGATCGACAGGGACCGCGCCGCGATTGCCCGGCAGGAAACGCTGGAATCGGGCAAACCGATCAGCCAGGCGATGGCCGAGATCGAGGGGGCTGCCGACATCTGGCGCTATGCCGCCGCGCTGGCGCGCACCTTGCACGGCGACAGTCACAATACGCTGGGCCCGGACATGCTGGGCCTTGTGCTGAAGGAACCGATTGGTGTCGTGTCGCTGATCGCGCCGTGGAATTTTCCGTTCCTGATCATCAGCCAGAAACTGCCATTTGCGCTGGCGGCCGGGTGCACGGCGGTGGTCAAGCCGTCGGAACTGACGCCCGGAACCACCGTGATGCTGGGGGGGCTGCTGCAAGAGGCGGGCCTGCCCGAGGGGGTGGTGAACATCGTTCTTGGCTTTGGCGACCCGGTCGGCGAGATCCTGACCACCGATCCCCGCGTGGACATGGTCAGTTTCACCGGGTCGACCGGCGTGGGCAAACGCATCACGGCGGCCGCGTCCGCGACGCTCAAGAAAGTGTCGTTGGAACTGGGTGGCAAGAACCCGCAGGTGATCTTTCCCGATGCCGATCTGGACCAGGCGGCGGACGCGATCGTGTTCGGGGTCTATTTCAACGCCGGTGAATGCTGCAATTCCGGCAGCCGGATCATCGTGCATGACGACGTGGCCGAGGCCCTGACCGCCAAGGTGGTGGCCCTGTCGCGCCGCGTGCCGTTCGGCGATCCGCTGGACCCGGCAACGCAGGTGGGCGCGATCATCAGCCCCGATCATCTGTCCAAGATCGACGGTTATGTGCAGGCGGCCGTGGCCGATGGCGCAAAGGTGGCGCTTGGCGGTGCCGCGCTGGAGGTGTCTGGCCTTGGATCGCAGTTCTACCAGCCCACGATCGTCACCCATGTGCGCCCAGACATGCCCATTGCGCGGGAAGAGGTGTTCGGCCCGGTCCTTTCGGTCCTGACCTTCAAGACAGCCGACGAGGCCATCGCGCTGGCCAATACCGCCGCCTACGGGCTGAGCGCCGGTGTCTGGAGCCGCGACATGTCGACCTGCCTGGATTTCGCGCGTCGGGTGCAGGCGGGAACCGTCTGGACCAACACCTGGATGGACGGATTTTCGGAGCTGCCTTTTGGCGGCGTCAAGGAGAGCGGGCAGGGCCGCGAACTGGGCCGCTATGGCATCGAGGAATACCTGGAGGTCAAGACCGTCCAGATGCGCATCGGCAACACGCGAGGGGCATGGGTGGCGTGATGCGGCATCGCCGGTCAGAATGTCGGATCAGGCTTGAACAGCTGGTGCAGGTCCCTGGGCGGTTCACCGCTCATGCGGCGCAACAGCATCGCGGCCATGGCATGGCCCGTCGCGCGCAGATCCTCGTAGGCGGTGTCGATGCGCGGGCGGATGTTGTCGAAAATCGGCGAGGCCCGTTTGGCCACGATATCGGCGTCGACGCCGGGCACCGCCCCGGTATCGGCCAGGCACGCAAGGGTCACCATGGCCGTGACCTCGCCCACGCAGACATATCCGTCCGGCGGGGTCGGCCCGTGCCGCGCGCGGGTCATGGCCGCCGCGATGTCGGCGGTGGGGCTGTCGAGCGTGACGCCCGCCACGATCTCGTGTTCCACGCCAGCCGCGCGAACAGCGGTCAGGAACCCGTAGCGCAGATGCTGCGTGAAGGTGAAACGGTCGCCCGGAAGAACGAGGCTGATTCGTTTGCGGCCCTGCGAAACCAGGCGCTCGACGGCGCGGCGGGCAAAGGCTTCGTTGTCGAAATCGACCCATGGATGGGGGGTCGTGAATTCGGTCCGGCCATGGGACACGAAAGGGAAATCGGCCTCCATCAACAGGCGCGCGCGGGGGTCGAATGCCTCGGTCCGGGTGAACAGGATCCCGTCGGCAAGATTGTTGCGCAAGATCGCCTTGACCGGGCGCAGCCTGTCGTCGCCCACATCATCGGGCACGACGCTAACGGCATAGCCCGTGCCGGCCAGCGCGTCGGTGATTCCGCTGAGGAATTCGTGGGTAAATCCCAGGAATTCATGCTCGGTGTTCAACAGAAGCGATATCACCTGCGTGCGTCCGGTGCGCAGGCGTCGCGCGGCGCGGTCCGGGATGTATCCCAGCCTCTCGGCGGCCTCGGCCACGATCGCGCGTGTCTTTGCCGCGATTCGCTGATCGCCCGACAGCGCGCGCGATACGGTCGCGACGGCGAAACCCGTATCCTGCGCCACCGTGCGCAGGGTGGGTTTGTCGCCCGTATGCGACAGGGCTCCATCGTCGATCTGGTCGCTCATGACACGCAAACGCCTCGCGGTTTCGGGTGTGGTCATAATGACGGGGAATTCAAACGTTTCAACATGGAATCTCTTGCATGTGAAAATGCTGCATCGCGGCGAAGCGTCATAAGCAGAAGGGTTTTGTGATACGCACCCTTTGCGTATGCGCGTAATTTTGGGTTGACGAGTGGCACATTTATAACGTTTTAATTCACGCAAGCCCGAAAGGGCGTCGGTCATATAGGGAGGACTACGAATGACCATGATGAAGAAACTGCACATGACAGCAGCGGTTTTGGCGTTGTCGACCACTGCGGTCGCGGCACAGGACGTTGAGGTTCTGCATTGGTGGACGTCGGGCGGTGAAGCTGCCGCTCTGAACGTTCTGCGCGAAGACCTGGCCGGCGGCGGCATCGGCTGGACCGACATGCCCGTCGCAGGTGGCGGTGGCTCTGACGCCATGACCGTTCTGCGTGCGCGTGTCACCGCAGGCGATCCGCCGACCGCCGTTCAGATGCTGGGCTTCTCGATCCAGGATTGGGCCGCCGAAGGCGCGCTGGCAAACCTTGATGACCTGGCGGCCGAGCAGGGCTGGAACGACGTGGTTCCCGCGGCGCTGCAGCGGTTCTCGACCTATGATGGTCATTGGGTTGCGGCACCTGTGAACGTGCACTCGACCAACTGGGTCTGGGCGAACACCGCGCTGATGGAAGAACTGGGCATTTCCCAGCCGACCACCTGGGATGAATTCGTCGCTGCCATGCAGACCGCGCAGGATGCGGGCTACACGGCGCTGGCCCATGGCGGTCAGGCCTGGCAGGACGCCACCATCTTCGATTCGATGGTGATGGGCGTCGGCGGTCCCGAGTTCTACCAGGCCTCCATGGTCGATCTGGACCCCGAAGCGCTTGGCTCGGACCTGATGGTCGAAGCGTTCCAGCGCATGGAAACCCTGCGTGGCTTCGTCGATGACAACTTCTCCGGTCGTGACTGGAACCTGGCATCGGCCATGGTCATCAACGGCGATGCGCTGTTCCAGATCATGGGTGACTGGGCGAAGGGCGAATTCGTGAACGCGGGTCAGACCGCTGGTGAGGAATTCCAGTGCTTCCGCGTGCCCGGCACCGAAGGCACCGTGACCTTCAACTCGGACCAGTTCGCGATGTTCAACGTCTCTGATCCTGCGGCGCAAGCTTCTCAGGTCACGATGGCTTCGGCCGTGTTGAGCCCCGAGTTCCAGATTGCGTTCAACGTGGTCAAGGGTTCGGTTCCCGCGCGGACCGATATCGATCCGGCCTCGTTCGATGCCTGCGGCCAGCTTGGCATGGCGCAGCTGGCAGAGGCCGGCGCGAACGGCACCCTGTTTGGTTCCATGGCCCACGGCCACGCCAACAACCCGTCCGTGCAGAACGCGATGTATGACGTGATCACCGCGCATTTCAACGGGGAATACGACGCTGAAACCGCGGCCGCCGAAATGGTGACCGCCGTGGAACTGGCGATGTAATCATCTTCCCGGACCGGCCCTGTTCGCAGGGCCGGTCCATCTTGTCGGGCGGTGCGCGCCCGATCCGAAGACAACATCAAAGACAGGGGAGGGGGCCACATGGCCGTAACCGACGCCGGGCATGACACGGGCGTGGATTTCCGCACGCGTTTGCAAAACTGGCTGCCCAAGATCGTGCTTGCACCGTCCTTTGCCGTGATGGTGATCTTCGTCTACGGCTTCATCGCCTTCACGATCTATCTCAGCTTCACCAACAGCCGCATGTTGCCGTCCTACGAATGGGTCGGCTTTCAGAATTACGACCGCCTCTTCCGGGTTCGCGAATGGGATATCGCGGTCAGGAACCTTGCCATCTTCGCGGGGCTCTACATCGCGATCAGCACGGTCATCGGCCTGATGCTGGCGATCTTCCTGGACCAGAAGATCCGGGGCGAAGGCATCCTGCGCCCGATCTTCCTGTATCCGATGGCGCTGTCGTTCATCGTGACGGGGACGGCATGGAAATGGTTCCTGGACCCCGCGATCGGGCTTGAGAACACCATGCATCTGTGGGGGTGGGAGAGTTTCACCTTCAACTGGATCAAGGATCGCGAGATGGCGATCTACACCATCGTCATCGCCGCGGTCTGGCAAAGCTCGGGCTTTGTGATGGCGATGTTTCTGGCCGGGCTGCGCGGGATCGACAACGAGATCCTGAAGGCCGCGCAAATGGATGGGGCATCGAACTGGAACCTGTATCGGCGGATCATCCTGCCACAGCTGCGCCCGGCGTTCCTGTCGGCCTTCGTGATCCTGTCGCACCTTGCGATCAAGTCCTATGACCTTGTGATCGCCTTGACGGGGGGCGGCCCCGGCAATGCCACGGCGCTGCCTGCGACCTTCATGTATTCGTACACGTTCACCCGGAACCAGATGGGGATCGGTGCCTCGTCGGCCGTGATCATGCTGATGACGATTGCCGCGATCATGGTGCCGTATCTCTATGCCGAATTGCGGGAGAAGAAGTGATGGCTGCCGCATCGACTGAAAATGCAATCCGATCCTCGAACGTCTCGCGGGCCCTGATCTATCTTGTCTTGTTGCTGTTCGCGCTGTTCTACCTGCTGCCCTTCGGGATCATGCTGGTGAACTCGCTCAAGCCACTGGAAGAGATCACCGGCGGCAACATGGTTGCCCTGCCGCGCCAATGGACGATCGAGCCGTGGTTGTCGGCATGGTCCACCGCCCAGATCGGCGTGGAGCCGACCGGCCTGCGGCCCTATTTCATCAATTCCATCGCGATGGCGGTGCCCGCGGTCGCAATTTCGACCGTGCTTGGGGCGCTGAACGGGTATGTGCTGACGAAGTGGCACTTTCGCGGGGCGACGTGGATCTTTGGCCTGCTGTTGTTCTCGTGCTTCATTCCGTTCCAGATCGTGCTGATCCCGATGGCGCGGATCCTTGGAATTCTGGATATCGCGGGCACGACCTATGGCCTGATCCTGGTTCACGTGGTCTACGGCATCGGGTTCTCGACCCTGTATTTCCGCAATTACTATGCCGCGTTCCCGACCGAACTGGTTCGGGCGGCGCAGATCGACGGGGCCGGATTTTTCCAGATCTTCTACAGGATCATGCTGCCAAGCTCGGGCCCGATCATCGCGGTCTGCTGCATCTGGCAGTTCACCAATATCTGGAACGACTTCCTGTTCGGCGCGTCCTTTGCGTCGGGCGGCGCGGCGCCGATGACGGTGGCGCTCAACAACCTCGTCAACTCCTCCACGGGTGTGCGCGAATACAACGTGCATTTCGCGGGCGCCATCATGGCCGCCGGTCCCACCCTCCTCGTGTACATCGTCGCGGGCCGCTATTTTGTCCGCGGTCTGATGGCCGGTTCTGTGAAAGGCTGACCCATGGGTTTTCTCGACATCAACAACGTCACCAAATCCTACGGCGCGGTGGAGGTTCTGCACCACGTCAACATCGAGGTTCAGGAGGGCGAGTTCCTTGTCCTCGTGGGCCCGTCCGGCTGTGGCAAGTCCACGCTTCTGAACATGATCGCCGGGCTTGAGGGGATCACCTCGGGCGAGATCGCCATCAAGGATCGCGTGATGAACGGGGTGCACCCGTCCAAGCGCAACATCGCGATGGTGTTCCAGTCCTACGCGCTTTACCCGAACATGACGGTGGGTCAGAACATCACCTTTGGCCTCGAAATGCATGGCACGCCCAAGGCGGACCGCGACAAGGCCATGGGCGATGTGGCCAAGCTGCTTCAGATCGAAAACCTGCTGGACCGCAAGCCGGGTCAGCTTTCGGGTGGTCAGCGCCAGCGTGTGGCCATGGGTCGGGCGCTGGTGCGCAATCCGGATGTGTTCTTGTTCGACGAGCCGCTGTCGAACCTGGATGCGAAATTGCGCGTCGACATGCGGACCGAGATCAAGAAACTGCACCAAAAGCTGGGCACAACCATTGTTTACGTGACCCATGACCAGATCGAGGCGATGACGCTGAGCACCCGGATCGCGGTCATGTACAACGGTTACGTCCAGCAGCTTGGCACCCCGAAAGAGATCTACGACAATCCCGCAAACCTGTTCGTTGCGACGTTCATGGGGTCGCCGTCGATGAACGTGATATCGTCCAAACTGGTCGATATGAACGGCGCGCTGCATGCCGAGATCTCAGGGGCCGAAGGACAGGTCATGCATCTCAGGATGGACGACCCGACGGGGGCCTACAGGTCCTACGTGAACAAGGACGTGATGCTTGGCATTCGCCCCGAGGCGATCACCGACCCCGAAGGCGCCGACCGCAACGCGGGAAATATCCAGTCCTTCACCAATACGGTCAGCGTGACGGAACCCGCTGGTGCCGATACCTTTGTCAGCACCACGATATCGGGCAAGGATTGCGTCGCGCGGATGCGTGCGGATGCCGATGTCCATCCGGGACAGGCCTTTGAATTTGCCGTGAACATGGACAAGGCTGTCTTGTTCGATACCGACACCCACGTCCGGATCGGTGGCTGAAGACAGACCCGCGGGTGCAAGCTCGCGGGTTGACTTTTGCCAAAAAATTGGAACGATCCAAAATTGATATGCAGGGGGGCAGACGGTGAGCGAGATCGACGTTCTGATCATCGGGTCGGGCATGGGCGGGGCCACTCTGGCCCATGCGCTCGCCGCGACCGGTCGGCGGATCGTTGTTCTCGAGCGGGGCGATTACCTGACCGACAGCGCGCAGGCGCGCGACCCCGTTGCCATTTACGGGCGCGGGCATTACCGGCCCGAGGAAACCTGGCTGACGCCGGAAGGGGCGCGGTTCAATCCGGGTTGTTTCAGCTATGTGGGCGGCAATTCGAAATTCTACGGCGGCGTCCTGATGCGCTACCGCGAGGCTGATTTCGCGCCGATGCATCATATGGGGGGCAAAACGCCCGGTTGGCCGTTCGGGTATGATGTGCTGGCGCCCTATTACACCCGTGCCGAGGCGCTATTCGGCGTGCATGGCGATCACAGCGTGGATCCGACCGAACCACCCCATGATGCGCCCTATCCGCATCCGCCTGTTCCCGATGAGCCCGAGATCCGGGATCTGTCTGCACGTCTGCGCCGCGTTGGCCTGCATCCCTCGCCGCTACCGCTTGCGGTCGATATCGACGCCTGGCTGGCGCGTGCAAACACCCCGTGGGACGGTTTCCCGGACACCACCGGCGCCAAAAGGGACGCCGAAACCGTTTTGCGTTATGCCCTGCAGCATCCCAACGTCGAGCTTCGGGTCGGCGTGCGGGTAGACAGGCTGGAGTGCCGGGGAAACACGATAACCGCCGCCCTGACCTCGGCCGGGCGGATCGAGGCGCGCACGATCGTTCTGGCGGCGGGGGCCGTGCACAGTGCGGCGATCTTGTTGCGGTCAACCGACCCGGATCATCCGCGCGGCCTGGCGAACAGGTCGGATCAGGTGGGGCGCAATTTCATGAACCACAATGCCTCCGCCCTGCTGGCGCTGTCGCATCGGCGCAACCGGTCGGTCTATCAAAAGACCCTGCAGATCAATGATTGGTACCTCACCGGCGGCCCGGGCGGCGAACCCTTGGGGAATGTGCAACTGCTGGGTCGGGTCAGTGGGCCGATCCTTGCATCCCAGACCAATCTGCCGGGCTGGCTGGCCCGCATGGTCGCGGATCACGCGATTGATTTCTACCTGATGAGCGAGGACCTGCCGACATCCGACAGCCGCGTGACGGTACGGGGCGACGATATCGTGCTGGACTGGCAGCGGTCGAACTGGGACGCGCACCTGACGCTGGTGACGCGGTTGAAGGCGGCGCTGAGGCGGGCGGGCTTTCCGATCTGCGTGTCAAAGGCGTTTGATCGCCGCACCCCGTCGCACCAGTGCGGAACGCTGCGCATCGGGTCCGATCCGCGTAGCAGCGTGGCCGATCCGTTCGGGCGCAGTCACGACCACCCCAACCTGTATATCTGTGATGGCGCGTTGCTGCCAACCTCGGCGGCGGTGAACCCGTCCCTGACCATCGCGGCCCTCGCCTTGCGGCAGGCCGATCACATGAAGGAGGCCGCATGACACGTTCCGCACTGATTACCGGTGGGCAGCAAGGCATTGGATTGGCCATCGCGCAGGCGCTGCACGGGGCCGGCTGGCAGGTCGCCATCGCAGCTGAACTACCGATCGAGTCGGACGTGGTGCAGGCCGCACTGCACACCATGTCGGACGCCACGTATCACCGCCATGATATAGCCGATATCGGCGGCATCCCTTCCCTGATCGAGGCCGTGGGGCCCGTAACGACGCTGGTGTCCAATGCGGGCGTCGGCGCGATGCAGCGCGGCGACCTGCTGGACATCACGCCGGAAAGCTTTGATCGCTGCCACGCCGTCAATCTGCGCGGCGCATTTTTTCTTATACAAGAATTTGCGAAACGCATGCTGCACCTGCCCCAAGATCCCTATCGGTCGATCCACGTCATCACCTCGGTCAGTGCCGAGATGGTGTCGCCCGACCGCGCGGAGTACTGCATCTCGAAATCCGGCGCGGCGATGATGACCAAGGCCCTGGCCGCGCGCCTCGCCCCTGACGGGATCGGGGTTTTCGACATCCGCCCCGGCATCATCCGCACGCCGATGACCGCGCCGGTGGCGGATCGCTACGACCAGCGCATCGCCGACGGGTTGATCCCCGCCGGCAGATGGGGAGAGCCCGAGGATATCGCGCGCACCATCCTGCCGCTGGCGCGTGGCGATCTCGCCTATGCCACCGGCAGCATCATTCCCGTCGATGGCGGGCTTTCCATTCACCGGCTGTAGGGGATCACCATGGCCGAAGGGTATGACTACATCATCATCGGGGGCGGCAGCGCGGGGTGCGTTCTGGCCGCGCGGCTGAGCGAGGATCCGGCGGTCCGGGTCTGCCTGCTCGAGGCGGGCGGGCGCGACCGGCATCCGTTCTATCACCTGCCCGCAGGCTTTGCGAAGATGACAAAGGGCATCGGGTCATGGGGCTGGGAAACCGTGCCGCAGCGCCACATGCAGGGCCGGGTGTTCAACTACACCCAGGCCAAGGTGATCGGCGGCGGATCGGCGATCAACGCGCAGATCTACACGCGCGGCAACGCGCGGGATTACGACGAATGGCGGCAGATGGGCTGCGACGGGTGGAGCTACGACGACGTCTTGCCGTATTTTCGCAAGGCCGAGGACAACGACACCTACAACAACCGCTTTCACGGACAGGGCGGCCCGCTGGGCGTGTCACAACCCATATCGCCCCTGCCGATTTGCGACGCATATTTCGAGGCTGCGGCGGCGCTTGGCATCCCGCGAAACGAGGATGTGAACGGCGAGGCGCAGGATGGCGTTGCCTACTACCAGCTGACCCAACGCAATGCGCGGCGTTCTTCGGCCGCGATGGCGTATCTTGCGCCGAATGCGGGGCGCGCCAACCTGACCGTGAAAACCGGTGTTCAGGTGCGCCGCCTGATCGTCGAGGCGGGGCGGGCCAAAGGCGTGGAGCTGACCGACGGCACCCGGATCGCCGCCGCGCAAGAGGTGTTGCTGTCGTCGGGCGCGATCGGGTCGCCGCGATTGCTGCAGCTATCGGGGATCGGGCCGGCGGATCATCTGCACGACATGGGTATCGACGTGGTGCTGGATCAGCGCCAAGTGGGCGAAAACCTGCAAGACCATCTGGACCTTTACTGCATTTGCGAACTGTCGGGCCCCCACAGCTACGACCGGTTCGCCAAGCCGCATCTGGCGGCCCTTGCCGGGCTGCAATACATGATCACCCGCAAGGGGCCCGTTGCCTCCAGCCTCTTTGAGACCGGTGGGTTCTGGTATGCCGACCCAAATGCACGCTCGCCCGATATCCAGTTCCATCTCGGCCTTGGCACCGGCATCGAAAAGGGTGTGGCCGTGATGCCCGACGGCGGCGTCACGCTGAACAGCTGTTATCTGCGCCCGCGGTCACGGGGCACGGTGCGGCTGCAATCCGACGATCCGGCCAAAGCGCCCTTGATCGACCCGAATTACCTGCAGGACCCGCAGGATCGCGAGATGTCGATCCGAGGCCTGAAACTGACACAGCAGATCATGGGCCAGGCCCCCCTGGCCGGGATGATCAAGGCCGAACGCCTGCCTGGACCGGATGTGAAGACGGACGAGGATTACTACAATTTCATCTGTGCGCATTCCAAGACATCGCATCACTGTGCGGGAACCTGCAGGATGGGTAGCGACCCTGATGCCGTGGTCGACACCCGCCTGCGGTTCAACGGGATCGAGGGGCTGCGCGTGGTGGACAACTCCATCATGCCGCGGGTGATTTCCTCCAACACCAATGCCGCGGCCATCATGATTGGCGAGAAAGCCGCCGACATGATCCGCGAAGATGCAAGGGGCTGAGCCATGTTGCTGCCAACCTATTCCGGAACCCTCGAGCGCCATGACCTGACCGGCGATCCGTTGGTCCCGCGCGCGCCCGCCGTGCCGCTGACCCGGACGGCCTTTGCCGCGGCCCACGTGGTCAGCGATCCCTTGGCCGAACGCGCCCCTTGGGTCGGCCGACCTGCCGTCGACTGGGACGCGACGCTCGCGTTTCGCCACGGTCTTTGGGATCAGGGCCTTGGGCTGGCCGAGGCGATGGACACCGCGCAACGGGGCATGGGTGTCGACTGGGCCACGGCGCGGGAATTGATCGAGCGCACGATGGTCGAGGCAAAGGCACATCCGCTGAAACCGCGCGTGGCCTGTGGCGCGGGCACCGATCACGTGCCCCTTGCGGAGTTGCGCGATGCCGATGCCATCATCGCCGCCTATGAAACCCAGATGGAAGCGATCGAGGCGGCCGGCGGTCAGATCATCGTGATGGCCACCCGCGCATTGCCCGCAATCGGGGCCGGGCCCGATACATACGCCCGCGTCTACGATCACCTTATCGAAAAAGCCGCAAACCCCGTGATCCTGCATTGGCTGGGTGACATGTTCGACGCGGGCCTGGCCGGGTACTGGGGGGCGGCCGAGGTTGAGGCGGCCAATCAGATCGTGCTCGACCTGATCACCCGCCACGCGGCCAAGGTCGACGGCATCAAGATCAGCCTGCTGGATCAGGCCCATGAAGAAGCGTTTCGCGCCCGCCTGCCTGATGGGGTGAGGCTCTATACCGGCGATGATTTCAACTATGCCGCCCTGATCCAGGGGGACGGGACGCACTTTTCCCACGCGCTGCTCGGAATCTTCGCGGCCATTGCGCCCGCCGCGTCGCAGGCGCTGGAGGCGTTGGCGAAAGGGGACGTCCAGACCTACCATGCCCTTCTTGCCCCGACGGTTCCGCTGAGCCGCGAAATCTTCAAGGCGCCGACGCAGTTCTACAAGGCCGGCATCGCGTTCCTGAGCTGGCTCAACGGCACCCAGAGCCACTTCATCATGCCCGGCGGGTTCCAATCGTCGCGCGAGATCACCCATTACGCGCAGGTATTCCGGCTGGCGGACCAGGCGCGCCTGTTGTCGGACCCCGATCTTGCCCGATATCGGATGCGGCAGCTTCTGGCGCTGCACGGGATCGACGGTTAAACCGTCATGATGACCCGTCGTCCCACGATTCTGGATGTTGCAGCCGCCGCAGGCGTGTCGAAATCGACCGTCTCGCTGGTGTTGCAGGGATCCCGGCAGGTCAAGCGCGAGACACGCGAAGCCGTGCAAAAGGCGATGGCCGATATCGGGTATGTCTACAACCGCGCGGCTGCGAATTTGCGGGCATCGTCCGTCGGGTTGGTGGGGTTGGTCATCCATGATTTGCGCAACCCGTTCTTTACCGAATTCGCCACCACGCTGCAGATGACACTGGCCACGCAGGGCTACACCACCGTCATCGCCAATTCCGGCGAAGACCCGGTTTTGCAGGGGAAACTGGTCGGGTCGATGGTCGAACACGGGGTGTCCGCGCTGGTCGTGTCGCCCGCCTATGGGGACGGGGCCGGGACGTTCGATCAACTCGCGCGGGCCGGACTGCCGGCCTTGCAGGTGTTGCGGCAGGTCGATCCGCGCACGGATCTGTTTCCATTCGCCAGCTTTGACTATGCCGCCGGCGGGGCCGAGGCCGCGCGCCACCTGATCGGTCTGGGCGCGCGCAACATCGCCTTTGTCGGCGGGCAGGAAGACAGCGCCGTGACGCAAGAACGGATGTCGGGCTACCGGTCGGAACTGCTTGCGGCGGGCCTGGAACCGATCGTGGCCCATGGACGCACTTCGCGCGCCTTTGGTGTGTCGATGGCCGATACGATCGTGACGGATTTCCCGCAGGCCGATGCGGCGATCTGTTTCAACGACCTGGTGGCCCTTGGCCTGATGTCCGGTTTTGCCCGTGCAGGGCGCAGCATCGGACGCGATTTCCGCCTGGTGGGTTTTGACGATATCGAGGAATGCGCGTTGGCCTGGCCCCAGCTTTCATCGGTCTCGTGTGATATTTCCGGGTTCGCCGAGGATACCGCCGCCCGTCTTCTGGGCTGGATGACCGAAGGCTCCCGCCCGCCCCCTGAAACCCGTATGCCGGTGCGGCTGATTGCGCGCGCCTCAAGCCTTGGATGATGCCGTGATGACCCCTCCCGATCTCTTGCGCGCCATGTTCGACCGGGCCGTTGCCGTGGCCGACCCGATGCAGAGCCTTGCCGCCGCCCTGCCACCAAAACCGGCGGGCCGGGTCGTTGTCGTTGGCGCGGGCAAGGCGAGCGCCCGGATGGCCGAAGCGGTCGAGGCCGCCTGGGGTCCGTGCGAGGGGCTGGTCATCACCCGCTACGGCTATGCCCGCCCCTGCCAGGGCATCGAGATCGTCGAGGCCGCGCACCCGGTTCCCGACGCCGCGGGCGAGGCCGCGACCAAGCGGATGCTGGACCTGCTGGGCGGGCTGGGCGAGGGCGATTTCGTGCTCGCCTTGATCTCGGGCGGCGGGTCGGCGCTTTTGACGGCACCCGCAGGCACTATTGCGCTGGCCGAAAAGCAGGCGCTGACGCAGGCCTTGCTGGCGTCGGGCGCGCCCATCGGGGATATCAACGGCATCCGCAAGGAATTGTCGGCGGTCAAGGGCGGACGGCTGGCTGCCGCGGCCTATCCCGCGCAGATGCTGGCGCTGTTGATCTCGGATGTGCCGGGCGACAATCCTGGCGATATCGCAAGCGGCCCGACCGTGGGCCATCACGGGGACGCAGCCCGTGCGCTGGCCACGCTGAGGCGCTGGAATGTCACGCCCCCCGCGTCGATCCGTGCCTTTCTCGAGGCGGGGGGTGATCCGATGCTGCCTGATGATCCGCGCCTGTCGCGGGTCAAGAACGTGATATACGCGGCCCCGTCGCAATCCCTGGCCGCCGCGGCAAAACTTGCCCAAGCCCAGGGCTATGCGGTTGACCTGCTTGGGGACGCGCTGGAAGGCGAGGCGCGCGATGTCGCCGCCGATCACGCCGCGCGGGCGCTGAGGACCAGGGGGCCGCGCGTGATCCTGTCGGGCGGCGAGTTGACCGTGACACGGCGGGGCGACGGGATCGGCGGTCCAAATGCCGAATATGCCCTGGCGCTGGCATTGGCGCTGGACGGGGCCGCCGGCATCCACGCCATTGCCTGCGACACCGATGGCGTGGACGGCGCGGCCGAGGTCGCGGGCGCGCTGATCGGGCCCGACGTTCTGGATCGCTGCCGCGTGGCCGGTCGCGACCCCGCACAGGCGCTTGCCATCAACGATGCCCATACCCTGTTCGGGGCTGCCGGGTGCCAGGTCGTCACCGGCCCGACGCTGACCAACGTCAATGATTTCCGCGCCATCCTGATCGAGGAGTAAACCATGCTGCATCACATCGTCTTGATGGACCCGAACGGGGAAGATGGCCTTGACCAGGTCAAGGCGGCCATGCCGTTCCTGGCCAAGGCCTGCGCGGAGCTTTCGGGCGCGTCGGGGTTCCGCCACGGTCCGAACCTGGATTTCGAGGGAAAATCCGCGCGCTACGCCTATGGATTTGCCGTGACCTTCACCGATCGCGAGGCGCATCTGGCCTATGAGCGCCACCCCGATCACCAAACGGCGGGGGCCATGCTGGTTGCCAACAGCAAAGGCGGCCACGACGGCATTTTTGTCGTCGATCTGGAGGTCTGATCTGGTCAGAAGGCCTGTTTCGGGGCATCCTTCGGCCAGACGGGCAGACAAAGATCGGGCGCGAATGGCCGACACCCATATCTTTTTCGTCGCGGACGGTGCGCGGCTGGAACTGCAATCCTGGCTTTTGGTGGCCAGCCTCGCCCATGCCCATGAGGGCCGCCACGGCGTGCATCTTCATGCCTATGCCAGCGCGGAATGGATGGACCGGATCGGGCCGGTCACCAAATCCATCTACCGCGCGGCGGGCGTTGATTTCCGCCCCCTGCCGCCCGCGCCCAACTGGGCCAAACCCTATCCGCATGGCAACAAGATCGTCGCCGCGACCGATCGGCGCGGGACCGGGCGCGGCATCTTTCTCGACACCGACATGGTGTGCCTCAAGCCGCTCGACGACCTGGCGGCGCTGTCCGATACCGATGTCGCCGCCGCCCCCGAAGGCAAGGCGACCTGGGGCCCCGATGACCGCTGGCAAAGGGCCTACGATCACTACGGTCTGCCGCTGCCATCCGAACGCGTGACCTTGTTGCGCGGCAAGCGTCAGGCCCATCTGCCCTATTTCAACGCGGGCTTCGTCGCGATGCCCGAAACCCCGCATGCCGATGGCAAGACCTTTGGGGATCTGTGGCTGGAAACGGCGCTGGATTTCGATCACAGCTGCAAGATCGCCAACAAGCGCCCCTGGCTTGATCAGATCACGCTGCCGCTGGCGATGGCGCGGTTCGGCTATCGCGCGCAAGTTCTGAGCGAGAGCTACAATTATTCCTTGTCCCACCGCGAGGATTATGCCGATACGCCGGATGCGCATATCCTTCACTATCATCGTTTTCGGTTCCTGAACGCCGCGCCGCAATGGCCGGGGATCCGGGACCGGTTCTTTGACCTGCTGCCGAAATCCCATCATTCCAGGGCGCGGACCGCGCTGCGCAACCCGGACCTGGCGCTTTAGCGCGCCAGCAGGTCCGTGATTTGCGCCCTGTCGGGCATGGAGGCCGCGGTTCCGTGCCGGGTCACCGACAGCGCCGCGACGGCCGTGCCAAATCGCAAGGCGTCATCCAGGGCCATCCCGGCGGCAAGCCCGGTGGCGAACCCGCCGTTGAAGGCATCGCCCGCCCCGGTCGTGTCCACCACGGGCCCCGCGGACATGGGCGCGATGTGCCGGGCCGAGGCCGCATCGCGCACCAACGCGCCCTCGGCCCCAAGGGTGATGATCGCGGCCTTTCGCACGCCCATGGCCAGCAGCGCGCCCGCCGCGGTCGTGGCGCTTTCGATATCGGTGACCTCGATGCCGGTCAGGGCGCGGGCTTCTTCCTCGTTGGGGGTTATGTAGTCGCACAGGGCCAGCATCCCCTCGGGCAGGTCCGCTGCGGGGGCCGGGTTCAGGATGGTTGCCGCTCCACCGGCCTGGGCCAGGTCCAGGAACCGGCGGGCCGCCTGGACCGGTTGTTCCAGTTGCGTGACCGCGACCTTGGCCGCTGCGATGGCGGTGGCCTGCGCTTCCACATCGGCGGTCGAGATTGCGCCGGATGCGCCGGGGCTGATGACAATGGCGTTCTTGCCGGCGGTCTCTTCGATGAAGATGCCCGCGGCCCCGGTCGCGCGATCGGGATCGCGAATGACGAAGGGCGTGACGCCCGCATCGGCCCAGGCGTCCATGCCCATGTCACCGAACGTGTCCTGGCCGATGCGGGTGATGAACCCGACATCGCCGCCCGCCCTGGCCGCCGCGATGGCCTGGTTCGATCCCTTGCCGCCCGGCCCAAGCTGAAACCCGGTGCCAACCAGGGTTTCGCCCAGAACCGGCAATCTCGGACAGCGGAACGCGGCATCGGCCGCAAATACGCCAAGGATCATGATATCATGGACCATTCTCGCCCCCCTTTTACCGTGCCCCATCAGCCTAGCGGTGTCCTGTGCCGCCCGCCAGCCACCCCTTGCGCGATCGGCGTCCGGCAGGAACAGTGTCGCCGAAAGGGAGGCACCCATGAACATCGCCCATTGGCTGCTGCGCACGGCGCAGATCCGGCCGGATGATCCCGCACTGATGGTCGGCGGCACGGTGACCGACAGCTATGCCAGGTTCGCCGCCCGCGCCGGGGCCCTGGCCGCGTCGCTGCATGCGCGTGGGGTTGCACCGGGGGCCAGGGTCGCGATCCATGCCGGGAACTGCCCCGAATACCTGATCGCCATGTTCGGCACCTGGATCGCGGGGGCGGTTGCCGTACCTGTCAATGCCAAGCTGCACCCGAAAGAGGCCGCCTTTATCCTCGACGACAGCAAGGCGGATCTGGTGTTCGTCAACGCCCGGCTTTCAGAGCCGCTGGCCCGGCACACGCAGGTTGGCATGGTCGAGCTGGAGGGCGCGGATTTTCGCAGGCTGACTGACGGGGCGCCCGCCGGCATCACCCCGCGCGCGCCGCCGGATCTGGCCTGGCTGTTCTATACCTCCGGCACGACCGGAAAACCGAAAGGCGTGCAGATCACCCATGGCATGCTGGAGGCCACGTCGGTTTGCTATCCGCTGGATGTCGATCCGGTCGCATCCGGGGATGCCGCCCTTTACGCCGCCCCGATGAGCCATGGCGCGGGGCTGTACGCGCCGATCCATGTCCGGATGGGTGCCCGCCATATCACGCCGCCCTCGGGCGGGTTCGACCCGGCGGAGATTCTGGCCCTGTGTGCCGGTCATGGACCGGCCTCCATGTTCATGGCCCCCACGATGATCCGCCGTCTGACCGATGTGGCCAGGGGCGCGGGCGCGAAGGGCGAGGGGATCAAGACGATCGTTTACGGCGGCGGGCCGATGTACCGCGCCGATATCGAGGAGGCGGTGGATTGGTTCGGCCCGCGTTTCGTGCAGATCTACGGGCAAGGGGAATGCCCCATGGCCATCAGCGCCTTGTCGCGTGCGGATGTAGCGGACCGCACCCATCCCAACTGGCGCGCCCGGCTGGCGTCGGTCGGGCGGGCGCAATCCCTTGTCGAAGTGGCGATCGGCGGGCCGGATGCCACCCGCCTGCCCGTCGGCCACATCGGAGAGATCATGGTGCGCGGCGCCCCCGTGATGCCGGGCTACTGGAACAACCCCGAGGCCACGGCCCGCACCTTGATCGACGGCTGGCTGATGACGGGCGATGTGGGACGGCTTGACGAGGATGGATACCTGACGCTGCACGACAGGTCGAAGGATGTCATCATCTCGGGCGGCACGAATATCTATCCGCGCGAGATCGAAGAGGTGCTGCTGATGCATCCCTCGGTGCACGAGGTGTCCGTGGTCGGCCGCGCCTCGACCGAATGGGGGGAGGATGTGGTGGCCTTTGTCGTCGTGGCGCCGGGGCATGTCTTGGACCCGGCGGCGCTCGATGCCTTTTGCCTGGACCATATCGCGCGCTTCAAACGGCCCAAGGCCTATCTGCCGCTGCCCGAGCTGCCCAAGAACAACTATGGCAAGGTGCTCAAGACCGCGCTGCGGCAGCGGTTGAACGGTCGCGCGACTTGACCCTCCACGGTGCTGGCAGGGCACAAATGCGGTAATCGGCCCCGCGCCGCCTTGTTCCGGTCGGTGGCACACTCTACATCGCGAGGTATGAAGCGCTTTATCCCATTCGTCCAAAGCGATCCTGTCGTTTCGGTGATCCGCTTGTCCGGTGTGATCGCGGCCTCCGCCCGTGGCGGTGCGCTGAGTGACGCGGCGCTTGGTCAGGTCATCGAACGCGCCTTCCGCAAAGGCAAGCCCAAGGCCGTCGCGCTGGTGCTGAATTCGCCCGGCGGCAGCCCGGCGCAATCCTCGCTCATTGCGGCCCGGATACGCCGGCTTGCCGATGAAAAGGAAATCCCCGTCCATGCTTTCGTGGAAGATGTCGCGGCATCCGGCGGCTACTGGCTGGCCTGTGCGGCCGATGACATCTGGGTCGACGCCAGTTCGGTGATCGGATCCATCGGGGTGATCTCGGCCAGTTTCGGCCTGCACGAGGCGATCGGAAAGCTGGGCATCGAACGGCGGGTGCATACGGCGGGCAAGGATAAATCCATCCTTGATCCCTTCCGCCCTGAACGCGCCGAGGATGTGGAGCGTCTGAAGGGCATCCAGGCGCAGATCCATGACAGTTTCATCGCCCATGTAAAGGCGCGCCGGGGCGACAGGTTGAACGCGGACGCCGATCTGTTCACCGGTGAATTCTGGGTCGGGCAACGCGGTGTCGAACTGGGGCTTGCCGATGGTGTCGCGCATCTGGTCCCCAAGATGAAAGAGATCTACGGCGACAAGGTGAAATTCCGTGCCTATGGCCCCAGACAGGGCCTGTTGCAGCGGTTCGGCGCGAGCATGGCGTCCGAACTGACCGGAGGGATCGAGGATCGGACCCTTTGGGCAAGGTATGGCCTGACGTGATGTTGAAAATCGTCAGCCTCTTCCTGATATTCATGGTGGTTCTGGCCATGTTCGGGCGGTTGCGCATTCCCGGCATTACCCGTGGCAAGGATGGC
>CAYWTM010000003.1:0-70929 GCA_964460185.1 uncultured Roseicyclus sp. | reverse complement strand
GAGGGAAACTCCGCCATGAAGGCGTTGATACCCGGCACGATTTCATCTCCGCCCGGCACGGCCAGCGCGCCGCCGGGACAGAAATCATTTTGCACGTCGATGACGATCAGGGCGTGGGTGGCATCGCGCATGGGACCTCCTGCAACTTGGTGCGCCCACCCTACGTCTTGAGCGCGCGGGCGCAACGGCGTATCTGGCGGTCATGTTCACGGTTGCCGCGCTTTATCAATTCACCCCGTTCGATGACCCCGACACGCTTCGCGGGCCGCTGGCCGACCTGTGCGCGGCGCAAGGCGTCATGGGCACGCTGTTGTTGGCGCGCGAGGGCATAAACGGAACCATTGCCGGGCCCCGCGCCGGGGTGGACAGCGTTCTGGCGCATATCCGTGCCCTGCCCGGATGCGCCGATCTGGTCTGGAAGGAAAGCCACGCCGCCCAGATGCCCTTTGGGCGGATGAAAGTGCGTGTAAAGGCCGAGATCGTGACCATGGGCCAGCCCGGTATCGACCCGCGCGCTGTGGTGGGCACCTATGTGGACCCCGCCGATTGGAATGCCCTGATCGCGGCACCTGACGTGGCGGTGATCGACACCCGCAACGATTACGAGGTTGCCATTGGCACCTTTCAGGGCGCGGTGGACCCCGAAACCGCCAGTTTCCGCGATTTTCCGGCATGGTGGGAGGCCAACAAGGACCGCTTTGCCAATCAGCGGATCGCCATGTTCTGCACCGGCGGCATCCGCTGCGAGAAATCGACGGCCTACCTGAAATCGCAGGGCGTCAACGAGGTCTATCACCTGAAAGGCGGGATCCTGAAATACCTCGAAGAGGTGCCCGAGGATCAAAGCCTGTGGGATGGCGGGTGTTTCGTGTTCGACGAACGCGTGGCCGTCACCCATGGCCTGACGGAGATGGAGTACACCTTGTGCCGTGCCTGTCGCCGGCCCCTGTCGCGCGAGGATATGACCCGCCCCGAATTCGAGGAAGGCGTGCAGTGCCACCAATGTGCGGGCGAGTATTCCGACGCGGATCGTGCCCGGTTTCGCGAACGGCAGAAGCAGATCAAGCTGGCAAGGGCGCGGGGCGAGGCGCATATCGGGCGAACCGCGTGACGCACGGCCAGGGGGAATGGCGGTTGATGCGGGTTTAGCCGTTGATTGCCTGCCCTGCGTGACCTAGGTCCCGTGCATGACAGATCTTTCCCTCACCGCCCGCGACGGCCTGCCCGAGGCGTTGCGCGTCTTGCTGGCCGATTATCCGCGCGACGGATGGCAGGCGCATCCCCAATTCCAGGGGCTGGTCAGTTTCTGGCTGGAACGACACATGATGTTCCGGCAGCTGATGGCGCATATGACCCGCGAGACCGAGGCTTTCCTGGATGCCGACCGCGATGCCGCCGGATTTGCGCAGGGCGTCGCGCGCTATGGCGGCACCTTCGTGAACCAGTTGCACGGGCATCACCAGATCGAGGATCACCATTATTTCCCGATCCTGCGCGACCGGGATGCGCGGATCACCCGCGGGTTCGACCTGCTGGATGCCGATCACCACGCGTTGGACGGTATCCTGAACCGGTTCGTGGAACAGGCCAATGGCGCGATCCAGGGTGTGGGCGGCAAGGATCCGCGCCTGGGCGCGGGCCTGTTCCGGGACGGGTTGATCGAGTTGGAAAGCCTCATCGACCGCCACCTGACCGACGAGGAAGACCTGATCGTGCCGGTGATCCTGCGCGACGGTCCGGGCGGCCTGGGCTGATCGGCCTCAGTCGCGCGCCGGTCGCCAGAGCGGCCCGACCGCGACCAGCAGGACCAGCACGTTGAACAGGACGTTCGAGGCATTTCCCGATGCGACCGATCCGGCGCTGTCGAGCACGAACCACGCCAAAAGACCGACCAGGACGGAGCGTCGAACCCCCTCGGGTGCGGTGTCATGGACCCAGGTCGACAAACACCAGATCATGACACCCCAGCCGAACAGGAAACCGCCGGTCAGCGCGCTGAGAAAGCGGGCGTCGGGGTCGGAAAATGTCGTGGCGCCGTCCAGCGGCCAGGACAGCATGTCGAGGGTCCAGCGCGCGGGTTCGGACGTGGCGGGCATCGTGCCCAGAAAGAAGACGGGGCCAAAGCTTGCGACGACGATCGCCGTGATCTTGAGCCAGAATTTGTGGAATGACCTGGTCATGGGTCTGCACCTCATGTTGCGATTGACCTTGGCCTAGGGCACGCAAGGTTATCGGATCAATTACCTTGCAGGTAAGTGAAGCGATGAAGGGATCGTGCTAGGGTCATGCCATGACGGAATTTGCCAACACGCTTAGATCATGGCGCCGGGCGCGGCGGTTTTCGCAACTGGACCTGGCGCTGGAGGCGGGGGTATCGGCGCGCCATATCTCGTTCCTGGAAACCGGGCGGGCCAGGCCGTCGGCCGACATGATCGGGCGGTTGAGCGAGGCGTTGCACCTGCCGATGGATGCGCGAAACCAGATGCTGACCCGCGCGGGGTTTGCCGCGCGGTTCAAGCAACGCCCATGGGACGACGCCGCGATGGCGCCGATGCGCAAGGCGGTCGGGCATATGCTGGACGGGCACGCGCCCTACCCCGGCCTGGCGGTGGACGCGCTGTGGACGGTGCTGCGGATGAACCCGCCCGCCGCCGCGATGTTCGGGCCGCTTGGCGTGGCCGAAGGCGGAAGCCTGCTGGATCTGATGGTCTCGGATCATCTGCCCGTGCTGGTGGAAAACTGGCCCGAGGTGGCGCATCACACCGCGCGACGGTTGCGGCTGGAAAGCGCGGCGCAGGGGGGCATCAAGCGACTGGATGCCGTGGCCGATGCCCTGTCCCGGATGCCCGCGCCCAGGGCTGGATCCGCAGGGCCGGTGGTGCCCACGATCTATCGGTGGGGTGATCGGCGTTTGTCGCTGTTTTCCACGATTGCGCAATTCGGCACACCCGAAGACCTGCTGTTGGACGAATTGAGGATCGAACTGTTTTTCCCCATGGACAGCGAAACCGACATGGCCCTGAGAGCGATGGCGCAGGGATGAACAAGACCCCCCGCACGAGGCGGGGGGCAAGTTGGGGATATATGCGAGCGCCCGGCCGGTTGGGGACCTGGACAATGATGCCGGACGCTCGCTTCGGCCCTGACATGCGTCTTGGCCGAATGATGGGGTCAGGTGGGCCGGTCATCGCCGCGACGCTGCACGAGCGTCTGGACGACACCGGTTCCCGGGATGGGCAAAGCAGGAGGGGACCCGCCAAGACGATCTGACCGCGTTGAAGACAGTCAGACACCGGGGTGGGTTCGTAAGGCAATGACAGCGGTTTGTTATCCGATGTCATTGCCTCAAGTCCATGTTTTTGCGTAACTTTCACGAACGCGGAACTGGGGTCCGGGCATCCCCCATGGTCGGCTTGATCCGTCGATCGGGACAAGGTGTTCCTTGTCCCGATCCAGTCTCGAAGGCGTTTCAGATCGGATGCGGCACCAGGCCCGGATCAGAAATCCAGGTTTTCCACGCTCAGGGCGTTGGCCTGAATGAATTCACGGCGGGGTTCGACAACGTCACCCATCAGCTTGGTGAAGATATCGTCGGCCTCGGCCAGATCGTCGATCTTGACCTGCAACAGCGTGCGCGCCTCGGGGTCGAGCGTGGTTTCCCACAACTGGCTTGGGTTCATTTCCCCCAGACCCTTGTAACGCTGCATCTGCTGGCCCTTGGCGCCTTCGTCGAGAATGGCCTGAAGCAGTTCCGAAGGGCCATGGATCAGCTGTTCGCGATCCTTCCGCGCGAGCCGTGCGGGGTCGCGGTAGACCTCGCGGCTGTCCAGACTGACCGAGCTGAGCTTGCGGGCCTCGCCCGAGCGCAGAACTGCGCCGTCGAGCGTGCGGATTTCTTCCACCCCGCGCAGCACACGGGACAGTCGGATACCGTGATCCTGGGTGATGCGGCCTTGCCAGCCGCGTTCGTATTCGACCGCCACCAGGTCCAGCCGCTGCGCGACCTCATCTGCGACGCGCTGCAAATCGGCATCGGCGCGGCCGGGATCGAATGCGCCCGCGATGGCGGCCTGTTCGACGATGTGGCGGGGATAGTGGGTCGGGAAGGCATCCAGAATGCGTTTGAAGTTCCGGGCCCCTTCGACGACGCGCGCCAGATCGGTGCCGGCGATTTCCTCGCCGTTGGGCAGGCGCAAAACGGCGCCATCGATGCCTTGGGAAATCAGGTAATCCTCCAGCGCGGGCTGGTCCTTGAGATAGACCTCGGATTTGCCACGGCTGACCTTGTAGAGCGGCGGTTGCGCGATGTAGAGATACCCGCCTTCGATGATCTGGGGCATCTGGCGGAAGAAGAACGTCAGCAACAGTGTGCGGATATGCGCCCCGTCCACGTCGGCATCGGTCATGATGACGATCTTGTGGTAGCGCAGCTTGTCGATGTTGAATTCATCGCGCCCGATGCCGGTGCCAAGTGCCGTGATCAGCGTGCCGATTTCCTGGCTGCCCAACATCCGGTCGAACCGCGCCCGTTCGACGTTCAGGATCTTGCCGCGCAAGGGCAGCACCGCCTGGTTGTGACGCGACCGCCCCTGTTTGGCGGACCCGCCGGCGCTGTCGCCCTCGACCAGGAACAGTTCGGACTTTGCCGGGTCTTTTTCCTGGCAATCGGCCAGTTTGCCGGGCAGGCTTGCGACATCCATCGCGGTCTTGCGGCGGGTCAGTTCGCGGGCCTTGCGGGCGGCTTCGCGGGCCAGCGCGGCCTCGATGATCTTGCCGACGATCACGCGCGCCTCTTGCGGGTGTTCTTCGAACCATTCCGCAAGCTTTTCGTTCACCAGGCCTTCGACGGCGGGGCGCACTTCGGAGGACACGAGCTTGTCCTTGGTTTGCGAGCTGAATTTCGGATCCGGCACCTTGACCGACAAGACGCAGGTCAGCCCCTCGCGCGCGTCGTCGCCGGTGAAGTTCACCTTTTCCTTTTTCGCGATCCCGGAGGATTGCGCATACAGGTTGATCGTGCGGGTCAGCGCGCCGCGAAAGCCGGCCAGATGGGTGCCGCCATCGCGCTGCGGGATGTTGTTGGTGAACGGCAGGACCGTCTCATGGTAGCTGTCGTTCCACCACATCGCGACCTCGACGCCGATGTCGTCGCGTTCCCCGGTGATAAAGATCGGCTCGTCCATGGCGGAGGATTTGGAACGGTCGAGATAGCGCACGAATTCGCGCACGCCGCCCTCGTAGAACAGGTTGGATTCCAGCGCGTCGGCGGGGCGTTCGTCGCGCAGGATGATGCGCACGCCGGAATTCAGGAAGGCCAGTTCGCGCAGGCGGTTTTCCAGGGTCTTGAACGAGTATTCGAGGTTCGAGAACGTGGACGTGGACGCCATGAACCGCACTTCGGTCCCTGTCTGGCCGCCCGAGTCGCCCACGACCTCGAGGTGTTTGACGGTAAACCCGCCCTCGAACCGCGCGTGATGTTCCTTGCCGTCGCGCCAGATGCGCAGTTCCAGCCAGTCGGACAACGCGTTGACCACCGACACGCCCACCCCGTGCAGACCACCGGACACCTTGTAGGAATTGGAATCGAACTTACCGCCGGCATGCAGTTGGGTCATGATGACCTCGGCCGCCGAGACGCCTTCTTCCTCGTGGATGCCCACGGGAATTCCGCGTCCGTTGTCACGGACCGACACGCTGGAATCGGCGTGGATCGTGACGGTCACCGCGTCCGCATGACCGGCCAGCGCCTCGTCGATTCCGTTGTCGACGACCTCGTACACCATGTGGTGCAGACCCGAGCCATCGTCGGTGTCACCGATATACATGCCGGGACGTTTGCGAACGGCCTCCAGGCCCTTGAGAACCTTGATGGAATCGGCGCCGTATTCTTCCGGCGCGGGGGCGTTGTCTGCCATGGATAGCTCTGCCTGTTTTGTTTCGGCCGTTATATCCCCATGTGGGGGTAATGTCACGCAATCCGACCCAATATTTAGGGGTTGGACAGGGCAATGACCACAGCCACGAGGATCAGGAGGCAGCCCGAGAGGCGATTGATCCGCGCCAAACGCCCGGGGCTGGAAAATCGGCGTCGCGCCCTGTCCACGAGGATGGCAAATCCGGTGTTGCCGATCATCGGCACACCCATCGAAACCAAGGCGATCACGGCAATGTCCGGGACGGTCACGGTGGTCAGATCAAAAAAGCCCGGCAGCATCCCCATGTAGAACAACACCGCCTTGGGATTGGCGAGGATGGCGGCGATGCCGGCAAGAAACCCGGCCAGCACACCGGGGCGGGTCAGGGCGCTGTCGGCAGCGACAGACCGGTCGGCATGACGGATCAGCAGCCCCCCCATGACCGCGAACACCGCGACCGCGACCCAGCGCAGGGCCTCCATCACCCATTCGTAACTGCCTACGACCCAGGCCAGTCCCAGCACCGCGGCCAGCGACCACACCGCATCGCCCAGCGCCACGCCCAGCACCAGCGGTATGGCGGCCGCCCAGCCATGGGCCAGCGCCCGCGCGGCAGTGGCCAGCCAGACCGGCCCCGGTGTCAGGAACAAGACGAACAACGCGCCGGCGTACAGGGCGATCTGCGCAAACGTCAGGGTCATTGTGGGGCGACACGGCTTTCGCCGCCGACCTCGGACACGGCCACATGCTGCGCCCGGTCGCCCAGTTCCGCGAACAATTCCGGCCCGGTGCCGGTCATCCAGGCCTGCGCCTCGAGCGCGCAGATCTCATCGAACAACGCGGCGCGACGGTCTGCATCCAGATGCGCCGCGACCTCATCCAGCAACACCAGGGGCGCGGCCCCGGTTTCGGCCTTCAACGCCCGCGCATTGGCAAGGATCAGCGAAATCAAAAGCGCCTTTTGTTCCCCGGTCGAACATTGCCGCGCGGGCACGCCCTTGTCGGTATAGATCGCGGCCAGATCCGCGCGGTGCGGCCCGACCAGCGTTCGCCCGGCCGCCATGTCCCGCAGGCGCGAGACCGCAAAGGCCTCGGCATAGCCGGGCATGTCGGATAGGTCATCGGTTTCCAAGGTCAGATCAGCCGCCGGAAAGGCCGTGGCCGCGCCCTCCTGCGCCATCGCCAGCCTGCTCAGCGCCGCGCGACGGTTCGCGGTGATGCCGGTCGCGGCCTCGGCCATCTGCGCCTCGAGCGCACTGTACCAGCGGGCGTCCGACACCTGATCCTTCAACAGGCGATTGCGGTCTCGCATGGCCTTGTCATAGGTCAGCGTCGCCTCGGCATGATCGGGAAAAAAGCTGAGCGTGATCCGGTCGAGAAACCGCCGCCGTCCTTCCGCCCCCTCGATCCACAACCGGTCCTGCGACGGCACCAGCCAGATGATGCGCACCAGCCGCGCCAGCGCCGTTTGCGGGGCGATCTTGCCGTCGATCCGTGTGACACGCGGCTGATCTGGTTCCGCGCTCAGCTCGATCTCGTGGCCCGCGCCCGCGCCCGCCACCTCTGCCCGGATCTTCCAGCCGATGGCTTCGGGGCGGCGGATGATCTCTTCTGCGGTCGCGCGGCGCAGGCCACGGCCGGGCGACAACAGCGACACCGCCTCCATCAGGTTGGTCTTGCCGGCCCCGTTGGGACCGAACAACGCCACCGGCCGCGCATCCAGCGCCAGCCGCGCGCGCCTGTGGCTGCGGAAATGAGACAGCTGCAGAGCGGCGACGAAAGCAGTCATCTCCCACCCCATCTTTATCCTGAAAATATGGCCGCCGGAGGCATTGAATCCTCTGGAATGCCCCGGCTTACACGCGCATCGGCATCACGACATAGATCGCCGAGGTATCGTTGCCTTCGCGCATCAGGGTCGGCTCCCCCGGAGAGGAAAACAGGAACACCGCGTTCTCGCGATCAACCTGGCTGGCGATCTCGAGCAGGTATTTCGCGTTGAAACCGATTTCCAGCCGTTCGTCGCCATAGGCGACCGCCAGTTCCTCTTCGGCGTTGCCCGCATCGGGCGCGTTGACCGACAGGATCAGCCGGTCTTCGTCCAGCGCCATCTTGACCGCGCGGGACCGTTCCGAGCTGACCGTCGCCACCCTGTCCACCGCCTTGGCGAAGTCCGAGGCATCGACCTCCATCTTGCGGGTGTTGTTGGTCGGAATGACGCGCGTGTAGTCGGGGAATGTCCCGTCGATGACCTTGGAGGTCAGGGTGATCTCGGGCGTGGCAAAACGGATCTTGGTCTCGCTGACCGACACGGCGATCTGCGCCTCGTCATCGTCCAGCAGCTTGCGCATTTCGCCCACCGTCTTGCGGGGCACGATCACACCGGGCATGCCTTGGGCGCCCGACGGAATTGCCGCATCGATGCGCGCAAGGCGGTGACCATCGGTGGCGACAGCGCGCAGAACGGGGCCGTTTTCACCCTCGGCGACGTGAAAATAGACACCGTTGAGGTAATAGCGGGTTTCCTCGGTCGAAATCGCGAATTTGGATTTGTCGAACAACCGCCGCAATACCGGCGCAGAGCACGAGAAATTGGCGGAATATTCGCTGGCGGTCATCACCGGGAAATCTTCCTTGGGCAGGGTGGCCAGCTGGAAATTCGACCGCCCCGCCTGCACCGTCAGCCGCCCGGACGCGCCATCCTCGGACAGGCTGACCAGCGCCCCATCGGGCAGTTTGCGCACGATTTCATGCAAGGTGACGGCCGACACCGTCGTGGCCCCGGCGCGTTCGACATGAGCCGGAGCCTTGTCCACCACCTCGATATCCAGGTCCGTGGCCCGAAAGCTGACGGTATCGCCATCGGCTTCGATCAGCACATTTGCGAGGATCGGTATCGTGTTGCGCCGTTCGACAACGGATTGCGCCTGAGAGACAGCGCGCAGCAGCGTGGCGCGCTCGATCGACAGTTTCATGGCCCTGGCTCCGACAAGATGCGGGGGCGTCGAGATTATCCCTTCCCCCCGTCAGCACAATGGTTTTTTTAAAGGAGTGTCCGGGTGAGCCGGTAGCGTCAAGCCCCTAGAGGCGGCTTGACGCAATGTTTGGCCCGGATCAGGCTTCCAGCATACGGCGCAGGATTTCGGCATCTTCCGCGATCTGGCTGTCGACGCTCATCAGTTCCTCGATCTTGCGCACCCCGTACAGGACGGTGGTGTGGTCGCGGTTGCCCAGCTTGCGGGCGATCTCGGGATAGGATCGGGTGGTCAGGGTCTTGGACAGATACATCGCCATCTGGCGCGGGCGCGCAACGGCCCGTGCCCTGCTGGCGCCGGTGATGTCGGCCTGACGGATATTGTAATACTCGCAGGTCGTCTTGATGATCTGATCGAGCGTCACCTTGCGGTCGGTCGACCGCAGGATATCGGCAAGGCAATCTTGCACCATCTCGATGTTGATTTCCCTGCGCACCAGGTCGGCAAAGGCGCACAACCGGGTCAGCGCGCCTTCGACGACGCGGATATTGGTCGAAATGCGGTGCGCCATGAATTCAAGGACGCCGTCGCCCAGTTTGACCTGCGGGTTGCGGGCAATGGCCTGTTCTGCCTTGTGCTGCAGCACGCCAAGGCGCAGTTCGTAATCCGTCGGGTGCAGGTCGACCACAAGACCGCACTGCAGGCGCGATGCGATGCGCGCATCCAGTTCTTCCATGTCGACGGGCGCGCGGTCACCCGAGATGATGATCTGCTTGCCTTGTTCGATCAAGGCATTGAACGTGTGAAAGAATTCTTCCTGGGTCGAGGATTTTCCGGCGATGAACTGCACGTCATCGACCATCAGGACATCGACCGAACGAAACAGCTGCTTGAAGGTGATCGTGTCCTGTTCGCGCAAGGCCCGGACGAACCGGTACATGAACTGTTCCGCCGACAGGTACAGGATGCGCGCTTCGGGAAAGTTTGCGCGCAGATCCCAGGCGATGGCGTGCATAAGGTGCGTCTTGCCCAGACCGACACCCCCGTACAGGAACAGCGGGTTGAAGGTCACGTCGCGCCCTTCGGCCACCCGGCGGGCGGCCGCATGGGCCAGTTCATTGGGCTTGCCGACGACGAAGTTGTCAAAGGTATAGGCCGGGTTCAGGGTCGCGCCGGGAAGATCGCTGGATCCGGTCCGGCGGTCGCTGGCGGGGCGTGACGCCGGCGCAGAGGCGGCGATGGTCGGATCGGCCGCGCCAGAGACCTCGGCGGACGGCGCCGCATTGGCATTGACCACGCGCGACGCGATGGCGGGTTCGACGGAAAACTCGATACGATCGACGCCGACACCGGCCGAAATCAGATGCCGCAAGATGACGTCGCCAAAATTCTTGGACACCCATGACCCGATGAAGTTGGTTGGCACGTGAAAGCGCGCGATGCGGTCATCCAGACGATCAAAAATGATCGGATCGATCCATGCGGAGAAGTTGTTCTCGCCCACTGATCTCAAAAGCTCGCCTCGAACTTGCCCCCAGGTCTCGTGCGTCATGTACCCTCGTATCCTCGTTTTCGTTGGCCGCCTGCCACAGCCTGATCCTTCCCGACCCTGCGTTTCATGCGGGCCACAATCACAGTTCACCTTGCCGCGGGGGCTGTCCCTTCCCCTGGTGCGGACCTGGATGCCGAAAGGAGCCATAAACCGATCATGTCCGATGCAGACTTATGCACCGGCCTTGGCGCCAGTTTTTTGGACTCCAATTCTGGCATCGGAAGGATAATTCCAAGGCAAAGCAATGGTGACGGTCCGGTCACAATGCCGGCAAGCCAACCTGCCAAGGGTCACGCTTGAAACGTTCGGATCAACCGACATTGCCCAGGCCGTGACCCGGATCGTTTCGGGCGTGCTGCCCCTGCCTTTTCATCCGCCCCCCAAGGCGCCTGAATCGCATGGTGAAAGTAGCGGATGGTCGTGGATCGCTGCAACGACTCTTCGTTCTTGACAGTTATGTGAATGGCAATCGAATCTGGTGGTGCTCGGTATGAGCTTAATATCGAATGATATTTCCTAACGAAAGAAGGCGCCCCGGTGATGCGGAGCGCCTTATCGTTTTTCAACTTCGCCGTAAAACGGGGCGAGTCAGTTGCCCAAAGCTTTCACGCGGCTGGACAGGCGCGACATTTTCCGGGCAACGGTGTTTTTGTGCATCACACCCTTGGTGACGCCGCGCATCAACTCGGGCTGGGCAGCCTTCAGCGCTTCGGCTGCGGCGGACTGATCGCCGGATTCGAGCGCTTCTTCGACGCGGCGCAGATAGGTGCGGATGCGCGAACGGCGGGCCTTGTTGATAGCAAAGCGGCGCTCGTTCTGACGGGCGCGTTTCTTGGACTGGGGCGAATTGGCCATGTGTGTGTCTCTCGTTTCGTCGGGTCTCTAAAAAGCATTAAGCGCGGGAGATCCCGACCCCGGGTTCGCTACCGGGCGATTCTGGCCGAAGCGGGCCTCACACGCATGTCTGGCGCGCCGTATAGCCGGGATGGCCCGCCTATGCAAATGCCGTTTGCACCTGAACGTCGGCGCCGACATGATCGCACCACCAACAGGAGGCATTTCGATGACATTGGCGCAACGCAACTGGGTACCCGAAACTTGCGAAACACGCGTGCAGACCATCGCCGCCGCAACCGCGACATCTGGTGCGGCGGCTGTTCTGGCCCGTCTTGAGGCCCTGGCAGGGGAAAACCGGCAGATCCACGAGACGGAGTGCTTCAACCTGAATCCGGCGACAAATGTCATGAATCCAAAGGCCGAAGCGTTTCTTGCCTGCGGCATCGGAAGCCGGCCTTCGCTGGGCTATCCGGGTGACAAATACGAGATGGGGCTGGAAGCCATCGAAGAGATCGAGGTGATCGCCGCCGAACTGGTCGCAGAGGTTTTCGATGCGCGTTTTGCCGAGATCCGGGTGCCATCGGGCGCCTTGGCCAACATGTATGCCTTCATGGCGACCTGCCGGCCCGGAGATACGATCATCGCACCGCCCGCATCGATCGGCGGGCACGTGACCCATCACGGGGCGGGCTGTGCGGGTCTTTACGGGTTGCGCACCGTGCCCGCGCCGGTCCTGGCGGACGGCTATACCGTGGATGTCGCAGCCCTTGGCGCGCTGGCGCGTGCAGAGCGACCCAAACTGATCACCCTGGGGGCCAGCCTGAACCTGTTCGAACACCCGGTGCGCGCTGTCCGGGCCATCGCCGACGAGGTGGGCGCAAAGCTGATGTTCGACGCGGCCCACCAATGCGGGATCATCGCCGGCAAGGCCTGGGCCGATCCGCTGGCCGAAGGCGCGCATATGATGACCATGAGCACCTACAAGAGCCTGGGCGGGCCTGCGGGTGGGATCATCGTGACGAACGAGGCCGACCTGGCGCAGCGGCTGGACCGGATCGCCTTTCCCGGAATGACCGCAAATTTCGACGCGGCGAAATCGGCGGCGCTGGCCGTCACCATGCTGGATTGGAAGGTGCATGGCCGCGCCTATGCCGCCAAGATGATCGCGCTGGCGCAGGCCCTGGCCGCCGCCCTGAAAGCGCGCGGCCTGCCGGTTTTCGAAACCGGAGAAGGGACGACGGCATCGCATCAATTCGCGATCGAGGCCGGGGCTTATGGCGGCGGGCAGGCCGCATCGAAAACGCTGCGGCAGGCAGGGTTCCTGGCCTGCGGCATCGGGTTGCCCATCGCGGAGGTGCCGGGCGACATGAACGGCCTGCGCTTTGGCACGCCCGAGCTGGCGCGGTGGGGTGTCGATCTGCAAGATGTGGATGCGATGGCCGACCTGATCGCGGAGGCACTGGCCGCGAATGATCCGTCAGCCATTGCCCCGCGCACGGCCGCCATGCGGGCGCGGTTCGACACGCTGCATTACGTGGTTTGAGCGGCGCGCATGGCGCGCCGTTCTGCAGATCCGGCTACTTGTCCCGGAACTGGGGTTCGCGTTTTTCGAGGAAGGCGGCCATCCCTTCGGACTGATCCTCGGTCGCGAAGAGCGCGTTGAACAGGCGGCGTTCGAACAGCAGACCTTCGCGCAGGGTGGTCTCGTAGCTGCGATTGACGGCTTCTTTCACGGCGATGGTGGCCAATTGCGATTTCTCGGCGATCTTGGCGGCGGCACCCATTGCCTCGTCCATCAGTTTCTTGGCGGGGACCACGCGGCTGACAAGGCCGGACCGCTCGGCCTCTTCTGCGGTCATGAAGCGGCCGGTCAGGTGCATGTCCATGGATTTGGACTTGCCCACGAATCGTGTCAGGCGCTGGGTGCCGCCGATGCCGGCAACGACGCCCAGGTTGATTTCGGGCTGGCCAAATTTGGCGGTGTCGGCCGCGATGATGAAATCGCACATCATGGCCAGTTCGCAGCCCCCCCCGAGGGCGTAGCCCGACACGGCGGCGATGATCGGCTTGCGGCAGCGCAGGATGGCATCCGCCTCGGTGGCGAAAAGATCTTCGGTGAACACCTCGACAAAGGTCTTTTCGGCCATCTCCTTGATGTCCGCACCGGCGGCGAATGCCTTTTCCGACCCGGTCAGCACGATACAGCGCACTTTTTCGTTCTGATCGGCCAGGCTCACGGCCTTGGCCAATTCCCCCAGAAGCTGTGCATTCAGCGCGTTCAGGGCATCGGGACGATTGAGTTTGATGAGCGCGATGTGATCTTCGATGTCGACGATCAGGGTCTCGTAGGCCATGTGTACGGGCTCTCTGGCTGTTGCTCAGAACGGCAGGGTTAGCATCCGCTCAGGGGGTTTCAACCTATCTTTGGCAGGTCGGGCAGTAGAAACTGGATCGGCCCGACTGAACCTTTCTGACAATTTTCTGTTGGCAGTCAAGTGTTTGGCATATTTCGCCCTCACGTCCATAAACGCGAAAGGTGTGTTGAAAATATCCCAATTCGCCGTCCGCCTGCCGATAATCGCGCAAGGATGACCCCCCGGCGGCGATCGCATCGGTCAACACGTCGCGGATGATCGGGACCAGCGATGCGACTCGGGGCCTTGCGATACGACCCGCCTGGCGCAACGGCGAGATGCCGGCGCGGAACAGCGCCTCGCAGACGTAGATGTTGCCAAGCCCGGCCACGATGCGCTGGTCCAGGAGCGCCGTCTTGACCGGGCTGCGGCGACCGTGAAAGGCCGAGATCAGGTGGTTTTCGTCAAAGCTGTTGCCCAAAGGCTCGGGCCCGATATCACGCAAGAGCCAGTGATCCTCTGCCGTGGCGGTCGGGGTCAGGTCCATCGCGCCGAACCGCCTTGCGTCGTTGAACGTGACACGGGCGCCCGCGTCGGTATCAATGACCACGTGATCGTGTTTTTCCGGGGCGGCATGCAGATGGTGAAACTGGGCCAGCGCGTCACGGGTCGCGCCCTCGGGCACGGATACGATCATGCGCCCGGACATGCCCAGATGGATGATCAGGGTTTCGCCGGTGTCCAGATCGGCCAGAATATACTTGGACCGCCGCCGCAGCCGGTCGATCCGCGCGCCGGTCAGCCGCTCGGCCATCCGGTCCGGAAAGGGCCAGCGCAGATCGGGGCGATTGACGGCGGCCTTGGCGATCCGCGCGCCTTCGAGCACGGGGGCCAGACCGCGACGCACTGTCTCGACTTCTGGAAGTTCGGGCAAAGCGGGCTTTCCTATGCAATGGGCGACATTGTAACGCCCTGAAGGGCCCCTATAAGAAGGGGCGTGACGAGAAAAGGACAAGCCCCCATGGCCGATGGCACCGAAGATACCACAGGGCAGACCACCCATTTCGGGTTCAAGACCGTGGATGAAGGCGAAAAGGCCGGCATGGTGCATGGCGTGTTTTCCAATGTCGCATCGCGCTATGACGTGATGAATGACGTGATGAGCATGGGCATCCACCGCATCTGGAAGGATGCGATGATGGATTGGCTGGCCCCGCGCGATGGCCAGCGCCTGCTGGATGTGGCCGGCGGCACCGGTGATGTGGCGTTCCGGTTTCTCAAGCGCGCGCCGGGCGCGCAGGCCACCGTTCTCGACATGACCGAATCGATGCTGATCGAGGGGCAAAAGCGGGCCGAGGCCGAGCAGATGGCCGACAAGCTCGACTGGATCGTGGGCGACGCGATGGCGCTGCCCTTCGAAAGCAATTCCTTTGACGTTTACACGATCAGCTTTGGCATCCGGAACGTGGTGCGCATCCCCGACGCCCTGGCCGAGGCGTATCGCGTGCTGAAGCCGGGCGGGCGGCTGATGGTGCTGGAATTCAGCCAGTTGCCCAATGACGGGATGCAGAAGCTGTATGATCTGTATTCGTTCAACGTCATCCCGCGGATGGGCCAGATGATCGCCAATGATCGCGACAGCTATCAGTACCTGGTGGAATCGATCCGAAAGTTCCCCGACCAGGAAAGCTTTGCCGCGATGATCCGGCAGGCGGGGTTCGAACAGGTGAAATACCGCAACCTGTCCATGGGGATCGCGGCCCTGCATTCGGGCTGGAAGATCTGAGGTGAGGGGCCCGCACAACATCTGGCGCCTGATCCGAACGGGCGCGACCTTTGAACGGACGGGCGCCATGGGGGCCGTGCTGGAGGCGATGGACGCCCCCCGCCCGGTGCGCGTTGCCGCCCGTATCCTGGGTTGGCCGTTCAAATGGCTGGGTCTGCGCGGCGATCCGGCGATGCCGCCTGTTCCCCGTGCGCTGACCGCACTTGGGCCTGCCTATATCAAGTTCGGTCAGATCCTTTCGACCCGCCCCGATGTGGTGGGCGCCGATATGGCGCTGCAGATGCAGGTCCTGCAAGACAAGCTGGCGCCATTCCCCACCGATGTGGCCAAGCGGACCGTCGAATCCGAGATGGAGCGGCCCCTGGGCGAAATGTTCACGGAGTTTTCCGATGCGGTGGCGGCGGCGTCGATCGCGCAGGTGCACAGGGCGCGCCTGGCCACCGATGGGCGCGAGGTTGCCGTCAAGATCCTGCGACCCGGCATCGAACGGGCGTTCCGCAAGGATATCGATGCGTTCTACCTGATCGCCTGGGTGGTCGAGACATTGTCGCCAGCCACCCGCCGCCTGCGACCGCGCGATGTGATCGAGCATTTCGAAGGCGTGGTCCTGCGCGAGTTGGACCTGCGCATCGAAGCCTCGGCTGCGGGGGAATTCCATGCCACGACGCTGAAGGACGACGGCTTTACCGTGCCGGAGGTGGAATGGTTCCTGTCCTCGCGCCGGATGATGACGCTGGCCTGGGCCAACGGCGTCGCGATGTCCGACCTGGCGGCGATCGATGCAGCCGGACACGACCGCAAGGCGCTGGCGGCGCGGGTGTTGCAGACCTTTTTGCGCCATGCGCTGCGGGACGGATTTTTCCATGCCGACATGCATCAGGGCAACCTCAAGGTTGCGCCGAACGGCGATATCGTGGCGCTGGATTTCGGCATCATGGGGCGGCTCGATGAATACACGCGCCGGGTCTATGCCGAGATCCTGATGGGGTTCATCCGCAAGGATTACCGCCGGGTGGCCGAGGTGCATTTCGAGGCCGGATACGTGCCCGCCGACCGGGATATCGACGAATTCGCCCAGGCGCTGCGATCGGTGGGCGAGCCCATTTTCGGGATGGAGGCCAGCCGGATTTCCATGGCGCGCCTGCTGGCATACCTGTTCGAGGTGACCGAGCGGTTCGGGATGGAAACCCGGACCGAACTGATCTTGCTGCAACGCACCATGGTGGTGGTCGAAGGCGTCGCGCGGTCGCTGGATCCCGAAGACATGAATATCTGGACGGTCGCGCGCCCCGTGGTCGAGGATTACATCGGCCGCAACATCGGGCCGCAGGCGCTGGCGCGGGATCTGTTCCGAACGGCGCGGGTGCTGGCACGCTTTGGGCCGCGACTGCCGGCCCTGGCCGAGGCGGCACTGCTGGCGCAGGCCAATCCGTCCAGGCCCTCGCGCCGCAATCCGTGGCCGGAGCGCCTGGGATATGCCGCTGCGGGGGTGGTCATGGGGGCCGCATTGATCGCGGTGATCAGCGCGCTTTAGGCATCTTGCGGCGCACGCAGTCCAAGAACGTCGGTGGCCGGGATGCTGGCCCCGTCCGCCATGGTCAGCCAGATCTCGGTGCCGACGACTTGCGCCTCTTGGACGACGGAATAGACCATCGCGTCGCTGTCATCCAAAAGGTCTTCGCCCGACCAGTTCCGGACCGACAAGGTGTAGACCCCGTGTGGCAGGCTGCTTGCGTCGGTGCCGGTGCCGTTCCATTCGAATGGCGCCTCGCTCAACGGGATCTGCGATTGCTGCACGATCTCGCCCTGTGCGTTGCGCACGATCAGCTCCATCCGGTCGGCAAGCACGTTCCGGGTGCCCAGAACGGTGACGGTCTGACCCTCGAAATCCACCGGCATCCTGGCCCGCGCCTCCATCCCGATCCAGCCGCCCAGATCGCCCATTCCCCGAGTCGCCATGCCGGCCTGCAGACCTTCGAGCAATTCGTTGGTGTATACCTGCTGTTCCACGGCCGAGAATTGGGCCAGTTGCGCCGAAAACTGATCGGTGTCCATCGGGTCGAGCGGATCTTGATGCTGCATCTGGGCGGTCAGCAGCTGCAGGAACATGTCGAAATCCGACGTGATGTTGGTCTTGGCCGCCGCGTTGCCCGTTGGCGTCGAGCTGGCCGATACGGCGGGAATGATGCTGTTGATCTCCATCGTGAAGCTCCGATTTCAAAGGCGCAGATCGAGCCCGTCAGACGACGCGGGGTCACCTTCGGGGCGGGGGCCGTGGTGATCGTTCGCCGATCCGGCGGGATCCGATGACGTCCCGGTCATGGGCGGGCCATCCGGTCTGGATTGCCCGGATCCGCCCTGCGTGCCGGCGTTCGAGATGTGCACCGAGGGCCCGTCGAGGCCCGCGCGCGCGAATTCCTCGTGCAGAACCGCCAAATGGCGCCGCATCAGATCCGCAGTTTCGGGCCGTTCGGCCGCAATGGTCAGCGTCATGGCCCCGTTTGTTTCGGACAGTGTCATGCGCACGCGGCCAAGTTCGGGGGGATCAAGCGCGATCTCGACCGGGCCACGGGGATCACGGGCTGGGCCGGACAGGGCCGTCGCGATCTGCTGTGCAACCAAGGGCGCATGGGATGCAGGCGGGCTTGCCAACCCGGGCGGACCGGACACGGCATTGGACGCGGTCGAGGCCGCTGTCGACGCCACGGCCAGATCCGGCCCTGCGGCCAGATCGCCGGGTTGGCTTGGCCCAAAATGTACCTTCATGACGGCGTTGTTGCCCTGCGCTTTGGCCAACACTGCAATTTGAGGCCCGGTATCGATCTTTCGATCCGGCAAGGCCTGCGGTTCGGGTTGCACGGACTGGACCGGTTCCCGCGCCACGTCCCCGGACGCACGACTTCCCTGGTCCGCACCCATCGACGCGGCAGGAATCGCCGAGATGGCCGGTGGCGTCGATCCCGGGGCCGGCACCCGTGGCGCGACCGGGCCAGTCGACACGGGCGCAGGAAGCGGATGTTCGAATTGAGACCCGGCCAAGGCCGGCAATCCATGCGCCGCCATTCGCGGCCGACCCGCATCGGCCATCGGCAGCGCAGGCATGTCGACGCCACCAACGCGCGCCCCCTGTCGCGCATTCGGCGCCGGGTCATCGGGCGTTGTTCGGCTTGCCGCGGTCCCCTTGTCCAGCGACACCATCGGGATGTTGGCAGCATTGGCGGCTACTGCAGGCGTCGCCGGAGACAGGGCCGCAGGTGGATGGTCACCCCCGTCTGGCGTCATGCCCAGAGGCCCCGTGGTGACCTGTGCCCACCCCGCCGCCATCATCGCCGCACCGGGGGCCAGAGGGCCGCCGTTGACGGCAGCGGCGCCCGCCGGAATCCATTGCCCCGGCTGACCCGGGCGCCCACGAACCTGCGATGCCTGGCCGGGGTCGCCCGGGGCGACAGGAATGGCCGGATGGCCACCGGAAACCGGCAAGATCTGCATCGCCGTCTGGTTACCCAGCTCGGCCAGCGCACCCTCAAGATCATCTACAAGATCCTGGGTTGAGGTGACGGGTGTGCCGGCGGGAGACGCGCCCGCCCCCTCGAAAACCGTCACGAACGCGTCTTGGTCCGGCGGATCAGGACGGTTTCGTTGCCCGCCGCCGGAGGCTGCGCGCGCCACGGGCGTTATCATCTGAAAGAGGTCATCCATTCTGGCTGTCCCTGTTGGTTGCCCGGCTTCCCTAGCAGCGAAGGCCCTTACGAATTCTTTACGTCCCGATGGCAGGGTCGGGAAAATCCCTCCAATTGGAGACAGTGAGATGCAACTCGACGTGATGCCTGTCGGCCCGGTTTCGCCGGATCGAACCCTTTCCCGCCCGCCCGGTCACACGGACGCCGCCTTGCGCGCCGTGGCGATTGAGCTGGAGGCAGGTTTCCTGTCCGAAATGCTGAAACACGCGGGTTTCGGCGAAAGCCGCCAAAGCTTTGGCGGGGGCGCGGGCGAAGACCAGTTCGCATCGCTCCTGCGTATGGACCACGCGCGCGAGATGGCGGAACAAGGTGGAATCGGCCTGGCCGAATCGATCTTTCAATCCCTGGTCTCGCGCGCGCCCGTGGCGGAAGGAGACCGGGGATGACCGGGTCCAACACCGCACCGGATCGTGTCATCGCGATTCTGAAGGCGCAACACGCCGCCCTTGTTTCAGGCGATATCGCGACATTGACCCGCCTGCCCGACGCGTTGGACCGCGCGATGAGGTTCCTGGGAGCGTCGTCACCCGATATGTCGGTGTTGGCGACGATCCGCACCATGGCGGCCAGAAATGCCGCCCTCGTGCAGGCCGCGCGGCGTGGCGTCGCCCAGGCGCGCAGCCAGGTGACGGGCACGGCCCATGCGCCGCTGACGACCTATGACCGAAACGGCCATCGCAGATCCGACCCGGCCGGGTGCGGGCGGGTCCTGACGCGCCGATGACAACAGACCGTCACCCGCATTCCGCTAAAATCATCTGCGTTTGGCCAGCGCGGTTAGCCGGTTGTTCAGAGTTGGTTCTGAAAGTGACGCCTGCACCCAGCTGGGTGGCGTGATCCGGGTACATGGGTTGCAGCGGTCAGAAAGACCCTTCGCGGGGGCCTGCAGGCCCTGGATGTGACTGGCGCCGAATATGCGCCGATACGGAACAAAGGAAGGGGACATAGATGTCCAGCATACTTACGAACACAAGTGCGATGGTCGCGTTGCAGACCCTCAAGAGCATCAACTCGAATCTGGAAAAGACCCAATCGGAAATCTCGACCGGCAAATCGATCGCCTCCGCCCGCGACAACTCGGCCGTATGGGCGATTTCCAAGGTGATGGAATCGGATGTCGAAGGTTTCAAGGCCATCTCCGACAGCCTCAGCCTTGGGGAATCCACCGTCGCCGTGGCGCGAAGCGCCTCGGAAACGGTCACCGACCTGCTGACCGACATCAAGGGCAGGGTGGTTGCCGCGCAGGAAGAAAATGTCGACCGGGAAAAAATCCAGACGGATATCAACGCGCTTCGCGACCAGATCGGGTCCGTTGTGAATGCGGCACAGTTCAATGGCCTGAACCTCGTGACGGGCACGGAAGACGTGAACATCCTGTCCTCTCTCGACCGGTCCGGCAGCGGGACGGTTACGGCCCGGAACATCACCGTGGCACGCCAAGACCTGACGACATTCGCCGGGACCTATGGCAACGGCGCAACCCTGGCAGGAAACATCACCTCCAGCGCCGCCGCCATCGATTCGACCGGTGCCGCCAACGATCTCGAACTCACCTTCGCGGGCGCGGCGGCCGATGATCTGAACGTGACGATCAACGGCACGACGTTCACCCAGGCGTTCGACACCGATGCGGCAACGACCGTGGATGCGATCCGGGCACAGATCAACCAGGCCGGGTTGACGGGCATCACCGCCGGTGGTGCCGGCGCGGTCCTCGAACTGGCCAACACGAACTCGTTCGACACCTTCGCGGTATCCTGGGATAGCGGTGCGACCAACACCATTGCCGTCACAAACAACGGCAACAGCGCCGATGACCAGGCCGCCACGACGGGATCCGGCAGCGCATCGCTGATCTATCGAGCCGAAGAGGTCGAATTGTCCAACGCCGCGACCGTGAACGAGGGCGACAGCTACCGCGTCACCGTCAATGGCAACAACTACGACTATGTCGCGGGACAGGGCGAAAACATGGAGGACGTGGCCCGCGGGCTGAAGACTGCCATTGATTCCGGCGCTGAAACCGGGGTCACGACCCAGGTTGTCCAGGACGAAACCAGCGGCGCCTGGCGGGTACTGGTCGACTATGATGGCAGCGATCCCACTGCGGGTGCCACGATGACGCTCAGTGATGCGGGGCAGGCCGACGGTGTCGCCTCTGGCGGTCTTTTCGGCCTCGACAACATCGACGTCACCACAAACGAAGGTGCCGATGCAGCGCTGGCCAACATGGAAACGCTGATTCAGAACGCGATCGATGCGGCCGCATCTTTCGGGTCGGCGGAAGGCCGGATCAATACGCAGTCTGAGTTCGTGTCGACACTGACCGACTCGCTCAGGACCGGCATCGGCACCCTGGTGGATGCCGACATGGAAGAGGCATCGGCACGTCTGCAGGCGCTGCAGGTCCAACAGCAGCTGGCCACCCAGTCGCTTTCGATCGCCAACCAGCAGCCGCAGAACATCCTGTCGTTGTTCCGCTAAGCTGAACCGCCATCGGGGGTACGTCCTCCGATGGCCCCCCTGCCCGCTGCCCCTTCAGCGTTCCCGGAAGGATCACACCCTTGACCCCGACCTCGCTCGCACAGACCGCATACGGTGCCGTCGCAACTCCCGTTCGCACCAGTCGCGGGGCCGAACATGCGGCCTTTGAAACCGTCACGGCCCGGCTCGCGCAGGCCGCAAGGCCCGGCGCCCCGATGACGTTGCGCGCCGCAGCACTCCACGACAATCGCCGGTTGTGGACGACCTTGGCCACTGACCTTGCCACCCCTGACAATCTGTTGCCCCAGTCTCTCAGGGCGCAATTGTTCTACCTTGCGGAATTCTCGCTGCTACAGAGCAGCGCCGCGTTGAAGGATGCCAGCGCCCTTTCGGCATTGATCGACATCAATCGTTCCGTGATGCGTGGCCTCGACTCCGAAGGGGGGCTGCAATGAGCGGCCTGGTCCTGAAACTGGGCCCGAAGGAACGCGTGCTGATCAACGGGGCGGTGATCGAAAACGGGGATCGCCGGTCGCGATTGAGCATCATGACCCCGGACGCCAAGATCCTGCGCCTGCGCGATGCCATCCACCCCGAAGAGGTCACCACGCCGGTGCGGCGCGTGTGTTACATCGCCCAACTTGTCCTGTCCGGCGATATCGAAATGGCCGAGGCACGAACGCAGATCCTGCGCGGGATGGAACAGTTGAGCCAGGTGTTCACGGATCCAGACAGCCGTGCGCAACTTGCCCGCGCCACGCACCATATGAAAGAGGGGCAGACCTACCAGGCGCTCAAGGCGTTGCGCAGCCTTCTGCCGCGCGAAGACCGGCTTATCGCGGCGCGCGAGACATGAGTTTTCAGCCGATCCTCCCGCTGGACGGATACGCCGGTTGGCGTTTCTTGTCGTCCAGCCTGCAAGGCCAGACCGAACGCTTTTCACGGAACCCCGTGCAGCAGCGGGACATGGAGTATTTCCGGGAAAACATCGGAAAGATCACCCGTGCTGATGACCTGGTTTCGGACTACCGCCTTCTCCGCGTCGCCTTGGGTGCTTACGGGTTGCAGGACGATCTGCGGAACCGGGCTTTTATCGGGAAGGTGCTGGCCGATGGCGTCACCGATGACTCTGCCCTGTCCAATCGGCTGGCCGACAAGCGATATCGCGAATTCTCGGAGGCGTTCGGGTTCGGCAGCGATCTGGCACCGCGCACGCAAAGCGCGGGATTTGCCGACAAGATCCTTGGCCGGTTCGAGCGACAGGAATTCGAACGCGCCGTGGGGACCCGGAATGAGGACATGCGGCTGGCCCTGAACACCCAGCGAGAGCTGGCCGATATCGCCGCACGCGGGCAGGCCGACACGACCGCCTGGCTGACCATCCTGGGCAATCCGCCACTGCGCAAGGTGTTCGAGACGGCCTTTGGGCTTCCGGAAAGCGTCGGTAGCCTGGATCTGGACAGGCAATTGGAGATCTTCCGTACCGGCGCGGATCGCGCCTTCGGCAGTTCGGAATTCATGCAATTCACCGACCCCGACAAGGTGGAGACGCTGATCCGGGATTTCACGATCCGGGCTCAAATCGGGAATGGTCCCTCGCCGTTCACCCCGGGGGCTACGGCGTTGATTTTGCTTCAGCCCCTGGTGTGAGATCACGGATCGGGCCATGTCGCGCCCCCCGCAGGGCCGATATTCGCGCAGTCCATTTGATCGCATGGCTTTTCATCCACCAGCCTATCGTGGTGCCGGGTCGTTCCAGGAGGATGGGTCACAGGTATCGTGACCGCACCCGAAGGCCGACACGGCAAGAAACGCCGCACTTGCAATGCCGTCTCGAGATGCAGGCCGATGCAATCGCGCAGGACTTGCGCGGTCAGCCAGCAGCCATCTGGCCCCCGGTGGCACGCCGGGCCTGTTTCAGCACCGGATCCGTCGTCTCAAGTATTCCGCGCAGCGCGGTAAAACTGTCTTCGATGCTGCCACTGGCCGCCGATGCGACAAAGGCATCCAGCCCTGGCCAGGCGGCAATGGCGGCGTCGGTCACCGGATCATTGCCCGGTGAATAGAGACCCGCCTGAACCATCAACTCGGCACGTTCATAGGCGCCCAACAACTGCCTGGCACGGGCGATCAGCGTAACCTCATCCGCGCTGGCCGCGCGCGGCAAGGCACGCGACACCGACCGCAGCAGGTCGATCGCCGGGTATCGCCCGCGTTCCGCGATTGCGCGTGCCAGCACCACATGGCCATCCAGGACGCCGCGCATCACATCAGCGACAGGACCTTCCATATCGGATCCGGCGACCAGGACCGACAAGACAGCGGTAATGTCACCCTGCCCCTGCGCGCCCGGGCCGGCCCGTTCGACCAGACCCATCACCATCTGCGCCATCGACGCCGGAAACCCGGACGGCCCGCACGGTTCCCCGGCCGCCGCGGCAACGTCCCTTTGGGCTTCGGCAAAGCGGGTGATGGAATCGGCCAGCAACAGCACCTGCAAACCCTGGTCGCGGAAGTATTCGGCAACCGCCATCATCGACCAGGCCGCCCGCGCCCGTGTCAGCGCCGGCCGGTCGGACGTCGCCGCGACGACAACCGACCGCGCCAAACCCTCGGGCCCCAGGGTGTCGGCGACGAAATCCCGCAATTCCCGCCCGCGTTCACCGATCAGGCCAATCACAACCACGTCGGCGGACATGGCCTTTGCCATGGCGCCAATCAGGCTGGATTTGCCCACACCCGAGCCAGAGAACAGGCCGACGCGTTGCCCGCGCACGATCGGCAAGAGCGTGTCGAACACCGCGAACCCCGTTTGCAACCGTGGCCCCAGTGCGCGCCGTTCCGCCGGGGACGGAGGCGCGGCCCGCAACGGGTAGGACCGCGATCCGGGGAAAAGGGGCTTGCCGTCCATGGGCTGCCCGTCCGGGTCGACAACCCGGCCCAGCCAGCTGTGATCCGGGGAAATACCGGCCGGCCCCAGATGCATGACCGGCAGACCAAGGCGCACCCCGTCGGTTGCCCCCTCGGGCATGACGGTGCAGCCGGTGTCATCAAGCTTCAGGATCTCGCCCCGCAAATCCGGACCGATCCGCACGCGATCCCCAAGCGCCGCGATCCGGTCAAGCCCTGCCACGCGCACATGATCGCGGCCCAGCGCCGTGATCTGCCCCACGTGGCGCGCGCGCGGGATCGCACGCAATTGGGCGCGCAGCGGATCGAGAAATGTATCGGTCATGGGGCGGCTCCTTCCGGGCGGGGAACGGACACATCACGGCGTGACGGCTCACTTACGGTTTCTAAAGGAATCACCGTTAAGCATCCGTCAAAGCCGATGTGGGAGAAGCCCCGATGTTCGATAGGCTCGAGATATTTGACCTCGCCAGCACACGTGCCCGCCATGCCGCGGCACGGCAGGCCGTGGTCGCCCAGAACATCGCGAATGCAGATACCCCCGGCTACCGGGCCCGTGACGTCAACGATTTTGCCGAGACATACCGCGCCCTGCAGGGGGGCAATGGCCCCGCGGACGGCAGGCTGCCGATCCGGACTGTCGATGCGGGCGGCCCGGAATCGCCCAATGGAAACAGCGTATCCCTGGAAATCGAAATGCTGCGCGGGATCGAGGCGCAGCGCGCCCATTCACGCGCCCTGCAGGTCTATGGCTCGGCCATGAACATCCTGCGCACCAGCCTCGGCCGATAAATCTTGTAGGAGAATGAGATGACCGATTTCAGCTCTGCCTTGTCCGTGGCCGCCAGCGGGATGCGCAGCCAGGCAGAACGCATCACCCACGTGTCGGAAAACATCGCCAATGCCGACACGCCCGGTTATCGCCGCAAGGTCGTCAGTTTCGAGCCGATGCGCGGGTTCGACCAGGCGCAGGGCATGGTGCAAACCGGCGAAGTGCGCCTGGATCGGCGCGAGCTGCCACGCATCTATGACCCCGGCCACCCGATGGCCGACGAAACCGGGCATTACCCGGGATCGAATGTCGACATGGTCGTGGAACTGTCCGACGCCCGCGAAGCGCAACGCAGTTACGAGGCAAATCTGCGCGTCTTCGACCAGATCCGGCAAATGTCTTCATCCCTCAACGATCTGTTGCGCCGCTAAAGAGGAACCCGCGACATGGATATCCGTAATTCTCTCGCCATCGCGGCCTATGGCCAGACCGGGCTGCGCCCACAGGGGCAGATGCTTGCCGATCCGTCATCGGGGCAGATGCAGGCCGGGCAGATCTTTGCCAATGCCGTCGAACGCTTTGGCGCCACCCTCGCCGAGGGCGAGGCGCAATCCATCGCCGCCATGACAACCGGCGCCGATCCTCACGCGTTGGTCACGGCGCTGGCGCAAACCGAACTTGCGGTCGAAACGGCCGTGACCGTCCGCGACAGGGTCGTCGAGGCCTACCAGGAAATCCTGAGGATGCCGGTCTGATGGATGAGATGATCTTTTTCGACACCCTTCGACACGGGCTTTGGGTTTCCGTGCTGATCTCGACGCCGATCCTTGGCGCGGCCCTGATCAGCGGCGTGGTGGTGGGCCTGTTTCAGGCCCTTACCTCGATCCAGGAAATGACACTGACCTTCGTGCCGAAACTGGCCGCGATCGTTGCGGTTTTCTGGGTCTCGATGAGTTTCATGACCACCACCTTGTCGGGCTATTTCAGCACCACGCTGATCCCGATCATCGCCGGAATGTAAGGGGCCCGCGGAATGGAAAATGCCAGCTACACGACCTTGACCCGGCAAATCGGGTTGCTGCGCGAGATGGATGTCGTGGCCAACAACATCGCCAATATCTCCACCACCGGGTTTCGCGCGCAGGGTCTGATCTTTGCCGAACATGTCCGCGCGCTCGATGGTCAGCGCGAAGGCTTGTCCATGGCGACCGCCACCGGGCATGTCATCTCTGCGCAACAGGGCGCGCTGGAACAGACCGGATCGCCGTTTCACCTGGCGATCGAGGGCGACGGGTTTTTCCTGGTCCAGACGCCCGATGGCCAGGCCCTGACCCGCGCGGGCAACTTTGTGCGCAATGATGCGGGCGAACTGGTGACACCGGAAGGGCATTTCTTGCTTGATGGTGGGGGGGCGCCGGTCTTCGTGCCGCCCGATGCGCGGTCCGTCACGGTGGCACGCGATGGCACGCTTGGCGTCGACGGTCAGCCGCTGACCCAGATCGGCCTTTGGCAACCTACAGACCCAACAGAACTGACGCGCCGATCCGGTGTTTTGTTCGCGGCCGCAAGCGGCGTGGAACCCGTGCTGGATGGCGTCATCGTGCAAGGCGCGGTCGAGGCGTCGAATGTCGACCCGGTCGTGCAAGTGGCCCGGATGATCGAGGTCCAGAGATCGTATGAACTGGGACAAAGCTTCCTCGACGCCGAAGATCAAAGAGTGCGCGATTTCCTGCGCACCGCAGGCGCCCGCCAGTAAGGAGACCCACGAATGAGAGCCCTGAACATCGCCGCCACCGGCATGAGCGCGCAACAAATGCGGGTCGAGGTCATCTCCAACAACCTCGCCAACATGAACACCACCGGGTACAACGCCCGCCGCGCCGATTTTTCCGACCTGCATTATCAGCAGGTGACCCGCGCGGGGTCGATCAACGCGTCGGATGGCACGGTGGTTCCCACCGGCGTGCAGCTTGGCCTGGGCGTCCGGCCCGCCTCGGTGTCGGTCAACATGGCCCAGGGCGCGCTGTCTGAATCGGGCGGTGTCCTGGATCTGGCCATCGAAGGGCGCGGATGGCTGGAAGTGAACCTGCCGTCCGGGATATCGGCCTATACCCGCGACGGCGCGCTGCAACGGTCGGGTGACGGGCTGATCGTGACGGCAGACGGGTACGAGGTCGCCCCCGGGATCACCATTCCCGACGACGCGCGCCAGATCTCGATCACGGCCGACGGTGAGGTTTACGCCTATTTCAGCGACAGCGTCGATGCGGAGCTTTTGGGCCAGATCGGCCTTGTCGGGTTTTCCAACGAGCACGGGCTTGAGGCGATGGGATCGAACCTGTTCCTGGAATCGGCCGCCTCGGGAACGCCGCAGCAGGCAAACCCGGGCGAAGAAGGGCTTGGTCGGTTTCGGCAGGGATATCTTGAGGAAAGCTCGGTGGATTCCGTGCGCGAGCTTACCGAACTGATCGAGGCGCAGCGCGGGTATGAACTGAACGCCAAGGTCATCACAGCCGCCGACCAGATGCTTGGCGCAACCACGCAGATCCGCTGATGCAACGGCTGGCATTTTCGTTGATCGGTATCGGTCTGGTGGCGATGGCGGCCATCGGGCCCTCGCGCGCGGACACCGTCGTCGCGGCCGGAACGATCCGGGGGCAAACGCTGATCGGACCGGCCGATGTGGCTGTTGTCGAAGGGGACACGCCCGGCGCCATCGGCAGCCTGGCCGATGTGATCGGGATGGAAGCGCGGGTCAACCTTTACCCCGGGCGCCCCATCCGGACCGGCGACCTGCAGCCACCGGCCATCGTCGACCGCAACGAGATCGTGACCATCCGCTACGACCATGGCGGCCTGTTGGTAATGACCGAGGGTCGGGCGATGGACCGCGCCGCCGCCGGTGAACCGGTGCGCGTTCTGAACCTGTCATCGCGCAATACCGTGACCGCCGTCGCCGCAGCGCCCGGCCTTGTTATCGTAGGACCCACCCCATGACCCGAGCCCCTGGTTGCCGCCACGCGCGTCTTGTCGCCTTTGCCGCGTTATCCGCTTTGGCCCTTGCGTCGGGCTGCGCGCGCCTGTCCGACGTGGGCCAGGTGCCCGGCTTCAATTCCGCCGCCAACGGGAACGAGGTTTTCGCGATGAATTCCACCGCGTTTCCCCAGGCGCGACAGGTCACGGCGCGGCATCAACGCGCGTCTTTGTGGACGTCGGGGCGGGCGTCTTTGTTGGGGGATCGTCGCGCCAGCCAGCGCGGCGACATCATGACCGTGGTGATCGAGATCGACGACAGCGCCTCGATCAACAACGCGACGGAACGGGGGCGCAGCGGATCGGAACAGATGTCGCTGCCCGATTTCCTTGGCATCCCTCAGCAGATTGACCGTCGCTTGCCGGACGGCGCCAGCATGGCCAATGCGGTGGGCACCAATTCGTCCAGCGCGTCCCAGGGGTCGGGGTCGGTGAGGCGCAACGAAGAGCTGACCCTGCGCATTGCCGCCACGGTCACCGAAGTTCTGGAAAATGGCGCCCTGCGGATCGAAGGCACGCAGGAGGTGCGTGTGAACTTCGAGATCCGGGAATTGCTGGTCACCGGCTATGTCCGGCCCGAGGACGTGTCCCGGCAGAACGAGGTCACCTATGACCGGATCGCCAGCGCCCGCATTTCCTACGGCGGACGCGGGCAGATCAGCGATGTGCAGCAGCCACGCTATGGTCAGCAGATCTCTGACATCATCTTGCCGTTCTGAGAAAGGTTCACGATGCGTCGCATCCTTCTTCCCCTGGGTCTTTTTCTGGTCGGCATCGGCGGTGGCGTCGCGGCCGGATTGATGCTTGGCAATACCGGCAGCCTGGCCTCCACGACCGGCGGCGACCCGGTTGCCGGCCCCGATTCCGGCATCGCTGATACGGCGCCTGACACACAAGGCGTGGACGAGGGTGATCAGCCCGGTTTCAGCCCCGCCAGTGGCACCACCGAGTATGTGCGCCTCAACAACCAATTCGTGGTGCCCATCGTCCGCCAGGGTGCGGTTCGATCACTGGTCGTGATGTCCCTGACGCTCGAGGTGGATGCCGGCCAGGAGGATGTCGTCTTTGTCCATGAACCCCGCCTGCGCGATGCCTTTTTGCAGGTCATGTTCGCCCATGCAAATTCCGGTGGCTTCGACGGCAGCTTCACCGAGTCGCTGGCCATGGCGCCGTTGCGCGAAGCCTTGAGCGAAGCCTCTCATCGTGTGCTCGGAGATATCGTGCACGGTATCCTGATCGTGGACATCACGCGGCAGGATACCTGAACGCCGCAACCCGCATCCAGCTTCGCGACAGGGTTTTCGCCACCGCTATGTCTTGGCCCCGGACGCAGCCAAAAGCGCTGCCAGGACCTGGTGCCGTCCAAAGGCTGGCCTAGCATTGGCCTTGGCAATCTCGACGCCGGCCCGTGCGTTTGCCAGGTCGGACAGGGCCGACATCTGCAACCGCCGCAACCGTTCTGCATGCCGCGCCATCAGGGCGGCTTGCACCGGATCATCGGTCGATGCGGCCAGTCGGGCGCGATGCAATGTGATGTCATCGACCCGCGCCTGGCTGTCCCGAAGCAGGGCCGTTGCACCGGCCACGGGTCCCAAGGCCTGGTCCGACAGAAGCGATGCGATGCGAACCAGATCCGCCAGCCTGGCGTTGGATCCACTCATGGCCCGATGACCTTGGCTGATCCCGCTTTCTGGCGCATCACGTCAGCAAACCGGATCGCCGCCGCCACCGCGTGAAAATGATCGCGCCGGATATCTGCGCCGATATCGACGGTGGCGTGCAGGCTGCGGGCCGTGGCGGGGTCGCTGAAGATGGGCACCGCGGCCTCGGATGCCACCTCGCGAATGCGGCGGGCGACCTCGTCCACACCCTTGGCCACGCAAACCGGGACAGCACGGTCTTTTCGATCCCACCGCAGGGCCACGGCGTAATGGGTGGGGTTCACGATGACCACCGCGGCCTTGGGCACATCGGCCAGCATCTGGTTCATTGCTATCGAATAGGCGCGTTGGCGGCGCTGATGCTTCATCTGCGGATCGCCTTCGGAGCTTTTGGTTTCATCCATCAGCTCCTGCCGGCTCATCCGGTTCTTTTGCTGATGTTGGGCGAATTCCCACATCCAGTCGATTGCCCCGATGGCGGCCGCCAAGACCGCGACCACGGCCATGAATTCAAAGGTCAGCTGCCCCAGGACCGTCAGGATCTGCCCGGCATCCGCATAAAGCGACGTGAGGATCATGTCTGCCCGGCCCACGAGATAGATGCCCAGCAGAACCGAGATGACCGCCAGCTTCACCGCGGATTTCGCGAACTGGAACAGCCCATGCACGCCGAATTTCTGCTGAAGGTTCGATATCGGCGAAACCCGGTTGACCTTGGGCATCAGTTTCGACGGGCTGAAGACGATCGCGCGCTGGGCGAACAGCACCGCCAGCAGCAGGGCCGCGGGTATCGCGGTGGCCACCACCAGGACCAGCATCGGCGGCACTATCAGCCCGCCCGACAAGGCGCTGCCGCCGGGGGCAAGGATGCGGGGTGCAATGTGATCGGCCTGACCCAGCAAGACCTGCAGCAAGATACCCAATCTTTGAGTGGCCCAAGGGGCCACCAACATGGCTGCCAGCAAGAATCCACCATATGTCACGGCTGTGTTCAGATCTGCGGATCGAACGATTTCCCCTTTTTTTCGGGCCTCGTCCAGCTTGCGGGGGGTCGGGTCATAGGGTTTGTCCGCCGGCGATTGCTCGTCTTGCATCAGCGCGCACCAAAGGGGTCTGCCAGCACGGCCTCGAACACCGCGAACCAGGCAGGCAGCAGAAAGGGCGTTGTGACCAGCAGCAGGAACAGGCCACCCCATGTGATCGCCGGTGCGCCCACGAAGGCGACCATCAACTGTGGCATGGCCTTGTTGATGACGCCGAGCGCCACGTTGTACAAAAGCGACGCAAGCAAGAACGGGGCCGAGAGCGACAGCGCCAGGCGGAAGCTGGCGGCAACAAGGTCAATGCCCCACCCGCCCAGATCCCCCGGGTCGGGCAGGCGACCAAGCGGCAAGACGTCATAGGATTGCAAGACGGCGTAGGCCAGGTGGACATGTAGCCCCGCCATGACGGCCAACGTGACCCCGGCCAACACCAACAGCGCCGCCATCGCAGGCTGTGGGTCGGGCGAGGCACCGCCCATGATCATCGACAGCGAGGTGGACTGGGCCGCGATGCTGCCCGCGATCTGCAACGCATGAACGGTCAGTCGCAGGGCCAGCCCCATGATCAGACCCGCGATCGCCTCGGTCATGAAAAACCGCATCGGAGGCAAGGTTGCGCCACCATCGGGCATAAGCGGCAGAACGGCCGGCGTCACAATCGCCGTGAATGCCAGCGCCGCACCCAGCCGCACGCGCACGGGGATCATCCTTTCCCCCAAGCCCGGCAAGACCACGAAACAGGCTCCGACGCGCAGGAAAACCGCGATACCTGCCGCCAGCCAGGTTTGTGACAGGGACAACAACTCTGCCAGGATATCGGTCATGGCTTTGCCAGCCCGACAAGCGATGGCTTTGCATGCAACCCGATTTCCTCGAAGGACAGCACCGGGTTCGTTATGCCGCGCGCGATCAGAACGGTGCGGAGAAATCTCCGACGCAGGGCCGTGGTGACGATCCCCGGAAAGGTCCCCTTTTCCGCCGCACTGGTCACCCTTTCGCCGACACTGCGGGCCAGCGCGTTGAAGTCTTCGGGGGGCAGGGCGACATCGGGCACGCCCCCGTCCGACCCGATCTGATAGCGCAGGAAAAGATCTTCCCAATCGCTGGACAGCTGGATCAGGGGCAGCGATCCGTCCGCACGCTTGAGCTCGGCGATCAGCTGGAATCCGAGCCGCTGGCGCACATGTTCGCAGATGACTTCGGGCGGGGCCTTGGTGTTGCGCATCTCCGCGATCGCCTCAAGCACGAGCGGCAGGTTCCGGATCGAGACCTGCTCTTCTAGAAGAAGTCGCAGCACCGCATGCAACAGGTCGAGAGGCACCTTTTCGGGCACCAGTTCGTCCAGCAGGCGGCGATTTTCCTCGGACCGGGTTCCGTCGGACAGGGTCACGAAGGCATCCATCTGACGCTGCAGGGTCTTGAGGGTCAGAAGCCGCGCAAGATTGCGCTTCAGAATCTCCAGCAGGTGGGTCGCCAAAACCTCGGACGGGGCGACCACCGTAAGCCCCGACAAAGCCGCATCTTCGCGGGTGTCAGGGCCGATCCACCGGGCGGGGGCGCCATAGACGGGCTCTTCCACGTCGTCGCCGGGGGGCAACAGGGCGGGACTATCGCCGCTGAGCGCAAGATAGCGGCCCGGTTGCAGCGTGGCGCGGGCGTGTTCGACCCCGAGGATGCGGATCGCGTAGGTCCCTGACGGAAGATCGGACCGATCGGTCAGCCGCATCTCGGGCAGGATCAATCCGAACCCTCGCGCGATGTGTTCGCGCATGTTCTTGATCCGGGCATCGAGGCCGGTGGTCGGGTCAAGAGCCAGCGCGACCAGATCAGGGGCGAATTCCACGTGGATATCATCGACGTCCAGCAGATCGCCAATCAGATCCTTGGGCTTTTCGGCCAGGGCATCGGGGCTGGCCGCCGCGCGTGCCTCGTTGTCCAGGGTCTGGAACCGCCAGTAGGCCGCACCACCCAAAGCCAACGCGCCGATCAGGAACGGAACGAAGGGCAGACCGGGCATCAGGGCGAACACGGTCATCAGGACCGCAACCGTGGCCAGCGCCGCGGGATGCTTGCCCAGTTGGGCCGTCAACGCGCTGTCGGTTGCGCCCGTTGCCCCGCCCCGCGCCAACAGCAAGGCCGACGCGATGGCAATGATGACTGCCGGTATCTGGCTGACCAGTCCGTCACCGATGGTCAGGATCGAATAGGTTTCGAATGCCTGACCGATCGGCATGTCATGCATGAGCGTGCCGATCATCAACCCGACCACGAGGTTCAAGAGCGTGATCAACAGCCCGGCGATCGCGTCACCCTTGACGAATTTGGACGCCCCGTCGAGCGAGCCGAAAAAGGTGGTTTCCGCCTGCTCCCGCTCGCGCCTTGATTTGGCTTCGGCGTGGTCGATCGCGCCGGCCGCCATGTCGCTGTCGATGGCCAGCTGCTTGCCCGGCATCCCGTCAAGCGCGAACCGCGCGCCGACCTCGGCCATGCGGGCCGCACCCTTGTTGATGACGATGAAGTTGACGATCAGCAGAACGCAGAAAATCACCAGCCCCATCACGACCGATCCGCCGATCACGAACATGGCGAAGCCTTCGATCACGCCGCCCGCCGCCGACGTGCCGGTATGGCCCTGCCCGATGATCAGTTTCGTGGAGGACACGTTGAGCGACAATCGCAGCATCAACGACGCCAGCAAGATCGTCGGAAAGGCCGAGAAATCCAGCGGGCGCTCGATGAACAGCGTGACCGTGAAGATCAGGATCGCCAGCCCGAAGGACGCCGCCAGCCCGATATCGACGATATAGGACGGGACCGGCAGGATCATCATCACGATGATCGCCATCAGCGCCAGCGCGAACAGGATCGTGGGTTGAAACAGGGTGCGAGGGTTCGGCATTCAGGGACGCTCCCACAAAGGCCGGGCCCGTGCCGCCACGAACGGCGTTGCCGCATGGCCCCGGCGCAAACCCGGACCGGCGGGACCAAGGATCGAAGGACGCGCCGCGCGCGACAGGGCATAGGGGCCCGCAGACCGGGGGGTATCCGCCGACAGGACGGGCGTTTGGGTCGCAGAGCCAGGCAGCTCCGCAAGCAACCTCATGTAGCGGCCCAGGTACCGTTGCGCGTATTCAGGCGTGCGGGAATGATAGGCTCCGACGGCACGTGTCCAGTCGCCCAGTTCCAGGAACAGACGTCTCAGGAAATCCGCCGCGTACCGGGCATTCTCCGAAGGGTCCATCATCTGGCCCAGATCGGCAAATTCGCCCCCGTGCCAGCGGTAATTGAGCTGGAAGCAGCCGATATCGACATTGCGCCGCCCGCTGGCGATGACCTGTTGGGCCTGCCGCAGCGCGGCGTCCGCCGTTTCATGCCAGACGCCCTCACCCGAGATGTTGAGGGCCCAGGGCCACGGCTCGATGATGCCATGCCGGCTGCGTCCGGTCTCGACCCGCGCAACGGCGCGCAACACATCCAGCGGCACCCCGGTGGTCCGCGATGCATCCGCTGCCGCCGCGTCGCACAGATGCGCCTGCGCCCGTGCGGCCGGGGCCACCAGCACCATGGCGATCGCCACCACCACGGCGCAGGCGGGGTGGCATTGCGGGCGATGCCGGGTCATGGCGACACCCCGCGCAGTCGGGGGCTGGGGCTGGACAGCAAAGCGGAGATTTCCGCCCGCAAGGTTCGGCTGTCTTCTACGCGTGCGGCCAGATCGCCAAGGTCGCCGCGGGGGGCGACCGGCGTTGTGGCCGCGTCGGAGTGCAGGCGCATACGTGCCGCCAGTTGTCCGTGCGGCCCATCGGCCTGCGCCTCAAGCGCGGGCCAATCCGCAGTTTGCCACGCAGCTTCGAGATCAGCTCCGGCGGCAGGTTCCACAGCGGGGCGGGCCGGCAGGATCAGCATCCGCTGCGTGCCGCGCAGCATATCGGCGGCCTCGCTCAGCCCGGCGTCACGCAGATGCGCGATGCTGCCGACGCGGGCGCGACCGGCGACCGAACCTTCGGCCAGCCAGGCGGGCCCATGCACCCGCGCAAGAATGAAAAGCGCGGCGGTATCATCGGCGGACAGTCGGTCGGCAAACAGGGCGGTCAACGTGTCGCCCACGGCATCTTGTGGCATTCCGGGCGCCGCCAGCAATTCCAGGACGCGGTCGATCTGACCACGCGACGCCTGCGCCAGGACAACCTCGTGCCAAAGTGCGACCGTGGACGGGCCCATCCCGTTTTCCCGCAACAAGGCCTCTGCCGCGATCAGACGGGTTTGCGTGATGGCAGATCCGGTGTCACGGTCGAAGGCCATGGCATACGACATGGCGGCCACGGGATCCGCGCCGTCATCGCGGATCGCCTGGGCCAGGGCCAGACGCGTGGCCACGGCGCCGCCATCTTGCGGGATGCCAAGGTCGAGATCCAGCTGGAGACGCGCCGCCGCCGGGAGCCGCCCCCCCCGCACCAGCATGTCGCGCAGGTTTCGCGCCGCATGTGCATGGCCATCGCGGTGCAGCTGCCTGGCGGTTCGCGGCGCCACCTGATCCCTGAGAACGCGCGGCAGGGCCGCTGTTGCGCGCTGCACGCGATTGCCCTGATCCTCGGTCAGGGTGTCGGCTAAGGCCCCGTCCAGGTACCGCCACAGGAATTCTTCGTCGCTGCAGATCACGGGATCGGTCACGGGGGGGAAATGCGGGCCGGGAACACCATCCACGAGTGCGGCGACGACCAGCAAATCCTCGGGCGGCTGTTCAAGCCGGGTCAGCCAGAAAGCGGCCTCCGCTCCGAAGCCGAAATACAGGTAGTGCCGCGCCAATGCCAGGACGCCGTCGGGCTGCAGTTGGTCGCGTTCATCGTAGAGGCCCTGGCGCAAGAGCCCCAGGCCCTGGTCCACGCCCGCCCCGGCGGACCAGTCAACCAGGGCCATCTCGCGCCCGGTGCAGACCAGGCGGGTTTCCTGCCGCCCGGCCCCGATGGCGTGATGCAGAGCCGCATCCACAGCCGTTTCCGCGCGGATGGGAATGCCGGACGGGGGTTCGGGGTGCGGCGTGGCATCGTCGTTTTCATCGGGCTCGGGCGATGCGCCCACGGCCATCGAGACCTGCTGTTCCTGCGGCCTCGGGGCCGGCGAACGGCCGGGATTGACGCGGGCGGCATAAGGTACCGGGCGATCAAGCTGCGGTTGAAGAAGTCCGGACGCCGCCGCGCGCGCCAGTTGTTCAGCCATGATTTGCGAGGCCTGTTCAAGGCTGACGGACGCCGCGTCGGGCAAACCCGAGTCTGGCGACGGTGTGTCGGGCCGCGACGCGGGCGCGGTATCGGAGGGGTCAGTCAGCAGCGTGGTCAGATCGGGCAGGGTTTCGGCCGCCGCCAAACGCCGGGCGGCTTCGGCCTGTGCGACCGCATCATCGGTGGGATCGCCGTCGCCCGGGGGCGGGTCGACCGGATCGCCGATATCGACGATGAGGTAGCGCCCCTGGTATCGGTTTGCCGAGACCGGGCAATCGCAGGCCAGGCTCAAGTCGAGGGTCCCGGTCGCACGCATGTCTGCCAGGCGCGTGCGCGGGATCACGTTGAACACCTGGCCAATCGCGAACCCGTCGACCTGGGGCGACAGGCTCAACCGCAGCATTCCGTCAGCCTCGGCCAGGGCCCAATCCCGATCTTCGCCGATATCAAGCACAAGGCGCGTGAAGTCGGAATGTTCGCCGGACATGACGTCAATCGTCTGCGCCGATGCCGCCACGCCGCCGGCAAGCCAGACCACAAGCGCCCAGAGGCCGCATCGCGCGACATATGAAAGGTCCATTCTGGTCATGCGGCGGCGGGGGCCTTCAAGCCGCGCAAGGCATCCTCCAGATCGGCAAAACCCGGGCGCAGATGGTGGGGCGTGTTCTGGCGCCCGACCTCGATACAGATATTCGTCGCGTGGTTGTGCAGGTTGGCGACCAGAACCTCGCGGACGAGCAGGTAGAACTGATGGTCTTCTTCCACTGCGGATTTCACCCGCACCGAAAACGGGCCGACAAAGCCGTAGGAGAGAAAGACACCCAGAAACGTTCCGACCAGGGCGCCACCGATCAGCCCACCCAGGATCTCGGGCGGCTGATCGATGGATGCCATGGTCTTGATGACGCCCAGCACCGCCGCCACGATGCCCAGCGCCGGAAGCGCGTCAGCGATGTTCTGCAGCGCGTGGGAGGAATGCAGCGCGTGGTGCAAACGGCTCTCGAGACGCTTGTCCAGCACCTCTTCGACCTGAACCGGGTCATCGTAGTTCATCGCGGCTGAACGCATGGTATCGCAGATCAGTTCGACCGCGTCGTGATCGGCCAGGATCCTGGGGTATCGCGCGAAAACCTCGGAGCCTTGGGGATCTTCGATATGCGTTTCGACGGCCACCATGCTTTGGCGCGCCAACCGGATCAGTTCGAAAAGAAGGCACAACAGGTCGCGGTAATCCGCAGCTGCCCACTTGGGGCCTTTGAACACCTTTTTGATGTCGGAGATCGTGTGCTTGATCCCCAGCTTGTCATTGGCGATCAGGAAGGCCCCGGTCGCAGCCCCCATGATCATCATCATCTCGTAGGGAAGGGCCTTGAGGATGATCCCCATTTTCCCGCCAGCCGACAGGTAGCCGCCAAAGACCATGGCGAACACGACCACGATGCCCATCACTCCGATCATGACACGTTTCTCCTGCTGTGCGGGGACAGGTTGTCTGGAAAGGTTTAATTTTCGGTATCGGGGCGATCATCCTGCTGCCCGGATCCAAGGGTTGGCGCCGCGGTGTTGCGGGTCGCGATCACGACGGAAACGGCATAGGCCGTTTCGGGCGCCAGCTCCGCCATGAGGCGGGCGCTGGCCGCGGCATTCATGCGCGACAGGAATCCGGCGGCAAAGCGCGCGTCCATCTGCTCGAACAGGGCGGCTGCCTGTTCGGGCGGCATCGTCTCGTAGACGCTGGTCAGACGGTCCAGGTCCGTTTCCGCGGCACTGTCGGACATGCTGATCAGCGCGGAAAGCCGCGCTTCGGCCTCCTCCAGCTCGACCAGTCGTTCCTCGATCAGGGCCTGCGCCGTGGCGACGGCCCGCTCACGATCGGCAAGTGCCGCCTCGCGCGCCACAAGGGCAAGGCGGAGATCTTCGACCTCGACCAATGCAGCCTGAAGCGACATGGTCAGGCCACCGGGCAGCGCCGCCTGTGGTGCCGACGCCTGGGTCACGTACCCCTCCTGACCGGGCGCGGTCGTCTGGTCCGCCTGCGCGATTGCCAGATCAAGGGACCCAAGACGCAAAACTGCCGAGACCGCAAAGAGGAACCCGAGTCCCGTCAGCAGGTAGCGCTGCCGCCATCGCCTGCGTGGCGCCGGATGTGCTGTGGGGCGCTGGATCATGGATCAGACCTGTACCTGGTCATGACGCTGGAAAGCGGGATTCGCGGCGGCTGATCTACGGGTGCCGAACACAAGGACAGGGGCATCTTGCCCGGCAGTGTCGTCTGCCCCGTGATCGGAGCCGCCGGCCGCGTCTGTGTCAGCGGCAATCACCGGGTGGTCCCTTGGTCCGGCGGGGGGCGGAACGTCACCCGCCGGAAGCGGGGAAGCGACAGGAGCTTGACCCTGCACAACCAGCGCTTCCTCGGCAAAATCGTGGCACGAGGCGATCATCAGTTCCAGTTCACCCGAGATGTCCCGGGCCTGACGGACCAGATCCTGCAAGTGACCGCCCGCCCCCTCGGAGCCGGCCTTGGCCTCGGACAGCGCGATCTTCATGTCGTCGACCTGAGCTGAAAGGACGGCAATCGCCCCTCCGATCCCCTTGTCGAAACTTGTCAGTCGCGACAGGCGACGCGACAGGACAAGGCAATAGCAGGCCGCCCCCAAAGATGCGAAAATCATCATTATATCAGCCGCGTAGCTCACGATTTCTGGCATTCAGTTCACCACGAATTGCGTTACGAGAAGGTCACGCACGCGCCCTGCGCCGGTCACCACCTGGATCCGGCGCAGCATCTGCGCCCGCAGCCGCCCGAGACTTGCCGGATCGCTCAACTCCGCGATGCTGATGACGCGAAGATAGCTGTTGAGAACATCCAGAACCCGCGGACTGAGGCGCGTCACCTCGGCCTCGTGGTCGGGATCAACCTCAAGCTCGGCTGTGAAGATCAGATGTCGGGCCGTTTCCTCGGGACCCAAGGAGATCACGACCGTCTCGAGCGGCACGAAACTGGCCAGGACGGGGTCCGACGCCAGTTCGGGCGGATCGTCGCCGTCCGAGGGGGGGGGCGCCACCTGGGACGCCAGCGGCCCCGTTGTGACGGCCCAGTAGCCACCCGCGCCACCGGCACAGGCAAGCGCAAGACCCAACACCAGGGGCACCAGCAGCCCCTTTTTCTGTCGGGTTGCGTTTTCCGGGGATTCGTCATCAGCCATGGGGGCGCCTGATCTCCTTATGTTCTCGCCCCGTTTTAGCGCCACAGCACTAACCGAATCTTAATCGGCGCCCCCCTATCACCGAATTCGACACAGCCAGAATGGCAACAAGATGAGGGTCGTGGTGAACGCGCTGACCGGACTTTGGAATGGATTGGATGGCCGTCGCCGCGGTTTTCTGGTCGGCGGGGTGGCGGCCCTCTTGCTGATCCTCGTGGTGCTGACGCGGGTGGCCACGGCACCCAGTTACGCCCTTTTGTACGCCGGCCTCGACCCGGCCGCGGCCGGCGAGGTCGTGACCGCCATCGAAGCACGCGGTATCGCATACCGGGTGCAGGGCGACGGTATCCTTGTCGATGTGCAACACCGCGATGCCCTGCGGATGAGCCTGGCAGGCGAAGGGTTACCGGCCAACGGTGCGGCGGGGTACGAATTGCTGGATTCGCTGTCCGGTTTCGGCACCACGTCGCAGATGTTCGACGCCGCCTATTGGCGCGCGAAGGAAGGCGAACTGGCCCGCACCATCGCCTCCAGTCCGCGTATCCGGGGGGCGCGCGTCCATCTTGCAAACCCCGGCTCTGATCCATTCCAACCGGCACAGCAGGTCACCGCCTCGGTCGCGTTGCATCCTGCGGCAGGCGGGCTTGCGCCCGGCCATGCGCAGGCGTTGCGTTTCCTGGTGGCGTCGTCGGTTCCCGGGCTCTTGCCCGAGAACGTGACCGTTCTGGATGCGGATAGCGGGCAGGTCCTGGGCGCGGTCGACGCCATGTCATCCACGGCCAACGCGGCCTCGCGGGCGGAAGAACTGCGCCGCAACGTGGAACGTCTCTTGGCGGCGCGCGTCGGGCCGGGCAACGCCGTGGTGCAGGTGAATGTAGACCTCAACACCACGCGCGAGACGATTGTCGAACGCAGGATCGACCCGGAAAGCCGGGTGGTCATCGCCACCGAAACCGAAGAGCGTAACAACACATCGCGCGATGCGGATACCGGCGCGGGCGTGACCGTCGCGTCGAACCTGCCCGACGGCGATGCCGCCAACGGGGGAGAATCCTCGAGCCAGGCGGCTGAATCGCGGGAAAGCACGACCTTCGACATTTCCGAGGTGCAGCGGGAACTGGAACGCGAGCCGGGCGATATCCGCCGCATCACCGTGGCCGTCTTGCTCAATGGCGTTCCCGGGACAGACGCGGACGGCACCCGATCCATGACCCCCCGCCCGGCAGAGGAGATTGCCGCACTGGACGCGCTGGTGCGGTCTGCCATCGGGTATGACGCCGAGCGCGGGGACGCGGTCACCATCGATTCGATGGTCTTCGACGAGAGTGTACTGGGCAGCGCGATCCAGCCGGGTTTTGCCGACCGGATCAGCCTTGATCTGGGGCGTGTCCTGCAGACCGTTGTATTGTCGGCAGCCGCGCTTTTCATCGCTTTCGGGCTGCTGCGGCCGCTCTTGCGCCGTGCTCCCTATGACCTGCCGCCCATGGCAGAGGATGCAGATGACGCACCACCCCTACAGGTGGCCACAGCGCGACCGCCCGCGTCGGGCCTTGCCCTTTCCGGGCCTGAACAGGGCGCGGACGCGCTTGCACATGGGGGTGGCGACGTGCCTGCCCCGGCATCCGCGGGCCTGCCGGGATCGGCCCCGCCCTACCCGGCGGGCGGCGCTGACACCGGGTCACCCGATCCGGTGGATCGCCTGCGCCGGCTGATCGAGGAACGCGAGGAAGAAACCGTCGAGATCCTGCGCAGCTGGATGGAAGAAGACGAGGAGGTTCGACCATGACCCGACCCTTGATGCTGGAGGATTTCAGTTCTGCGGTCGCGCTTGGACGCGGCGAACCGTCCCGGCCGACAGACAGCGGACCACCCGCCGCAACCGCCGAAACAGAAGACGAAAAGCTGGCGGCCTTTGACCGGGGCTACAAGGACGGCTGGGACGATTGCGCCCGCGAAGAAGCCGAAGCCAACCGCCGGATCGGCGCCGCTCTCGAAGCCAGCCTTCGCGATATGACCCTGCTATACGCCGAGGCACGCCAGGAAGTCCTTGCCTCGCTTGCCCCGCTTTTCGAAGACATCGCTGCACAGTTGCTTCCCCGGCTCGCGGCCGAGGCTGTCGCCCCCGCTGTGATCGCCGAGCTTGAGGCAATTGCCGCCGACGGTCTCCATCCGCGTCCGGTGTTGATCGCAGCGCCGGCAGCCCTGCCGGGGTTGGAACGGCTTATCGACATGCGAGAGGGGTTGGAAATCGATCTCAAGACAGAACCCGCGTTCGCGGACGATCAGGTTTCGATCAGGTTCGGCGCGGAACGTCGTGACATAGACCTGAGCGATGCAGCCGACCGAATGGCCGAAGCCATCCGCGCCTTCGTACGCACGGAAACCGGTGGCACCCTTCAAACATTCGAACAAGGAGTGGCCTGATGCCCAGCCCTCAATCAAGCCTTCGCGCCGCGGCCCTGCAGGCGGTCCCGATCGAAATCCGCGTCTGCGTGGGCCGCGCGCATCCGCTGTTGCGCGACGTGATGGATATGACGCCGGACACGGTGCTGCCTTTGGACAGCCGGATCGAGGATGCCGTGGCGCTGTATGTGGGCGACAAGCTGATCGCAGAAGGCGAACTGGTGGAACTCGACAAGGATCGTGCCGGGCAACTGGCCGTCCGTATCACCCGGATCGCGGAGGGCGGGCATGATCCCGTGTAGGCGGTGGATCGCGGGGGCAATGGCCTTGGCATTCCTGCTGCTCCCGGGTCTTGCCGGGGCGCAGGAACTGACCATCGATCTGGGCAGCGACACCTCGTTGACGGCCCGCAGCCTGCAATTGATCGCGCTGATCACCGTGCTGAGCCTGGCGCCCGGACTGGCCATCATGATCACCTGCTTTCCATTTGTGGTGACCGTTTTGTCCATCCTGCGCCAGGCGATCGGGTTGCAGCAATCGCCGCCCAACATGCTGATCGTCAGCCTCGCCCTGTTTCTCACCTATTTCGTGATGGCCCCCGTCTTTCAGGAGGCCTACGCGACCGGAATCCTGCCCCTTCTGGACGGCAGGCTTTCCACCATGGATGCCCTGGCGGCCGCCTATGGCCCGTTTCGTGGTTTCATGCTGAACCGGGTCGATATGGATACATTGCAAAGCCTGGGGGAATTGCGGGGTCTGGGCGAGGTGACCGAACCCGATGCATCCATATTGATCCCGGCCTTCATGTTGAGCGAGGTCGAACGCGCCTTTCAGATCGGGTTCCTGATCTTCTTGCCGTTCCTGATCATCGATCTGGTCGTGGCCGCGATCCTGATGTCGATGGGCATGATGATGGTGCCGCCCGCCATTGTATCCCTGCCGTTCAAACTGGCCTTTTTCGTGGTGGCCGACGGATGGACTTTGGTGACCGGCGCGCTGGTGCGCAGCTATTTCTGACAAGGACCAACCCGCCAAAGGAGGTGCAGACATGACCCGAACCCCAAGGGATCGCGACACCGGAGGCGCCGCTTCCCGCCAGGCCAAGCTGGATGCGATTGCCTCGATATTCGGCGAAGCGGTGGCATCGCGGCTGGCGGGCACAAACGGCGCGGTCGCCCCGCGCGGCACCAGCAAGGCAGACGATGACGACCGGCTGTCGTGGCAGAAGAACCGTCTGATCCAGCACCTGCGCCACCGGGTGGAGGAGCCGTTGCGCCCGTCCGCGGCAGACACCGGTGCAAACGGTGTTCATGCAAGCCCAGAGGTGGTGGGCAAAGATGCCGCGTCGAACGAACCCGGTGCAGCGATCCGTTTGTCACGGTTGCCCGCGTTGACGGCGGAGGATGACCTGTCCGCCGAACATCCGGCCGTGATTGCCCATATCCTGCGCCGCGAAACCCAGGCGACGCGGGTGTCGATCCTGCGGGCCTTGCCCGGCCAAACGGCCCGCGCGGTGATGCAACGGCTGCGCAACCCGGTCTAGGGTTGCGCCATCGGGCCCGGTGTTCGGGTGGCAGGCAAGCGGCCTCACTGCATCGGCTGGTCCGAGGCCTTGGTCGGAATCGCGATTTCCATAGAGTGACTGCTGCGACGCAAAGATGGACGAATGCCTTCGAGGCCAGGTTCACCCGAAGGATGCGCCGCGCCGCCCGGAATGCCCTTCATTCCGGCGATTGCAACACTGGCAACCCGGTGATCGGCCATCGGTGCACACGGGAAAACGTGTGGTTTTTGGGGGCGCGGCAGGTCAAGCAACGGCTTGTGGTCCATCAACGCCTCCGCCGGAACACGTGGGACTCCCGCCAAAGTGCCCGCCCCCATGCGCATGCGCGCCGGATGGGCGCAACGCGCTCTGGCAAACGGACACCATCGCACCGGGGCCTGGACACCCGCTGCCGCACCAGACCGATGGAACCGGCGAATTGGCATTCCGCCGCCGTGCCGGATCCTCAGCGAACGATGAATTCCGCGTGAAGCGCCCCTGCCGCCTGGATGCTGTTGAGGATATCGATCATCTCGCGAGGGGACACGCCAAGTGCGTTCAGCGCAGCGACGACTTCGGATAAATCCGCGCCTGCCGGTATCTCGGCCAGCCCGGTGGCGGCGTCTTCTTCGATCTCTGCGCCGGTGCGTGGCAAGATGACCGTTTCGCCTTGCGCAAACGGGTTCGGCTGAACGGCCACTGCGCGTTCTTCGATCCGCAATGTCAGGTTGCCCTGCGCCACCGCGACCCTGCTGATGCGCACATCCTCGCCCATGACGATGGTACCCGAACGCTGGTCGACCACCACGCGCGCACGGCGTTCAGGCTCCACCAGGATATTCTCGACGCGCGTCAGGGCATGGGCCGGCGATGGCGCGCCGGTGGCATCGATATCGAGCGAGACCGTACCCGCATCGAGCATCACCGCTACACGGCGGCCGAAATCGGCATTTATGGCCTGTTCGATCCGCGCCGCCGTGGTGAAATCGGCACTCCGAAGGGCCAGACGCACATCGCGAAGCCCGGCGAATTCGAAATCAACCTCCCGTTCGACGCGGGCACCCATCGGGATCACGCCTGCGGTCGGAACACCCTGAACCACGCTGGCGGCATCCCCTTCGGCGGACGCGCCGCCCGCGATGACCGATCCCTGGGCCACGGCATAGATCTCTCCGTCTGCGGCGGTCAGGGGCGTCATGACCAAAGTGCCGCCCAACAGGCTGTCGGCATCACCGATTGCCGATACCGTCAGATCCACCTGGCTTCCCTGCCGCGCAAAAGGCGGCAAGACCGCGGTGACGATGACCGCCGCCACGTTTTGAGGCCGGAATTGCTCGCCCGTGACGTTCACGCCCAGACGCTCGAGGATATTGACCATGATTTCTTCGGTGAACGGGGCATTGCGCAACCCATCGCCGGTTCCGTTCAGCCCCACGACCAGGCCGTAGCCGATCAGATCGTTGCCGCGCACGCCGTCGAATTCCACAAGATCCTTGATGCGGACCGGCGTCGCGCTGGCCACCTGGGCCAGGATCGCAAGACAAAGCGTCGCAAGCGCGATGACGCGGATCATCTGAGATACTCCGTCAAGGTCAAGGCGGAAAGGCGGGCGGTCACGATGTAGAGACTTTCAAGACGCACCTCGACAGCATCAAGGTCGCTCGCCGTGCGGTAGGGATCCGCACCCAGGATCCGGCTGCGTTCGATCTCGAGGCTGGCACGGGCAGCCTCCGCCGACACCCGCGCCTGTTCGATCCTGCTTTCGGATGTGCCCAGCTCGGCCCTGAGCGCGATCACCCGGTCTTCTCCGGATTGCATGCGCATGGCCGCAGCCGTCACCAGGGCACGACGTTCCGCATCGGTGGCGGGGCCGGCATTTTCGGCGGCAAGCGCGGCAAGGGCCAGGCCGGCCAGCGTCTCGCGCAATGCGGGGTCCAGCGCCGTGACGCCGGCGTCTTCGCGCAGGCCGTCGCCCAGGATAGCCGGAGAGGCCTGATCCGCGCCCCCCTGCCAGGCCGCAGTTTCGAATCCGCCGCCCGGAGACAGGAACCAATCCTCGACAATGGCGACCATATCCGCGGCGATCGTGATGCCGGCCGCCAGCGGACGCAGATCTTGAAGCATTTCGTCACCGGACATCAGGGCAGGTTGGTCGAAGGCATCACCCGCAAAAAGAGATACGCCGCCGACACTGGTATTCAGCGCCGAGACCGCCTGACCCAGCCGATCGGACGCGTCGGCCAGGGCAATCTCGATGTCATGCATGCTGCCGCCGGTGCTGTACGCCAGGATTTGGGGTGCAAATCCCGACACTTCGCCCTGCAGCCGCTCAAGCGAGGCCTGGCGGGCCTCCGCCTGGAGCCCGGCCCTGGCTATGGATCCTGTATAGGCAGCATTCAGGCGCAAGCCCCGATCCACGTCGGCCAGCCCCGCGAAATCACCGCCGGTGCGACGGCCGATATCGGCCACACGGCCGGTGCTGAGTTCACTGGTCAGGCGCTGCAGTTCACGCTGCAAATGCGTGCCATCATTGTTGAGGCGGAAATATTGCGCCCTGTCACCGATACTGGTCCAACTCATCATGCGATCCTCAGGAGGTCATCGAGCATGTCTTCGACCGCATTCACCACGCGGGCATTGGCGGCATAGGCCTGCTCGATCAGCAAGATCTTCCGCATCTCGGCATCGGTATCGACACCCCGGGACAGTTCTTGTTGCAGAAGGGATGTCTGCAGCGCGGCGGCGCGGCCTTGATCGGCTTCGGCGCTTTGGCGGGCAAAACCAGCCAGCGAAAGATGATCGGACACAAGCCCGGCAAAGCTGCGGTCAGTGGCGGAAAAACCGCCCGAGGCCGTTGGCTGCCTGGTGGCCAGGGCATCGATTTGCGCCGTCAGAAACGCCCCATTGCCAACAGGACCCTCGACCGCGGCGCCCAATCCATCGCGGATACGCCAGACGGCACCGCCCTCGGATGGGAGAACGGCAAAATTCACGCGCAGGCGCCCGGCCAGCCCGACTTCGTCGAGCGCGCTGGCGGCAGACCCCGCATCCGTGAACAGACCGGGCGCGCCGGGGGCCAGCGTGGGGTCAAGCCCGACAGCGTCAAACCGGCTGGTCAGATCAAGGGCAACGGCATCGATCTGTGCCTGCGCGGCGGGCCCCCCGGTGTCGCGCAGGTCAAACAAGGCTGACAATGTTCCGCCGGTCAGAGAGGGTTGAACGCCCCCCATGATCACGGGACGCCCGTTAAGGCTGAGCTCGCCCAGGCCTCCGGTGTCGACGGACAGGTCAGCGGTCATGACCGACACGGGGGAAAAGGACAATTCCGATGCGCGCCGATCAAGAAGCACCTGACCGTCACTGCTATAGACCTGCAGCGCCCCGACGGAGTCGCGCCGGGTTTCAAGCGGGATATAGGGCGCGATCTGGTCGACCAGCACGGATTGCGCATCCAAAAGCGAAGAGATGTCGCGCGCACCCCCTTTTTCCTGACGGATACGGGAATTCAGCGCATCCAGATCCAGCAATGCGCCGTTGACGTGGGCGACCGCGCGGGCGATCCCGGTATCGGCCCGCAGGCGTTCGGCCTGGATGCCATCAGAGATCGCGTTCACCTGACCGGCCAACGCAACCGCGGCATCCACGACCCCGGTCAGATGCGCCTGGCTTTGCGGGTTGGACGCGGCCGATGTCAGGGACGCCTCCAAGGCTGCGGCCCGTGCGGTCAGGCTGCCGGGCTGGTCCGGGGTTCCGATCAGGGTCTCGAGATTTGTCCGAAACCCGGCCTTGATGCCGTGATTGGCGACATCGGCATCCGCGTGTCGTCGGGCACCCGTCACGGCGGCGTCTTCATGCCGCGTGATACCTGTCACCCTGGCCCCGCCGCCCTCTGCGCCAATGACGCGGGACGCGATATCGACCTCTCGCACGCCATAGCCATCGGTCATCGCGTTGGCCACGTTCGAGGCGACCACATCGGCTGCGCGTGACGTCACGGTCAGACCGGACAGGGCGTTGGACAAGGCGTTGGAAATGCTCATGGCTCAGACTCGGCCCCTTGGATCAGCGCTTGATATTGGTGGTTTCCTGCAACATCTCGTCCACGGTCTGAATGACCTTGGCGTTGGAGGAATAGGCCCGCTGGGTTTCGATCAACTGCGTGAGTTCGGCGGCCACATCGGTCGTGGATTCCTCGCGCGCGAAACCGATCACCTCTCCGGTGGGACCGTCGCCGGCATCCCAGAGGAAGAACTGGCCGCTGTCCGGTGAAACGGTATAGGTCTGGTTGCTGCCGGAAATCAGACCGTTCACGTTGGGCACATCCACAACCGGAATCTGATAGATGATGCGCGTGATACCGCTTCCGTATATGGCGTGAAGGTTGCCGTTGGCGTCCACCTCCACCTGGGTCAGTTCGCTGACGGGGGAGCCATCGCTGACAACAGGCGAAAGCGCGAAACTATCGCTGAGTTGCGTCATCCCACCGGGAGATCCGGGCGCGCCGATGACCATATTGATAGGCCCGCCGCCCGCATTCAGCGCCAGAGTTCCGGTTCCAGCATCAAAGGGACCGCCCGAAACCACGACGACCGAGGCCAGATTGCCAGCGTTCCCGGGCGCGGTGTCGAAGGTCAGCACATATTCACCGATCACAGCGCCGCCGGACGCGGTATCCTGGATTTCCAGGGTCCATTCATTGGACATGCCGACCCCCGGCACGGTCGGCGTAAAGCTGATATCGAAGCTCTGCGATATTCCCAGGTTGTCGAAATATTCGGCGGTCATGGTGTATGGCGATCCATCACCGCTGGCGTCCGTTGCCGTTGCCGGCAGGTTAACCGAAAGTTCCATGGTCGTGGTCGGATCACTTACGAATGTGTTGGCGTTCAGCCTGACCGGTTCAAGCGCGCTGAAACTGTCGCGCGGGAAATTCGGGATGGTGCCATCGAGATTGGCAGGCCAGCCCATCAACACTTCACCGGTCCGGGTCCTCAGGATCCCGTCCGCGTCGGGCCGAAACGACCCGGTCGTCACAAGATCCACGGGAAATTCGCCGGATCCGGAATTCACGGCGGCGGCCGTGGTAACAGGGAGAAAGCCACTGCCGCTGATGGCCAGATCCGTTGGGTTGTTGGTGGATACCAACGTGCCACGCTGATCGATGAACCGTGTCGTCGTCGCGCGCACGCCGCCGGCGGAATAGGTGCCCGGCGTCTGTTCGGTCACCATGGAATGAAAATCTGCAGAGGCGCGTTTGTACCCGAACGTTCCGGAATTCGCGATGTTGTCGGCGATCGTGGCCAGTTGTGTCGCGTTCACGTTGAGGCCGGCCACACCGGCATTAAGCGAGGAAGATATCGTCATACCATGCGCCTTTCTGCTGCATCTCGATTTCCGGAGAAGTTGCCCGAACGGGTCTTAAGGCGGCCCTAACGGATACAATCCAATGTATTTCGCGATCGGCCATCACAGGTCGTTGCGCAAAAGAATGATCTCCAACCTGTCGTTTCGGATCGCCATGGGGTTTTCGGTGACCGCCTCCCGGTCGGCATGCCCGGTCACGCGCACGATCCGGCGCGGTGGCAATCCGCCCCGTTCCAGCATGCCGCGAAAGACCTGGGCGCGGCCTGTCGATGTCTGCCAACGGGTTTCGCTGGCAACCACCACGGGTTCGGCCGCCACGTGGCCTTCTACCGCCACCGCGTTCGTCACTGTTCCGAACAGGTCCGCCATCGCAGCGGCAAGATCGGCCATCCACGGGGCAGGCGTATCGGTCTGGGCGTCGAATAAAGGCTGGCCGGGACGCGAAAACACTTCGATGATCAGGCCTTCATCCGTAAGCCGGGTGTGGATATGCGATTGTACCAGTTCGGTCAGTCGCGCATCGCCCGCCCCGGCGGATATCGCGTCAGCCATGCCCTGAAGCACGGCGTCTTCGGCATCGGACTCGCGATCATCGCTGCCCGTCAATCCCAGGCTTTGCTGGCCTTCGGCCGGCCGGAGGCTTGTGGCGCCCGTGCCATTCTGGGCAACGGTGCGTTCCGAAAACGGGCTATCCCCCCCAAATGCCCCCTCACCCCCACCCGAGACCCGGGCGACCGGAATGGTCGGGCTGAAATAGTCGGCGAGGCCTTTGCGCTGCTGTTCCGTGGTCGCATTGAGAAGCCACATCAGCATGAAGAAGGCCATCATCGCGGTTACGAAATCGGCGTAGGCCACCTTCCACGCGCCGCCGTGATGGCCACCGCCGCCGACGACTTTCTTGCGTTTGATGATGATGGGTCGCTGCTGGTTCTCGCTGGTCATCGCGGGCCGATCCGTGTGCACATACGGCATCGGTCTAGGCCAAGACCCTCAACAGAAGTTTAAGGCCTGAACCGGGAACGCGATCTATTCGGCCGCTTGCATGACGGGTATCGCGGTCGGGGCAATGGCCGCGTGATACGCGCTGCCCTCAACGCGGGGGGCGCGTGCGTAAACCAGCCGGAACGCGGCCGGGGTAAAGTAGAAACTGACCACGGTGGACAGCAACACGCCACCCGCCACGGCCATCGCGAAGGGTGGCCAGAATCCGCCCCCCGCGAGGATAAGGGGCACGAACCCCCCGACGGTCGTGATGGTGGTCGACACGATGTGACGCGACGAGGCCATGACGACATCGGCCATCGCGCCGGTATCCCCTGACGCGGCGGCCTCGTCTTGCTGCAAGGCCGTCATGATGATCAGCGCGGCATTGATCGACACCCCGATCGACCCGATCACGCCGATAATGGCGATGATACCGAACGGGTAGTTGAAAATCGCGAGCGCCAGTATCGACAGCCCGGCCGACAATCCGCTGACGACCAGCGCCACGCCGGCCAGCCGGAAGGACCGGAACGTCATCACCACCACCGCGATCGATAGCGTCACGATCAGACCGAGAGGGGCCAGAAGATTGCTGAGCGTCGAGGCGCGTTCGTCACTGTCCCCACCAATCTCAAGCCTGTAGCCCGGTGGCGCCGCGTATCCTTGCGCCGCAAGGTCGGCCTGAATATCGCCAAGTGCTTCTTCGGGCAACACGCCGCGCAAAAGGAAGGCTTGCACGGTGTTGACCCGTTCGCCGTTGCGGCGGGTTATGGTGCCCTCGCCCGGTTCCAGCGTGACCTCGGCAATCGCAGACAACGGCACGGCGGGAAACACACCCCCTGCCGCCAAACCCGCCGCACCCGCGGGCAGGATCGGCATGTCGCGGATGGCGGACGGATCGCTGCGCAGGGCCGCGCCCAGGCGCACCCGGACAGGCAGATCCTCGGTGCCTTCGATCAGCGAGCCGCCGGTCATGCCGACCAGACCCGCCTCCAACTGCCGCGCCACGTCACCAAGGCTCAACCCAAGACGCCGCGCGGCACCTTCATCGATGTCGATGGCCAGCTTTGGGGCGCCTTCGCTGATGGAGGCACGCACCAGTGTCACGCCATCATGACCGGCAACGATCTGCCGCAACCGCGCGCCTTCCTGGCGCAGCACCGCGATGTCGGGGCCGACCACGCGCAATTCGACCGGGGCGCTGACCGGCGGCCCCTGCACAAGGCCGCGCACCAGAACCTGGGCTTCGGGGGCGAGGTCGGGCAAATCCCGTTGAAGGCGCGGCAAGATGGCCTCGGTCGCCCCTGCCGACCGCGTGCGGATCAACGCCTGCGCATGGCCCGGCGCCGCGTCCCTGTCGCCGACGATATTATAGTAGAAGGACGGCGCGGATCGACCGAGTGACCAACTGACACTTTCGATGTCGGACTCGTCCAGCAGAGCCGCATCCAGCCGGGCCACCACCGCCTGCGTCAGGGCAAGGGCGGTTCCGGGGGGCAGATCCACCTCGATGGTGAATTGGTCCCGGTCCACACCGGGAAAGAATTGCGCTGTCAGCAAGGGCAGGCTGGCAAAGCCGAGAACCGGCAAGACCAGGGCCAGCGCCATGGACCGGATCGGATTGCGCACCGACCAGCGCAGACTGGCGGAGAAAACCCGCCCGATCGGGCCGGAGGGCAGGCCGCCCGACAACCGCCCCCCGGACCCGGCGGGGAGGATCCAACCGGCGATCGCCGGGGTGATCGTGACCGCAACCACGAAGGACCAGACAAGCATGATGACCACAGCCATCGCGATGGACCCGACGAAATCCCCCGCCGGTCCCGGCAGAAGGATCATCGGTGTAAAGCTGAGTGCCGTGGTCGCGGTGGATGCGAAAAGCGGCATGGTCAGGCGCCCGACCGCACCGCGCACGGCCTCGAGCCGGGGCAGGCCGGAGCGCAGACGGCGGGCAATCTCGTCGGTCATCACGATGCCTGCATCGACCAGAAGGCCAAGGGCGACGATCATGCCGGTGACGCTCATCTGATGGATGGGCAGGGCCATGGCGTTCATCGTGGCAAGGCTTGCCAGGCTCACGACGGGAAGGATGATCGCCACGATCAATGCCGCCCTCAGGCCGAGCGTGATCAGCAAGACGGCCACGACAAGGCCCACGCCGATCGCCATGTTGGTGCCGACCTCTGCCAGGCGATCGGCCGTGTAGGTGGATTGGTCGAACACAAGATCCGCCTGCATGCCGCCGGGCAGTTGATCGGAAAACCCTGTCAGCGTTTCGCGGATGTATCCCGCCCAGACATCGACCTGCAGACCGTCTTCCAGCTTGGCGGCGACCAGGATGGCGGGGTGCCCGTTCTGAAACGCCAGTTCGCCGAACGGCTCTCGCGGGCCGCGCGTGATCCGGGCCAGATCGCCAAGACGCAGGGCATTGCCGCCCTCGCCTTCGCGCAGCACGATGTTGCGCAATCGCGCGAGGCTTTCGATTTCGCCCTGAACCTCGACCACCCATTCACTGGAGGTCCCCGTGACCTGGCCCGCGCGGACCTTGGCGTCAGCGGCAGAGATGGCGGCCGCCACCTGATCGGCGCTCAGCCCAAGGGCCGCGGCCTCGGCCGTGTCCAGCGTGACGAGGATTTCCTCATCGGGTTGGCCGAACACATTGACCAGTTGGGTCCCCGGCACATTGCGCATCTCGTCGGCCAGCGCGTCACCGTAGCGAGCCAGCAAGGTCAGCGGCACGCCATCACGCGCCGGTGTCAGCGCGACAATGGCGCCGTAGGCACCGGCACCATCGGTGCTCATCTCGGGGTCGGGAACCCCTTCGGGAAACGACAGCGCGGCATCCGACAACGCATCGCGGATTTCGGACCAGACCTGTTCGATCCGGTCATCGGGCAGGGTTTCCAACAGTTGCAGCGTCACGATCGACACGCCCGTGCCGGAGGTGGATTCGATCAGATCGACCTCTGCGATTTCGCGCAGGTGATCTTCGATCCCCGTCGTCACCAACGCCTCGACCCGCGCCGGTTCGGCGCCGGGGTAGACCGTGGTGATCGTGGCGAACAGGTTGGTGATGGTGGGATCTTCCTGTCGGCCGATGGAAATCAGCGCCGACAAACCAGCCGCCAGAACAACCAGCAGCGCAAGCGCGACGATCCGTGGCTCGCGCCAGGTCAGGGTCGACGCATCGCCCTGCATCATCCCGCCTCCGCGACGGAGATGACGCGCACGCGTTCCCCCGGAACGATCCGGTGATTTCCGGCCGGCACGAACAAGGTTCCGTCTGCGAAACTGCCCCGGACAAAGGCACGGTCCGCATCGAGATGCAGGACCTCTGCCGCCTCCACCTGAATGGTCGCGCCATCCCCGGTTCCGTCGACCGTCAGAATAACCCATGATCCGCGCGGCCCCTGGCGCAGCGCGGATACCGGCACCCAGGCCCCTTCGGCCGTGATCTCATCACTGATGACGACTTCGCCAGTGGTACGCGACGGCGGAGCCACGGCGGATTGTGCAAGGTCGAAAAGGGCCACGCGGGTGCGGGTGGTCGCATCCAGATCCGGCGTCAGTCGGGCCAGACGTGCCGCAAGTGGCCCGGACGCGGTTTCGATCTCGACCATGATGCCAGGGACGAGGCGTGCGGCCAGATCGGGGGCCAACCCGACCCGGAACCGGGCAGGCCCCCCCTCGAGCAGGGTCACGACGGCCGCACCGGGACCCGCGACCGCCCCTGCGTCAAGCACGCGCGCACCGATCACGCCTGCAAACGGGGCCCGAATTTCGGCTTTCGACAAACGCACATCCAGCGCCGCGATCCCGGCATCGATTTCCGCGATCGAGGCGTTTAGCTGTGCCAGTTGCAACGAGGTCTCATCGACGCGCTGTCGGGTCACATGCCCTTCGGCCAGCAGCGCCGTTTGCCGGTCGTTGGTGCGCCGCGCCAGTTCCACCTGTGCCGCAAGCGCCGCACGCGAAGCCTGGAGCCTGACCCGGTCGGCATCTAGCAATCGGGTATCCAGCGTTGCAACGACGACACCGGCCTCTACGCGATCGCCCTCGCGGACCAGAACCGTGGCGATGGTGCCGCCCTCCTCGAAGGCGAGCGCGACTTCTTGCGGGGCTTCGAACTGACCGGTGAAGCGGCGCTCAAGGCTTATGGTGTGCTCCATGTGCAAAACCTGCGGCACAATGCTGGTTCGGGGGGCGGGCAGCGGTCCGTCGCCTTGGACCGCACGGGCGCTGAGCGCCCCATGTGCCATCACACCTGCGCCGACCGCGACACCTACGAACGCCAAGGTCACGGCCATCCGCCCGACCCCGGTCGTGATACGACGCCAGGGCGCGTGCTGCTGTCTTGTGGTATCGTCGACCATGACCCGTCCCGTTCCACTTTTGAAGTTAGCGTTGCTTACATATGTTTGCGTCGCTAACTTAGTCAACGGAAAATTTGAACCGAGCCGTAAATGAGCGATGCCAAGCCCCTGATCGAGGCCAAGAAAAACTATCATCATGGCGATCTGAAGGGTCAGTTGCTCGAGGCTGTCCGCCAGCTTGTGGAACGCCATGGGCCCGACGGGTTCTCCATCGCGGAGGCCTGCCGCCTTGCGGGCGTCAGCACGGCCGCGCCCTACAAGCACTTCAAGGACCGCGACGACATCCTGCGCGGGGTGGTCATGCTGGCGATGGAACGCATGCGCATCGACCTGCAGACCGCCGCAGACGCCTACCCCGCCGGCAGCCTTGAGCGTGTCGTGGCGATCGGGAAGGCCTACGTGGATTTCGCCCGCAGCGAACCGGGCGTTTTCCGGGTCATGTTCGGCCTGACGGAAAGTCACGCCGATGATCCGGAACTGGCCGAAATGGGTCAGTGCACCTTTGCCATCGTCATCGGTGTGGTGGCAGATCACCTGCAGTTGCCGCCCGACAGCCCAGAGGTCAACGGGCGCGCTTATGCCTTATGGTGCTCGGTTCACGGGCATTCTTTCCTGTCGCTTGATGGCAAGGCCGAAGACACCAAGATCACCGTGAACGAAGACGACTATCTGCGCCTCGTCTCGGCGTCTTTCCTGCCACCGCGACGCTAGGCAGCCCGCAAGCGTCGCGCGGTCAAGGCGCTGATCGTCAGAAACAGGGCCGCCGTTGCAAGGCATGCCGGCAGGCCACCAGCCTGATAGCTGACACCGGACATCAGCGTGCCGACCAGCCGGCCAGCGGCGTTGGCCATGTAGTAGAATCCCACATCCATCGTCACCCGTTCGGCCTGTGTGAAGCTCAGGATCAGGTAGGAATGCAACGCGGAATTCACCGCGAAAATCGCGCCGAACGCCAACAGGCCCGCCACAAGGGTCGCGGTCAGCCAGGGCGCGGGCGACCCGGCCCAGATCACCAGCCCGGCCAGGGCCGCCGGCACAAGCGCCAACGCGGCACACCAAACCCAGGCGGCCCGGATCAAGGCGCCCTCGTCGCGCGACCGGGCGCGCAAGATCCTGGGGGCATTGGCCTGAACGGCGCCGTAAAGCATGATCCAGACCGCCATGAAGCTGCCGATCATGAAAAAGGCCGCGCGGTTTCCGGCCTGTGACCCATCCGACAGAACGGCGTAGAAATAGATCGGGATGCCGACGACGAACCACACATCGCGTGCGCCGAACAGAAACACGCGCGCCGCGCTCAGCCAGTTCACATTGGCCGATTTCGAAAAGACCTCCTGAAACCTTACCCCTTTGCGTCCCGCGGGCAGTCCGGCCGGCATCTTGAGCGCGATGGCCACCAGCACCACCGACAAAAGCAGGGCCATGCCCAGAACCGACGGCACGAAACCGAACAGGGCCAGCGCAACCGCGCCCAGCAAGAAGCCAAGCCCCTTCACCGCGTTCTTGGATCCGGTCAGTAGCGCCACCCATCGGAACAAGGCGCCATCCGCCTTGGGCGCCAACAGCTTGACGGCGGATTTCGACGACATCTTGGCCAGGTCCTTGGCCACACCCGACAGTCCCTGAACGCACATCACGAAAACCACCGACGCCGTGACGCCCCAGGCCGGATCCAGCTGTGTCAGGGCCAGCAAGGCCACGATCTGCACCCCCAGCCCGACATAAAGCGTCGAGGTCAGGCCGAACCGCGCCGCGATCCAGCCGGCACTCAGGTTCGTGACGATGCCGGCCACCTCGTAGAGGATGAACAGATACGCCAGCTGGACCGGCGAAAAACCCAGCGTGTGGAAATGCAGCAGCACCAGCATCCTGAGCGCGCCATCGGTCAGCATGAAGGCCCAGTAGGCGGCCGTGACCGCGATATAGGCGGCGAAACCCTCTGGCCGCGCTGCGCTGTCGCTCATGGGGCAGCGCCCACCATCAGCGCCACATCGACCAGCCGGTGCGCATAGCCCATCTCGTTGTCGTACCAGACATAGACTTTCACCTGGGTGCCGTTGATGACCATGGTCGAGGGCGCATCGACGATACCGGACCGCGTGTCATTGACGTAGTCCGCGCTGACCAGCGGCCGTTCCTCGTAGCCGAGGATACCGGCCAGCGGCCCTTCGGTTGCGACCTTGAACAGCGCGTTCACCTCCTGCGCCGTCGTCGCGCGCTCCACCTCGAACACGCAATCCGTCAGCGAGGCATTCAGCAGCGGCACCCGCACCGCGTGGCCGTTCAGCTTGCCCTTGAGTTCGGGGTAGATCAGCGTGATCGCCGTAGCGCTGCCGGTGGTGGTCGGAATCAGGCTGTTGAGGGCAGACCGCGCCCGGCGCAGATCCTTGGCAGGGCGATCGACGATGGTCTGGGTGTTGGTCACGTCATGGATCGTCGTGATCGAGCCATGCTTGATGCCCAGCGCCTCGTGGATGACCTTGACCACCGGGGCCAGGCAGTTGGTCGTGCAACTGGCCGCCGTGACGATCCGGTGCTGGTCAGGATCATAAATGCCGTGATTCACGCCATAGACGATATTCGCCGCACCCCCGTCCTTGACCGGGGCGCTGACCACCACCCGTTTTACGCCCGCATCGAAATAGGGCTGGATCTTGGCGGCGGTCTTGAACACGCCGGTGCAGTCGATGATCACGTCCACACCGTCCAGCGGCAGCTTGGCGGGGTCGCGCTCGTTGAAGACCGGCAGGCGTGTGCCATCGATGGTGATACTATCGGAATCGGAAGCGATATCGGCCCGCCAACGCCCGTGTACTGTGTCGAATTCCAGCAGATGCGCATGCATCGCCGGATCGCCCACCGCGTCGTTCAGCCAGGCGATGGTCGCGCCCCGTTCCAGCAGCGGTCGCAGCGCCAGCTTGCCGATCCGGCCCAGTCCGTTCAGCGCATAGGTGGTCATTGTTCCGTTTCCCCCGTTGCAATGCGGTCCAGCGCGTGCTGCAGCGACATGCGGTCCAACGTGTCCAGTGGCAGCGCCGTGAAAGCGAGGATCCGGTTGCGCAGCATCCCGTAGGCATTCTGAAAGGCCAGCATCCGCTCGGCCTCGGTGCCCTCGGCCTTGACCGGATCAGGCGTGCTCCAATGCGCCGACATCGGCTGCCCCGGCCATGGCGGACAGGCCTCGTTCGCAGCGCGGTCGCAGACGGTGAAGACGAAGTCGAACCCGGGTGCCTCGACGCCCTGGAACTCGGACAGGTTCTTCGACCGCAATCCTGCGGTGTCATGACCCTTGGCGCGCAGCATCTGCACCGCCATCGGGTTCAGCTCGGACTGTGGCAGCGTCCCTGCGGAAAACACTTCGAACCGGTCGCCCGCCATGTCGCGCAGCAGGGTTTCGGCAAAGATCGACCGGGCGGAATTCCCGGTGCAGATGAACAGGACCAGATAGCGTCGGTCGGACATGGATGGGTCTCCGATGAGGTCGGGAAAGACACCTGGCGGGCAGAGATCTGCCCGACCGCGGCAACAATCCCGCAACAGGGTTTCGGTCATCTCGCGCAGGCCGGCCATGTCCGCGCCGTAGCGCAGCGACGTTCCGGCCCGATCGCGCGTGATCAGGTCCGCCTGCACCAGGTCGGCCAGGTAGGCACTGAGCGTGTTGCGCTTCAATCCAAGGGCCATGGCGATCTCGCCCGCCGGCACGCGGTCGGGATAGCGGCGGATGAGCAGTTGCACGACATCCAGACGGGCCGGATGGCTCAGGGCGGTGAATCGATCTGTAAGCTTAATTTCCATATTTCTCGAAATACAGAATCAAGGCATGAAGACAAGTGAAGCTTTTGCGACAGAGCCGCCCACCGGTCGCCCGGTCGCTTGCATTCGCGGGAAATCCCGACAAAAGGTGTCGGATTGACTGACCGCCCGAAAGCCCTTGCCGATGGCCCACCGCGCCCGATCCTACCATCCGCGCCGCCTGACCGCGCTGGCATGGCTTACCGCAGGCTTGTGCCTCCTGCCGATGGCAGCGGTCGCGGTGGCCGCGCTCACCGGCGGCATCGGCACGCTGGAGAGCCTCGCGCGCACGGTGCTTCCGCGCTATGCAGGCACCACCGCGCTGCTGGTCGTGATCGTGGGCATCGGCACAGCCGTGATCGGAACCTCGACCGCGTGGCTTGTCACCGCCACCCGCTTTCCCGGCCGTCGCCTGTTCGAGGTTGCGCTGGCCCTGCCGCTGACCTACCCGGCCTACGTGCTGGCCTATGCCTATACCGACCTGCTCGACCATCCCGGCTGGGTCCAGTCGACGCTGCGCGATCTTACCGGCTGGGGCCCGCGCGACTACTGGTTCCCCGAGATCCGCAGCCTCGGCGGGGCGGCTGCGATGCTGATCCTCGTGCTTTACCCTTACGTCTACCTGCTGGCGCGCGCGGCTTTCCTGCGGCAGTCCGCAACCGCCTATATCGCGGCTCGCACGCTGGGACAGGGCCCCTGGGGCGCCTTCTTCCGTGTCTCGGTGCCGGTCGCGCGGCCAGCCATCGCGGGCGGCGTGCTGCTCGCGCTGATGGAGACGCTGGCCGACTACGGCACCACCGCCTATTTCGGTGTCCAGACTTTCGCCACCGGCATCTATGTCAGCTGGTTCGGCCTGTTCGACCGGGCGGCGGCCGCGCAACTGGCCCTGTGCCTGCTGGTCGTGGCGCTGGCCTTGGCCACGCTGGAACGCGGCCAGCGCCGCCACTTGCGCCACCACGACGCCGGGCGCCGGTTCGAACGGATGGAACCGGTGCGGCTGCGCGGTCGCGCCGCCTTGGGGGCCATCATGATCTGTGGCCTGCCGGTCTTCTTCGGCTTTCTTGTGCCTACCGCCATCCTGGTCTCGCTGGCCTCGGGGTCAGCCCAGATCCTGTTCTCGCCGCGCTATCTCGGCTTCCTCCAGCATTCCCTGACGCTGGCCGGTATCGCCGCCGTTCTGACCGTCGCGGCAGCCATCACGCTGGGCTTCAACGCGCGGCTGCACCCCACCCGCAGTTCCCAGACCGCATTGCGGATCGCGGGCATCGGCTATGCCGTGCCGGGCGGCGTGATCGCCGTGGGCCTGCTGTTTCCCTTCGCGGCCTTCGACAACGCGCTGGACCGGGTGATGGAAGCGAATTTCGGCATCGATACCGGCCTGCTGATCACCGGCTCCATCTGGCTGATGATCATGGCCTACATGGCGCGTTTCATGGCGGTGGCGCTGAACACCTATGAATCCGGCCTAGCCACGGTGAACCCGAGCGTCGATGCCGTCGCCCGGACGCTGGGCCACGGCCCGACGCCGATGCTGCGGCGCATCCACATGCCGATCCTACAGCCCTCGATCCTGACGGCGCTTCTGATCGTGTTCGTCGACGTGATGAAGGAACTGCCCGCCACGCTGATCCTGAGGCCGTTCAATTATGACACGCTCGCGGTGCAGGCCCACCGTCTCGCCTCGGACGAACGGCTGGCCGAGGCCGCCGTCCCCAGCCTGGTGATCGGAGCCGTGGGCCTGATCCCCGTGGCGATCCTGTGCTGGAGCATCGGGCGCGAAAGCCGCCCGACACGCAACGCGGTCGACGCGGCGCAGGGGCAGATGCGGCGGGGGGTGTAGGGGGGGCGTTCTGCTGGTTCCGAGCCTGGATTCCGGCCCTTGCCGGACCTCGGTGCACGGCACGGCGAAACTCCACCTTGAGCCCCGGACCGACCTCGGCCTCCGGGCCTGCGCGGAACAAGGGCGAAGCCGCCGTGCATCGCCTATCCTCCCAAACGCAAAACGGGCGCCCGCTGCGGAGCGCCCGTTGCCATTTTATGTCGTCATACCCCGCCGGGGATCATTCCCACCCGGCTGTGTTCAGCACCTCGACCGCCATGCCGACGTTCCCCGCGATCTCGGACAGGTCGATCACATCGGGGCGGAAGATCCCCAGCGCCGCGACCGACGGGGACAGGCCCACGCCCGGCACGGCAGGATATTCGTCATTGCCCGCCGAGAAATACTGCTGCGCCTGATCCGAGGCGAGGTATTCCAGGAACAGCACGGCGTTGTCGCGGTTCGGCGCGTTCGCCGCCACGCCGCCGCCTGATACGTTCATATGCGCGCCGATGTCGTTCTGGTTGGGAAAGACCCAGCCGATATTCGCCAGCTGTTCAGGCGAGATCTGGTCATCGCCCTCGCGGATGATGCGCGAGAAGTAATAGGTGTTCGACATCGCGATGTCGCATTCGCCCGAGACGATGCCGCGCAGCTGGTCGGTGTCTCCGCCCTGCGGCGCGCGGGCGAAATTGCCGACCACGGCGGTCGCCCAATCCTCGACGGCCTCGACACCCAGATGCGCGATCAGCGCGGCGGTGATGTTCTGCGTGTAGACGTTGGTAGAGGACCGGATGCAGACCTGTCCGGCATATTCCGGGCTTGCCAGATCCTGGTAGGTCAGCGGCGGGTTCGCCACATCGTCGCGGTCGTAGAAGATGATCCGCGCGCGCTGCGAAAAGGCGAACCAGTGGTTGCCGTCATCTTGCAGGTAGCCGGGCACGCGGGTTTCCAGAACCGCGCTTTCGACGGGCTGCAGCAGCCCCATGTCGGTCGCACGGGCAAGGCGCACGGTGTCGACGGTAAGGAATACGTCGGCGGGGCTGTTCGCGCCCTCGGCCTGCATCCGCGCGATCAGCTCGTCGGCATTGCCTTCGATCCGGTTGATCGTGATGCCGGTTGCCTCGGTGAAATCGGAATAGAGCCGCTCGTCGGTGTCGTAGTGGCGCGAGGAATAGAGGTTCAGCTCCTGCGCCTGTGCGGCAGTGAGGGTGGAAAGGGCGATGGTCGACCCCAGAAGGGCAGCGATGGTGCGGGTCATGGAAGGCTCCGTGATCGAGTGTTTGACATATACCTGACTGATTTACTCAGTTTGTATGCTGCTGTTGAAAATCATAATCAGGGCGCTGTCAATAATTTCCGACAAAAAAGATCAGGAAAGCGCGAGGACTTGCCGCTGCCCCCGGGTCGGGTCAGTGTCGCGCCAGTCGCGGAAGGGAAGGATCACGACAGATGCGTGCCGGACTGGCCTTTCTTGTGGTGGCCTACATGCTGAGCCAGTTCTACCGCGCCTTTCTTGCGGTTCTGGCCCCGGCACTGGAGGCCGACCTGGGCGCGACCACGGGGGATCTCGCACGGGCCTCAGGCATGTGGTTCGCGGCATTCGCGCTGATGCAACTGCCCGTCGGATGGGCGCTCGATACGTTCGGGCCACGCCGCACGGCGTCGATCCTGTTTCTGGGTGGCGGGGCGGGCGGGGCCGGTTTGTTCGCCGTGGCGCAAGATCCCGGCATGGTGACGCTGGCCATGATTCTGATCGGGATCGGGTGTGCGCCCATTCTGATGTCGACCTACTACATCTTCGCGCGCAGCTTTTCGGCCGCGATCTTCGGCACCCTGGCAGGTGTGACGGTGGGGGTCAGTTCGCTTGGCAATATCCTGTCCGCCGCGCCGCTGGCCTGGGCCGTGGAAACCTTTGGCTGGCGCGAAACGGTCGGGGGCTTCGCAGCCTTCACGGTCGTGATCGGCATCGCCATCGCAATCCTGGTGCGGGACCCGCCCAAACCGGAGGGTGAAGCCAGGGGGTCGTTGCTGGACCTGCTGTGGATGCGGCAGCTGTGGCCCATCGCGGCGATGATGTTCGTCTGTTACGCGCCTGCGGCCGGGATCAGGGGCCTTTGGATCAGCCCCTATATCGCCGACCTTCATGCCGCGACCCTTGGACAGATCGGAACCGCCACGCTGGTGATGGGGCTGGCGATGGTGGCGGGGAATTTCCTGTATGGCCCCGCCGACCGCATCCTGGGCAGCCGCAAATGGCCGATCCTCATCGGCAATCTGGGGGTGGCGCTTTTGTGTTTGTGGTTATGGGTATCGCCGCCTGCGGGCCTTTGGACCGCTGTTGCCATCTTTGCCCTGATCGGGATGCTTGGCGCATCCTACCCGATCGTCATTTCGCATGGCCGCAGCTTTCTGCCCGCGCATCTGACGGGGCGCGGGGTGACGTTGCTTAACCTGTTCGGAATGGGCGGGGCCGGAGTGATGCAATTCACGTCCGGCCCCGTTCATCAATCCCTGTCCGCCAGCATGGGGGCCGAGGCCGCCTATGGCATCTTGTTTGCGCTGCTGGCGCTGGTCATTCTCATTGGTCTCGCGGTGTATCTATTCGCCCGCGAAACCCCGGAGGTCTAGCTTACGCGGCCTTGCGGGGCCGGCGCGGACGCCGCCGCTTGACCTGACCGCCGGGCGCGCCCTGCGGTTTCTTTTGTCCCTGCGGGCGACCCTGGCCCTGGGCGCGGCGGTTGCCGCCTCCGCCAGCGCCACCACCAGCATTCCCGCCACGACCACGGCGACCGGGTTTGGGCGCGCTGACAGCCTCGGGCTTGTGCCCGCCGACAACCGGAATTTCGTTTTTCATCAGCTTTTCGATCTGGTTGAGCAGATCGACTTCTTCCGCGCAGACAAGGGCGATCGCCTCGCCCTCGCGGCCCGCACGCGCGGTGCGGCCGATGCGGTGCACGTAGTTGTCGGGCGTGTCGGGCAGTTCGTAATTGATGACGTAACCGACGCCGGGAATGTCGATGCCGCGCGCCGCCACATCGGTTGCTACCAGGATCTTGATCGTTCCATCGCGGAACGCCTTGATGGCGCGATCCCGCTGGCCCTGGCTTTTGTTGCCGTGGATCGAGGCGGCGTTGTAGCCGTCATCGACCAGCCCCTTCATCAGCTTTTCACAGCCATGCTTGGTGCGGCCAAAGACCAGCACCAGCGCTTCGGGGTCGCGGTTGAGGATTTCGCGCAGTTTGGATTGCTTGGCCGATTTCTCGACGAAGATCACCGACTGGGCCACCTTGTCGGCGGCCTTGCCCGGAGGCGCGACCTGTACCCGCTTGGGGTTGGTCAGGTAGGCGCGCGACAGTTCTTCCATCTGTTTCGGCATGGTGGCCGAAAACAGCATGGTCTGACGCGGCGTGCCCAGCTTTGGAGCGATCTTGCGCAGGGCGTGGATAAAGCCGAGGTCCAGCATCTGGTCGGCTTCGTCCAGCACCAGGTGCTGCACGGTATGCAAATGGATGGCACCGCGGTCCATCAGGTCCATCAGTCGGCCCGGTGTCGCGACAAGAATGTCGGTTCCGCGCGCCAGAACGCCGATCTGACGGCCGATCGACTGGCCACCCACAACGGTTGCGACCTTGAGAGGGGTCTGTTGGGTGAACATCCGCAGGCTGTCGGCGATCTGGTTCACCAGCTCGCGCGTCGGAGCCAGGATCAGCGCGCGCGCCGTCTTGGGTTCGGGCTTGCCGTGGTGGGCCAGCAGATGCTCCATCAGGGGCAGGCCAAAGGCGAGCGTCTTGCCGGTGCCGGTCTGGGCGAGGCCCAGGATGTCATGACCTTCCAGCGCCAGGGGAATGGCCTGGTTCTGAATGGGCGTCGGTTCCTTGAAGCCGTTGGCCTGAAGGGTCTTGGAGAGGATCGGCTTGAGGCCGAGCATATCGAAATCAAACAAGGTGGTACCTTTCGGGGCGCATGGGCCTACCACGCGCCAATGGTCAGTGCCCGTGCACAAATGCCGGGCGAAGCAAGGGGCAATCCGGCCGCGGATCGGCGGGATCGTCAGACCCTGCGTGATGGGGACCTGGGGGAAAACATCGGTTGCTGTCGGGTCTGTCTTTGACCGACTGCTCACGCGGCAGCGCAGCAACTTGATGGGCACATGCGCCTTTGCATGCGATCTGTCAAGGCTTTCGCCTCTTTCCCTGCCCCCGCGCATGCGCTAAGCGCCGCGCATCCAACCTCGAAGGAAAAGGACCATGGGATATAAAGTCGTCATCGCGGGCGCCACGGGCAACGTGGGCCGCGAAATGCTGAACATCCTCGCCGAACGGGAATTCCCCGTCGACGAGATCGCCGCACTTGCCAGCCGAAAATCGCTCGGCTCCGAATGCAGCTTTGGCGACAAGACACTCAAGACCCAGGACCTCGACACGTTCGATTTCACCGGATGGGATATCGCGCTGTTCGCCATCGGATCCGATGCAACGGCGAAATATGCACCCAAGGCCGCCAAGGCCGGATGCGTCGTGATCGATAACTCGTCGCTCTATCGCTACGATCCCGATGTGCCGCTTGTGGTGCCCGAAGTGAACCCGGAAGCCGTGCTGGGCTACGCGAAGAAGAACATCATCGCCAACCCGAACTGTTCGACCGCGCAGATGGTCGTGGCGCTCAAGCCGCTGCACGACCGCGCCACCATCAAGCGCGTCGTGGTCTCGACCTACCAATCGGTGTCCGGCGCCGGCAAGGAGGGCATGGACGAGCTTTGGGATCAGACCAAGGGTATGTATGTGCCCGGCCAAGAGCGTGAGCCGGCAAAATTCACCAAGCAGATCGCCTTCAACGTGATCCCGCATATCGACAAGTTTCTCGACAGCGGCGAGACCAAGGAAGAATGGAAGATGGTCGCCGAGACCAAGAAGATCCTCGATCCCAAGATCAAGGTCACCGCAACCTGCGTGCGGGTGCCGGTGTTCGTCGGTCATTCCGAAGCGATCAATATCGAGTTCGAGGATTTCCTGGACGAGGATGAGGCCCGCGACATCCTGCGCGAAGCGCCGGGCATCATGGTGGTCGATAAGCGCGAGGATGGCGGCTACGTCACGCCGATCGAATGCGTCGGCGACTATGCGACGTTCATCAGTCGCATCCGTCAGGACAGTACGATCGACAATGGCATCAACCTGTGGTGCGTCAGCGACAACCTGCGCAAGGGTGCGGCGCTGAACGCGGTGCAGATCGCCGAAACGCTAGGCAATCGCGTCCTGAAAAAGGGCTGATCGCCCGGCCGCCGGCCAACACATCATCACACGGCCCGGGGGCGTTACGTCTCCGGGCCTTTTTGTTGCACGCACGGCCGCGCGCGCGGCACTTGCCGCTGCGTCATCGGTGGCAGTCCGCTCATTGCGCCTCAAGACCTGCAAAGACGGTGGCCCACCCGGGGGATTCCCAGCATTGTCGCACCATCACCAGTGGGGCACCTGATCAACCGAACTCTTCGCAAAGGATAAACCCATGCGTTTCGCCCTTTCCCTGTCCGCCCTCTTGCTGACCAGCACCGCTGCGCTGGCCGAAGACATCTTGATCCGTGCCGATATCTCGGCCGCGACCGTGTTTGCGTCGGGTGCCGAAGTGACCCGGTCCACGACCGTGACGATTCCGGCCGGCGAACACCGGGTGCTGATCGCGATGCCGGACGCGCTTCAGGCGGATCTGGTGCAGGTCGTCGGGCCGGATGGCCTGACGCTTGGCCTGCCGCAGATCCTGACGGGATACACGATTGGCGAAGGCACCTTGGATGACCCTGTTCAGGCAGCAGCCCGCGCAGCCGTGGACAGCGCCCGGGACGCGGTCGAAACCGCACAGGACGACCTGACCCTCGCCGATACCGCGATGCGGGCGCTGGAGGTACAGCTTGCCTATCTGACCGCGCTGACGCGGGGGGACGAAAACGGCGTGGCCCTGCCTGCGGATCCCGCGCTGGTGTCGCAATTCCTGGCGACGCTGGGGGCGGAAACGGCGCGCGTCCAGACGGAAATGCAGGCCGCCCGCGTGGCCCGCCGGGCGCTTGCAACCGCGCTTGAGGACCGCCAGGCAGAGCTGAATGCCGCGACCGAGGCCCTGGCCCGATTGCGCCCCTTTGCGCAGGCCGTCGACGTGATGGAGGTGGCCGTTCAGGCCGATGCCCCGATCGAAGCCGATCTGGCGCTGAGCTATCTCACCTACAACGCCGGGTGGGAACCGGGATACGAATTGCATCTGGACAGCGAAACCGGCGCGGTCGCGGTGGACCGGTTCATCCATGTCCATGCGGCGGGTCCCGCGCGCTGGCAGGGGGTCGACATGGTCTTTTCCACCGCGACCCCGACGCGCGACCGCACCCCGTCGAACCTTTCACCATCCGCCGCCCGCATCATCGAACCGGCCCCCGCACCATCGCCGGTCGCGGGCTTGCTGACCCGCGACGCCGAGGCATTTGCGGAAACTGCCGGCATGATCGAACCCGCCATCGTCATGGAAGACAGCGGGTTCCGCGCCCAGATGCAGGTTCAGGGCCTGTCGGTCAGCTATGACTACACCACGCCCGTCAGCATCGGGCCATCGGGAACGGCGACCCTGCCTTTCGACGCGCTGACCCTTGAGGCCGAGATGGAAAACCGCGCCGTTCCCCGGCATGACGACACGGCCTTTCTGGTGGCCATGGCCCAAAATGACAGCGGCGAGACGATCCTGCCCGGCCCGGCGCGTTTCTACCGCGACGGATCACTGGTCGGCGAAGACATGCTGCCGCTGATCGCGCAGGGCGAAGAGGTCGAGATTGCCTTTGGCCCGCTCGACCATTTGCAGCTGATCTGGATCGACCGGTCCCTGGCCGAGGGGGATCGCGGAATATTCGTGTCCAGCGACACGCAGGCCCGCGCGGTCGGCTTTGGGGTGGAAAATACCAGTGATGCCGTCGAGGCCGTCCGAGTTCTGTATGCGACCCCATTTGCGGAACAAGAGGACCTCGAACTTGACCTGACGCTGTCGCCGCAGCCATCCGAACGAGACATCGACGATCTGCGCGGCGTTCATGCGTGGGATCTGCAGGTCGGACCCGGTCAGACCGAAATGATCGAAATGCAGGTCGAATTCAGCTGGCCCGAAGGTCAGATCCTGAACTGGCGGCCCTGACCATCGGCCCGCGCGCGCCACTGTTGCGCGGCGAGCCTACCCTTCGACGGTCTGCCGCAACTGATCGAGCCCGCGTTCGTAGTCGGCCCCGACAAAGCCGTCCATCATCAGCCCCATCCATCGGCCGATGGGGCTGTTGCCCATGTCGGCGTCCAGCCCCCAGGTCACGCGGGTGGCGTCGCCTTCGGGGGTCAGCGTCCACCATGCCTGTGCCGCGCCCATGCCGTCGAAGGCCAGGCTGGTGCGCACGCTTTCATTCTCGACCAACGCCGTGATTTCCTGTCGGCCGTTGCCCACATTGGGATGATCCGAGACCCATTCCATCACGTTTCCAACGCCGGTTTCGGGGCCTGAATAATTGACAACCATGTTCGGGTCATGGCCCCCCCACGGGGACCATTCGGAAAAGGCCCGGAGCGAATTGACGTGCTGAAAGATCACTTCGGGTGGGGCGTTCATGACCATCTCGCGTTCCACGATGACATGGCGTGGCAGAATGTATGAGGTGGCGGCAGCGGCCAGCACGATGACCACGAGCCCAAAAAGAATTCGACGCAAAAGACGCATGGAACCTACTCCCTCGTTTTTGCAACAAGGATGGAGCTTACCACGAAAACCTTGGATTTGGGATCAGAAACGCTCGGCCCTGAGAACCTCGCAATCCAGAACGGTGACCACCCCGATATGCCGTTCGACCACGGCAAAGGCCGCGTCCAGCATTTCATCCAGCCGCTCGGGCCGGATGATGCACACGACGCTGACCATGCCACCGGCGCGCGAAACCTGACCCTCGCGGCTCCACTGGCCCGACCGCCCGGACCCGCCCAGAACCGGCAACACGGTGAACCCCGTGACGCCCGCCTTGATCAGCGCATTGGTCAGGCGGCTTTCCATCACCGCTTCGATGGTGATCTCGACACGTTTGGCCTTGTGGGTCTGCATGATTTAGCCTCCGGTCACGGCGCTGGCCACCGCGAGGTATAGCGGGATGCCAAGGGTCAGGTTGAAAGGGAAGGTCACGCCAAGCGACAGCGTGAGATAGACCGACGGGTTCGCTTCGGGCAGGGCCACGCGCATCGCCGCAGGCACCGCGATATACGAAGCCGAGGCGCACAGCGTCATGAACAGCACGACGCCGCCCGTTGACAGGCCAAGCGCCAGACCGACCAGCAGGCCGAGGCTTGCTCCGACAGGTGGCATCACCACCCCGAACACGAACACCGCTGGCGTCAGAACCGACCGGGCATCGCGCAGGCCACGACCGGCAACAAGACCCATATCCAGCAAGAACAGGCACAAGACGCCCTGAAACGGGGCCACGATCAGGGGCGATACCATCGCCATGCCTTCGGCCCCGGTGATCCACCCGATCAGGAAAGACCCCACCAGCAACACGATGGAGCCATTCAACAGGATCTCTCGGATCAGGCCTTCTTCCATCTGGGCGCCCGCCTTGCCGTAGCGCGCGATCAACCACAGGGCGGACAGGATGGCGGGCGCCTCCATCACGGCGGCGACGGCGACCATGTAGCCTTCGGATTGCAGACCGGCCGACGACACGACAGAGGTTGCCGCCACGAAGGTCACGATCGAGATCGACCCGTAATGCCCGGCCACCGCGGCAGCATCCGTCACGCTGAGCCGGGTCATGAAACGCAGCATGGCAAAGGCAATCATCGGGATCAGGAACGACAGGATCACCCCTGCGACCAGCGACATGAGCAGCCGCCCGTCGATCCCGTGATCTGCCACGCTGGCCCCGCCCTTGAACCCGATGGCGAACAGCAGGTAGATCGACAGCCCCTTGGCGACGGCTTCGGGCACCGACAGATCGGACCGCGCGAAGGCGGCCAGCAGGCCCAATGCGAAGAACAGGATGATCGGCGACAGCAGGTTGTCGACCGCCAGGGCCAGTATCTGTTCCATATCGCGTCCTTATCCCGTTCGTTGCGGCGACTTACTGCGCCAGCCCCCGCAGGTAAAGCTCAGCCGCGCACGAAGTGGCGCACCGTGCCGTCGAATGTTTCCAGATCCATTTCGGCCAGATCGGTCCACAATCCATGCAGACTGACCGCGCCGCTGTTCACCGCCTCGGCCACGAACGGGTAACTCAACAGGTTTTCCAGACTGATCTGGATGCCTTCCTTTTCCAGCGCGGTCTGGCGATCTTCGGGGCTGGCGATATCCGCAACCCGCGCAAAACCCGGTTTCAAGACATCGAGCCAGCGGCCAATGAAGCTTTCGACGCGTTCAAGATCGGGGGCCTTGCCGGTGCACATCTCGATGCATCCGTTCACGCCACCACAATTCGAATGGCCCATCACGATGATATGGCTGACCTTCAGGTTCTTGACGGCGAACTCCACCGCCGCCGCCGTGCCGTGGTGTTCCCCATCGGGCGTATAGGGCGGCACGAGGTTGGCGATGTTGCGGTGCACGAACAATTCGCCGATCTTTTCGCCAAAGACGGACCCCACCGCAACACGGCTGTCACAGCAGGCAATGATCATCGCCTTGGGGTTCTGACCTTCCATCGCGAGCTTGCGCATCAGATCCTTGCTGACCGGGAAACTGTGTTCCTTCCAATTCTGATATCGGCTCAGAAGATAGTCGGGCAGGGATTTCACGCGGTGCATGGTCGGACAGGGCTCCTTGGCTCATATGGGTGAATAGCGCGCATTCGGCAAAAATTGCATCAGCTTTTTGGCATGGGCCTAATCGTTTCTTCAGATCCCGGCAGCAGTTTTGCCATCGCCTGTGGTGGGGCGGTATCTGGAGCGACAAGATGTTGGTAGACATAATCGAACTGCCACTGGCGGAGACTGCGCGCTTTAACCCCGGCCAGTTGGAGGCATTGTGCGCCCGCATGGGAGAGGTCCGCGCCGAACATGAAGTGGCGCGCGCGCTCGACCGGCTGTCAAATCGCCTGTCGCAGGTCGCGCGTCTGCGCAAGGGCGGCGACATGGCTGTTCTGGACCGCGCGGTCGGTGCCCTGGTGCGGGATGCGACGCTGATCGGGATGGCGACCCTGGCGAGGGTCGGCGCCGATGTTCTGGAATGCATCCGCAGCGACGATCAGGTCGCGCTGTCCGCCACGCTGGCCCGCCTGGACCGCGTGGGCGACAGGTCGATCCACGCGGTTTGGGATCTTGAGGATATTTCCGGCTGACCCCACTTGCAGCGGCAGGGGGGGGCGCTACTGTGGCGACCGACATCAGCACGAGTACTCATTTCATGCCGCTTACCTTTGCCGCGCCCGATGACGGCGCGATCAACATCCAATTGATCACGCCCGATGGGTGCGATGCGGCCCTTGCCGCCCTTCCTGAAACGCAGCGCGCCTGGGCGTTTCACCACGGGTTTGCCGGCGCGCTCGCGCAGACCTGCACCCTGCCCAACCCCGAAGGCTCACCTGCCAGGGTCCTGATCGGCACTGGTACACCTGCCGATAGACTGAAGAAACGCTTTGCCATCGGGGCCGCGATCGCCGGACTGCCGGCTGCGACCTACCGGCTGGCCGAGGCATTGGCCGGTCAGGATGGTGCTGAAATCGCGCTTGGCTATCTCTTGTCGCTCTACCGGTTTGATCGCTATCGCCCGCAGCCGGCCGCAGCGGCGCGCCTTGTCGCACCCGACGGTATCGATGCGGCCCGCCTTGAACACATCGCGGCCGGAGAGGCGTTGACCCGCGATCTGATCAACACCCCGGCAGAGGATATGGGCCCCGATGCGCTGGAGGCCGCGATCCGCGAACTGGCCCTGGGATTCGGGGCCAGCGTGACCGCCACCGAAGGCGACGATCTGTTGAAACGAAACTTTCCGCTGATCCACACCGTGGGCCGTGCCGGTGCGCGGGCGCCCCGACTGCTGGAGATGACATGGGGCAGCACCGGGCCGACGCTCACGCTGGTCGGCAAGGGTGTCTGCTTTGACACCGGCGGCCTGAACCTCAAGCCCGGCGCGTCCATGGGGCTGATGAAAAAGGACATGGGCGGCG